>JBBRPC010000095.1:0-12848 GCA_038228615.1 Acidimicrobiia bacterium | reverse complement strand
CGTAGCGAAGTGCTCCGTCGCCTGCGTCGATCCACTGGCTCGACAACATCGTCCGAATGGTCGTGCTTCCTGGCGGGCCTTTGCGGCAAAACGCCGCGAAGTCATGTTCGCCGAGGAAGACATCTGCTGCGGCCCGAAGCCTGCGTAGATCGAGCGGACGTTCAACCCACCAGGTGGTTTCGGCGAGGAACGGATCAGCGATCGGTCGGTTCAGGATCGTGTATCGATACATACGCCACTGCGCGCTGAACCGCGCATCGAACTCCTCGTCAACGACATCGGCTTCTCGCACGACGACTTCGGGCCCGAGCATTGAATTCAATGAATGTTGGAGCCGTCGCATGTCGACAACATTTGTTGCGTCGAACGACACGACCTGTCCCCAAGCATGCACGCCGGCGTCGGTCCTACCTGCGCAGGTGAGCTCGACCGAGTGGCGAAGCACGCTTTCCAGCGCCTCGCTCAGCACGCCAGCGACGGTGCGCTGGCCGTGTTGTTTGGCGAAACCATGAAACCCACGTCCGTGGTATGCAACAACAAGCTTGCACCTCACAGTGGAGTCCGGAACCGCCAACATCGGCTCCGCGTGTTTCGATGCCCTCGGCGGCGGTTCGAACAACGTCATAGGCAATGAGTTTCGCGCAACCCCCTCGCATCCACCCGAAGAAGGCTCCGCCATCTGGCCGAAGAAGGCCCCGGCATCTACCCGAAGAAGGCCCCGGCGGAAACACGAAGAAGGCCCCGGCATCTAGCCGGGGCCTATCAAATAACACACACAGATTTGTCGACGTCAGACGAACTCGACGCGAGCCATAGGAGCATTGTCGCCAGGACGCGGACCCAACTTCAAGATGCGGAGATATCCACCGTTACGGTGCTCATAGCGCGGGCCAAGCTCGACAAAAAGCTTGTTCGCCGCGTCCTTGTCGTGAATCGTGCCGACGACCAAACGCTGCTGATGGACGCCACCCTTCTTCGCCTTCGTCACAAGCTTCTCGGCGTACGGCCGCAGCAGCTTGGCTTTCGCTTCGGTGGTCGTAATCGCTTCAGCGATAATCAACGAAGCGGCAAGGTTCGCCAACAGTTGCTTCTGGTGCTGCGGGCTTCCGCCCAACCTTGCACCCTTTTTCGGCCGGGGCATGCAATTACTCCTTGACCCGCAACGACAAGCCGCGCTCGTCGAGCTTCTGGATGACCTCTTCAAGCGACTTCGAACCGAAGTTCGTGATGGCCAACAGGTCGTCTTCGGTCTTCATGACTAGCTGACCAATCGTGTCGACACGCGCTCGCTTCAAGCAATTGCGGGGGCGTTCCGACAAGTCGAGTTCTTCAATTGCAAGATCGAAGTCTGGCGAATGACCGGCGGCCGCGGCAGTTTCACCGAGTTCGAGACCCTTCGGTTCATCCGACATGCCAGCAATTAACCCAACAAGCGAGTTCAAGGTTGCTGCAGCCGAAGCAAGCGCGTCGCGCGGCGAGATCGAACCATCGGTTTCAATTTCGATCGTGAGCTTGTCGTAGTTCGTGGCTTGTTCAACACGCGTCGGTTCCACCGCGAACGACACCCGCCGTACTGGTGAAAAAATGGCGTCAACCGGGATAATTCCGATCGGAGCGCCAGCCTTTTTCGCCTTCTCGGCCGAGAGATAGCCGCGGCCCTGCTCAACGGTAAGGTCGAGCGCCAAGCGGCCGGTCGCATTGACATGCGCAATCACCAAGTCGGTGTCGACAATTTCGACGTCCGAGGTCGTCTGGATATCGCCGGCAGTCACCGCGCCGGGTCCACGCTTGTCGAGCCGCAACGACACTGGTTCGTCGTTGAAACACCGCAGCACGAGGTCTTTGAGGTTCAAGATCACATCGGTGACGTCTTCTTTGACACCTTTGATCACCCCAAATTCGTGAAGCGCTTCGTCGAATCGAACTTGGGTGACCGCTGCGCCTGGAATCGACGACAGCAACGTGCGTCGCAGGCTGTTGCCAAGCGTGTGGCCAAATCCGGGTTCGAGCGGCGAGATCGTAAAACTCTGCGTGTTGCCATTCTGGTCGAGAGCTTCGATTTCGGGTCGCTGAATGATGAGCATGCGCAGCCTCTTGGGTCGTGGTACAGCTAGAAAGCCAGGGAACTAAAGCGTTATTTCGAGTAGAGCTCAACGATGAGTTGTTCGCGAACCGGAACATCGATCTGTTCGCGGATCGGAAGATCGCGCACAATCGCTTTGTGCTCAGACGCAGTGACTTCCAACCACTGCGGCACCGAACGGTCGATCGTGTCGATGTTGTGGCGGACCACAATCATGCTTTGCGCCTTGGTGCGCAACGTGATCGAGTCACTTTTGCGCAATCCGTACGACGGAATCGTCACACGCTTCCCGTTCACGTCGACGTGACCGTGACGCACGAATTGACGGGCTTGGTTACGACTCGTTGCGAATCCAGCGCGAAACACCGCATTGTCGAGCCGCAGCTCGAGCAATCGCAAGAGGTTCTCGCCCGCGATACCGGGCTGGCCCGATGCCTTCGCGTACGTATTACGGAATTGCTTTTCGAGCAGCCCGTAGATGCGGCGTGCCTTTTGCTTTTCACGCAACTGCAGCATGTATTCGCTCTCGCGAATGCGCCCGCGACCGTGCTGACCCGGAGGGTACGGACGGCTTTCAATCGGACATTTCATCGTGTCGCACTTGCTGCCCTTGAGGAACAGTTTCATGCGCTCGCGCCGACAGAGGCGACAAACAGGACCTGTATAGCGTGCCATGACTCAGACCCTCCGCCGCTTCGGCTGGCGACAACCATTGTGCGGAATCGGGGTGACATCTTTGATGCCAACCACTTCGATGCCGGTATTTTGAATTGAACGGATCGCGGTTTCCCGGCCGGAACCCGGACCCTTCACCATCACGTCGACGCGTCGCACGCCGTGTTCGATCGCCTTTTTGGCAGCAGCTTCGGCAGCGAGCTGGGCCGCGAATGGCGTGCTCTTACGCGAACCTTTGAATCCGACATTTCCCGAACTCGCCCAGGCGATCGCGTTGCCTTGTTGATCGGTGATCGTGACAATCGTGTTGTTGAACGACGACTTGATGTGCACGACGCCGTACGCAACATTCTTACGTTCGCGGCGCTTGGGGCGACGTCCCCCTGGTGCTGGTTTTGCCATTAGTGCTTCCGAGCTTTCTTCTTGCCGGCCACTGTCTTTTTGGGACCTTTACGAGTGCGTGCATTGGTACGCGTGCGTTGGCCGTGCACGGGCAAACCGCGACGGTGACGCAAACCTGCGTAGCAACCAATTTCCATCTTGCGTTTGATGTTCTGACTCACTTCGCGGCGTAAGTCACCCTCGACCTTGACGCCCGTTTCGATCGCGGCGCGAAGCCGACTGACTTCTTCCTCGGTGAGGTCGCGCACGCGAGTGTTGCGCGAGATGCCGGTTTGATCACAGAGCGCCTGCGACGTGGTCTTGCCGACTCCAAAGATGTAGGTAAGTGCGATTTCCAGGCGCTTTTCGCGCGGTACATCGACTCCTGCAATACGTGCCATCGAACTACCCCTGAACTTGCTTGTGACGCGGGTCGGTGCAAATCACTCGTACTTTGCCGTGGCGCCGAATGACCTTGCACTTGTCGCAGATTTTTTTGACCGAAGGACGGACCTTCATGAGTGTTCGCTTTCGTTCGAGATATGCGATCCGACTATCGGTAACGGAATGTGATCCGGCCGCGCGTCAGGTCGTATGGCGTGAGCTCGACTTGCACCTTGTCGCCGGGGGCGATGCGGATGTAGTGCATGCGCATCTTTCCAGAGATATGGGCAAGCACCTTGTGCCCGTTTTCGAGTTCGACACGGAACATGGCATTGGGCAACGATTCAACAATCGTGCCTTCGACCAGAATTGTGTCGTCCTTGGGCTTGGCCAGGGGGCTCACCACCTCGGTGATTTCGGGTTACGCTGGGATATAACATCGAGAAAATAACGGGTACTGCTGTGAATGGCTGCAAGGACGTTCGGCGCGCAAACGCGCTGAACTGGCCAGAGCCAAGGTCCGAGGCTACAACTAGCTGCTACGGCAGTCCAAACCGAAGCGCAGGGTTTCCCTGCGGCCGGACGAAGTAGGCCCAATATTCATGCGGTGGCGAAGCCAACGCAGGAGCGACGCAGGAGCGAAATGCGTGACAAGCCACTCGCCAGGCCGGACGAAGTAGGCCCAATATTCATGCGGTGGCGAAGCCAGCGCAGGAGCGACGCAGGAGCGAAATGCGTGACAAGCCACTCGCCAGGCCGGACGAAGTAGGCCCAATATCAGAGCGTCAGGATTTCTGGGCCGTCCTCGCCGACTGCGATGGTGTGTTCGAAATGGGCACTTCGCGAACCATCAACCGTCACCACGGTCCATCCGTCGTCGAGTTCACGCACCGCGGCGCTCCCCATGTTGATCATCGGCTCGATCGCGACGACATGCCCCACGCGCAGTTTCAGTCCCTTGCCAGGACGGCCATAATTCGGGATCGCTGGATCTTCGTGCATCTGGGTCCCGATGCCGTGACCCGTGTATTCGCGCACGACCGCAAAACCGCCAAGCTCACTCGCGCTGCTAATCGCGTGTCCGATATCTCCCAACGTCTTGCCTTGGCGCACTTGTTCAATCGCCGCATCAAGCGATGCCCGCCCGATCGTCAAGAGCCGTTGCGAATCGAGGTCGATGTCGCCTACTGGGATCGTGATCGCTGCGTCTGCGTGCCAGCCATCGACGATCGCACCACAATCGATCGACACGATGTCGCCGGCGAAGATGACTCGATCGCCGGGTATCCCGTGCACGACCACTTCGTTCACCGATACGCATGCAACGGCCGGATAGCCGTGGTATCCGAGAAAATTGCTCTTCGCTCCGCGGGTTGAGAGTACGGCCGCACACGCCGCGTCGATGTCGCGAGTCGTCGCGCCGGGACGCGCTGCTTTCGCCGCAGCTTCGTGCATCTCTGCGACAACACGTCCGGCGCGTCGCATTGTCGCGACTTGGGCCGGGGTCTTGCGCGTGATCATTTCATCGCGGCATCGATGGCGGAAGTCAACCGCGCGAATACGTCATCGTTGTCGCCAACTCCATCGACGGTCACGACTGTGTGTCCCGATTCCGTATAGAACTCACGAATCGGGCGGGTATCACGTTCGTACGTATCGAGACGTCGGTTGATTGCATCTGGATTGTCGTCGGCGCGCTGCACAACATCCGCGCCGCAGTCGTCGCAGACCCACAGCACCTTCGGTGGCTTTGCGACGCTGTAAATGTGGCCGCCATTGTTGACACAGACCCGCCGTTCAGAAAGCCGGTCGACGACCACCTCGCGCGGCACATCCAAATGCACAATGACATCAAGCGGTCGTCCGTCGAGGACCCGTTCCAATTCGACTGCTTGGGCTTTGTTCCGAGGAAACCCGTCGAGGATAAATCCATCTGCTAGCGGTCCACCGGGAGCCAGGCACTCTTCGGCCACGCCCATCACTATGACATCGGGGACCAACTCGCCAGCATCCATATACCGCTTGGCTTCGAGCCCGAAGGCCGTTCCTGCAGCAGCCTGAGCGCGAAAGAGGTCGCCCGTTGAAAGGTGCGCAATTTGGTAATGGTCCGCAAGCAACTTCGCCTGCGTCCCCTTGCCGGCGCCTTGCTTGCCCAACAACACCAGTCGGGGTTTGCCTGTCATAGAACACCCGCGTTAGCGCAGGAATCCTTCGTAGTTACGCATCATGAGTTGGCTGTCGATTTGACGCATCGTTTCCAACGCCACCCCGACCGTGATGAGCAACGACGTGCCACCAAACGGGAACTGGGTGATATTCCAAATCTTAAAGACGAGGAGCGGGACCGACGCGACCACCATCAAGAACAGGGCGCCAGGGAAGGTGATGCGGTTCAACACTTTCGACAGGTACGAACTGGTCGGCGGTCCGGGACGTATCCCTGGGATGAAGCCGCCCTGCTTCCGAATGATGTCGGCCTGTTGTTCAGGATTAAATGCGATCGCTGTATAGAAATACGAGAAGAATAAAATCATCGCTGCGTACATCACCACGTAGGTCCAGGTGGTCCCGTTGCTCACAAGATTGTCTTGTACGAAGGTCTTGAATCCCTTCCACGGCACGACGTTGGCCAACAATGCAGGGAACTGCAGAATCGAACTCGCAAAGATCACCGGGATCACACCCGACTGGTTGACCTTCAACGGGATGTACGTGTTTTGGCCGCCGTAGACACGTCGCCCAACCACGCGCTTGGCAAATTGCACAGGTATTCGACGCTGCCCCGATTCGACGATCACGATCGCGACGATCATTCCGATCGCGATCACAAGAATCACGAAGAACTTCAACAACCCTGCTTGCGTCTTGACGTCGGCGAGCTGAAATGGCAACCGAGAAACAACCGCTGCAAAGATCAGGATCGACATCCCGTTGCCAATCCCGCGTTGTGTGATGAGCTCACCTAGCCACATCACCACAGCGGTTCCAGCCGTCCAGGTCATCACGATCAGGAGGGCTTTCCAGGCGGTGAACTCACCAAGGATGTACTTCTGACCTGGGGCAAGCTGATTCGCCGAAATACGAAATGTGCTGGCATTGCCGGAATTCAGCGCGAACACAAAGCCCGTCGACTGCACGATGGCAAGCGCGACCGTGACGTAACGGGTCCACTGCGTGACCTTTTTTTGACCGGATGGGCCTTCGTTCTGCCACTGCTCAAGTTTCGGGATGACGACACCGAGCAGCTGCATGATGATCGATGCCGTGATGTACGGCATGATCCCCAAGAAAAACACTGAGACGTTGGTGAGCGCGCCGCCGGAGAACAGGTCGAGGAATTGCACCACGCCGCCGCCAGTGCCGCTGCGGCCAGCTTTGACTGCTGCATAGTCGACGAACGGCGCGGGGATGTGCGAACCCAGGCGATAGACCGCGATGATCGCGATGGTGAACAGAATCTTCCCGCGCAGATCCGGCACCTTGACGATGTTCTTGAGACGGGCAACGCCTCCGTCTGCCATCGTGCTTATGACCTCCTGAGGAACCCGACCTGGGCCCGAATCTGGGTGAGACTATCGGTTGGCGTGTTGGTTGCCACGTGCGGGCGGTCGACGGTTGGCGTAGGGAGACTCGATCAGTTCGACCGTGCCACCCACAGCTTCAATAGCCTGCTTTGCTGCAGCCGAAAAGGCATGTGCGCGAACGGTCAGCGCCTTCGACAGTTCACCACGCCCAAGCACCTTGACCAGGCCATTCTTGTGAACAAGCCCGAATTCACGCATCGTGTCGGGCGCCGCGGTGGCGCCGGCTTCGAATGAGGTTTCCAGCGCGTCGAGGTTGACACCTTGGAACTCCACGCGGAACGGGTTGTTGAAGCCTTTTGCTTTCGGTGTCTTGCGGTGCAGCGGGGTCTGGCCACCTTCGAAACCACGCGCGACGGTATTGCGAGCGTGTTGGCCCTTTGTACCACGTCCAGCGGTCTTGCCGCCCTTGCCAGCGATACCACGACCAACGCGACGGCGCGCCTTGGTCGAGCCCTTGGCAGGTTTGAGATCGTGAACTTTAATCATTGCTTGCCACCTCTTCTACCGACACCAGGTGCGGAACCCGTGCAATCATCCCGCGGATCTCCGGCCGATCGGGCAACGTATTGTGACTCCCAATCTTGCCGAGACCGAGGGCGCGCACAGTGCCGCGATGCTTCGGCTTCGTTCCTATCGTCGACTTCACCAACGTCACTTTGAGTTGGGCCATCAGACGACCTCATTCTCATTTTTGTATTTCGACCGGCCTCGCTCGCGGTATGCGAGCAACATTCCCCGCGGTGTGACTTGTTCTGCGGTCTTTCCCCGCAGCCGGGCGACTTCATCCGGACGACGAAGCGAATGCAACCCGTCCATCGTGGCACGCGCCACGTTGATCGCGTTCGACGCGCCGAGCGATTTCGCCAGTACGTCGTGGATACCCGCGGCTTCAAGAATCGCGCGCGCTGCACCACCGGCAATGACGCCGGTACCTGGCGCTGCTGGTTTCATGAGCACCCGTGCTGAGTCGTGGCGGCCGGTAATTGTATGCGTGATCGTCGTACCGGCAAGCGGGACGGCGTACATACGCTTCTTGGCTTCTTCGACACCTTTTTGAATCGCGGCGGGAACTTCCTTGGCCTTGCCGTAGCCAAGGCCAACCTTGCCGTCGCCGTCACCGACCACAACGAGTGCCGTGAACGAGAACCGACGTCCGCCCTTCACAACCTTCGCGACACGGTTAATTGCAATCACGCGTTCGTCGTATTGACTCTCTGCCATCAGAATTCCAATCCTGCTTCGCGAGCGCCGTCGGCAACCGCCGCAACGCGACCGTGGTACTGGTAGCCACCACGGTCGAAGACAACGGCGTTGATCCCAGCTGCCTTGGCACGTTCACCGAGAAGTCTGCCGACTTCGCGAGCGGAACCAACCGTACCGGTCTGCCCAGCGCGCAGCACGGCTTCCATCGTCGATGCAGCAGCGACCGTGGTACCGGTGACATCATCGATCGCTTGCGCGTAGATGTGTTTGTTCGAGCGAAACACGGCAAGGCGCGGACGCTCGCTGGTACCACTGACTTTCTTACGGACTCGGCGATGACGCCGATCGCGCAGTTCATGTGTAGAACGGGCCACGAGATGCTCCTACTTGGCGCTCTTGCCGGCTTTGCGGCGAACGACTTCGTTGGTGTAGCGGATGCCTTTGCCTTTGTATGGCTCCGGCTTGCGGATCTTGCGAATGTCGGCGGCGACCTGGCCGACGAGTTGTTTGTCGAAGCCCTTGATGAAAATCTTGGTCGGCGTCGGCACCTCGAAGGTGATCCCGTCCGGCGCGTTCACAATCACTGGGTGCGAATAGCCAACAAGGATTTCTAGCTTGTTCGAACCCTGCGCCGCGGCGCGATACCCCACACCGACGATATCGAGCTCTTTGCTGAACCCAACCGAGACGCCCGTAATCATGTTGCTGACCAATGTTCGAGTCAGTCCGTGCAAGGAACGATTCTTACGATCGTCGTTGAGGCGACTCACGACTATCTCATCGCCTTCGCGCGCAATCGTCAGATCGCCCACAACTTCGATCGCAAGTTGGCCCTTAGGTCCTTTGACTTTGACTGAACCTTCAGCCAACGTCACATCGACGCCGCTTGGTACGACGATCGGCTGTTTTCCAATACGAGACATAATGAGGCTCCGTTACCAGACCGTGCAGAGCACTTCACCGCCGACGTTGCGCTTGCGCGCTTCAACATCGGTGAGGAGTCCTTGGTTGGTGGACAGGATGGCGATGCCCATACCGCCGAGCACACGCGGCACTTCTTGTGCACGTCGGTACTCACGCAGACCGGGCTTCGATGCACGCTTGATTCCGCTGATCACGCGCTTGCGATCGTCGGTGTACTTCAAACGGATCTTCAACAAGTCGCCGGGTTTGTCGCCACGTGGGGCGATTTCAAAGCCAGCGATGTAGCCCTCTTGTTGAAGAATCTTTGCAACAGACTCTTTGAGCTTTGAAGACGGCATCGCCACCTCATCATGGAACGCGATGTTCGCGTTGCGCAGACGAGTCAGCATGTCGGCAATTGGGTCGGTCATCGTCACTGCGGGATCCTCCTCACCACGACGATTTCACAAGACCGGGAATCTCACCCGCGTGGGCCATCTCACGAAGGCACACACGGCAGAGTCCGAAGTCTTTGTATACCGAACGCGGCCGACCACATTTCTGGCAACGTGTATAACCACGCACCTTGAACTTCGGCACAGCGTTTGCTTTGTTGACGAGAGCTTTCTTTGCCATTTGGATTACCCCTGGCCGTCGCGGCGGAATGGGAAGCCGAGCGCACGCAACAGCGCCCGACCCTGTTCGTCGTTCTCTGCGGTGGTGACGATGGTGATGTTCATTCCGCGAGTTGTGTCGATTTTGTCGTAGTCGATCTCGGGGAAAATCAACTGTTCGGAAACGCCAAACGTGTAATTACCGTGCCCATCGAATTGGTCGGGCGGCAAGCCACGAAAGTCGCGGATTCGCGGGATGGCCAACGACACGAGGCGGTCGTAGAACTCCCACATGCGATCACCGCGCAATGTCACCTTGGCGCCGATTTCGTTGCCCTCGCGCAGCTTGAAGCTTGCAATCGATTTCTTCGCTTTTGTAATCAAGGGTTTTTGGCCGGTGATGATCCGCAGGTCGGTCACGGCACCGTCAAGCAACGAACGTTGTTGCGTTGCCCGACCGACACCCATACTGACAACGACCTTCGTCAGCGTTGGAACCTGCATCACATTGCCGAGCACCAGCTCAGCCTGCAGCGCCGTCTTGATCTCGTTGTTGTACTTCAGCTTCAGCCGCGGGGCTGTGCGCGTTTCGGCCATTACAGATCAGCTCCACATTTACGACACACGCGAATCTTGGTGTCGCCGTCGAAGCGCATTCCGATTCGAGTTGCCTTTTTACATTTGCCGCAAACAATCCCAACGTTCGAAATATGAATCGGCATTTCTTTGTCGATGATGCCGCCTTGCATCGTCGCTTTGGTCGCCTTCTGGTGCTTCTTCACCAAGTTGACACCATCGACAATGACCCGGTCGGCATCGTTAATGACGCGGGTCACCACACCGGTTTTGCCAACGTCTTTGCCGGCGAGAACACGGACTTCATCACCTTTGCGAATCTTCATCGTTACAGCACCTCCGGTGCAAGCGACACGATGCGCATGAACTTTCGATCGCGCAGCTCGCGCCCAACGGGGCCGAAGATGCGCGTGCCGCGCGGCTGCATCTGATCATTAATGAGCACCGCGGCGTTCTCATCGAATCGGATATAGCTGCCGTCGGGACGGCGCTTTTCTTTCTTCACGCGCACGACGACGCATTTCACAACGTCACCCTTTTTCACAGCAGCACCAGGCACGGCGTCTTTCACCGTTGCCACGAAGACGTCGCCGATCGAGGCGTACCGCCGACGGGTTCCGCCGAGGACCTTGATGCACAACACTTCGCGCGCGCCGCTGTTGTCGGCGACCCGAAGACGGGACTCTTGTTGAATCATCGGGCACGCTCCAAGATTTCGAGCAGACGCCAGCGCTTCATCTTCGACAATGGCCGGGTCTCAACGATGCGCACCCGGTCACCGACATGTGCATCGTCGGTTTCGTCGTGCGCGTAGAACTTCGAGGTGCGTTGCATCGTCTTGCGATAGCGCGGGTGGCGCACTCGGTCGGTGACGGCAACGACAATCGTCTTATTCATCCCAGCCGAGACGACCATGCCCTCGCGCACCTTGCGTGCGTTCGGGCGTGCACCGCCAACAACATCAGCTGTGGTTTCTGATTCACTCATGGTTACTCCTGGCCAGCTAACACTTCAGCCGCGGCGATCTCGCGGGCACGTAGCTCGGTATTGACGCGAGCCACTTCGCGGCGGGCTACCGGAATTTCAGCCGAGCTATCGAGCTGGCCCGTGGCATTGCGGAAACGCAAGTTGTACAACGCTTGTTTTGCCTCTGCGAGCTTGAGCAACAACGCGTCGTCGTTCATCTCGCGCAATTCGGTTCCCTTGCTCATGCTTCCTCCTGGCGGACTACAAAGCGCGCGCGCATTGGAAGTTTGTGGATCGCAAGCCGCATCGCTTCGCGGGCGAGTGGTTCAGGAACGCCAGACAGTTCGAACAGCACACGACCTGGCTTGACCACGGCGACCCATTTTTCAGGGTTGCCTTTGCCAGAACCCATGCGAGTTTCGGCCGGCTTCTGGGTGACGGGCTTATCGGGAAAGACGTTGATCCAAACTTTGCCGCCACGCTTGATCTTGCGTGTCATTGCGATACGGGCAGCCTCGATCTGGCGGTTCGTCAGCCAACCCGGTTCGAGCGCTTGGATTCCGAAGTCGCCGAAGGTCACCTTGGTGCCACCCTTGGCGATTCCTGCACGACGACCGCGATGTTGCTTACGGTGTTTGACTTTGCGCGGCATCAACATGGAAACGCGCTCCTACTCTTGGTGAAACTTGCCGGGGCCGTGGTCGGTGCCACCGCCGAGACGTCGCTGGATCTCTTCTTCTTCGTCGAGCATCCGCTGCATATCAGGGTCGAGTTCGTGCACGATCTCGCGCTCCACGACCGGAGTATCGCCATCGGCCGGAACTGCAACCGGATCAGTTGCTTCGCGCCGTTTCGCGCCTCCGCCGGCACGCACGACCCTGCGCGCGCCAACAGCAGTCTCGCCAACCGCCATCGCGGCTTCTTGTTTGATTTTTTCTTCGCCACCACTCTTGTACGGAAGGATCTCGCCCTTATAGATCCAAACTTTGACGCCAATCCGACCGAATGTGGTGCGCGCCTCAGCAAGGCCGTAGTCGATGTCGGCACGCAGCGTGTGTAGCGGGACACGACCCTCGCGATAGCTCTCGGACCGACTCATTTCTGCGCCGCCAAGACGCCCGCCGCACTGGATCTTGATTCCCTGCGCACCAGCTTTCATCGCGGTCTGTAGCGCACGCTTCATTGCTCTTCGGAAGCTCACGCGCCCCGCGAGTTGATCGGCGACTCCCTGCGCCAACAACATGGCGTCGAGTTCCGGTTGCTTGATCTCTTGGATATTGAATTGAATCTTGGCGTTACCCGTGATCTTGCGCAATCCTTCGCGCAAACGATCCGCCTCGGCGCCGCGACGCCCGATCACAATTCCGGGACGCGCGGTGTGCACGTCGACGCGCAAACGATCGCTGGTTCGTTCGATCTCAACGCGGCTCACCGCAGCGCGTTCCAGTTCCTTTTTGAGGTATTCACGAATCTTGATGT
>JBBRPC010000094.1:0-12871 GCA_038228615.1 Acidimicrobiia bacterium | reverse complement strand
TCAACGACGGCAGCAACGATGCGACCGCAGCGGTTGTCCAATCGCTGAACGATCCCAGGATCGTCAAATGCAGTCATCCGTTCAATCTAGGAAAAGGCGCGGCAGTTCGCACCGGTGCAGCAGCCGCGACAGGTACGCATTTGTTGATCTTTGATGCCGACGTTGAGTACGACCCGTCGGACATCCCCGAGCTACTCGCTCCGGTGCTCTCAGGTGTGGCCGAGGTTGTGTACGGCGCTCGGATTTTCGGGAACCACACCGTATATCCCTCGATGCGATTCGCGATTGGCAACCGTGTCACCACGCTTGCGGCGAACATCCTCTTCGACTCGTACATCACCGATCTCCACACCTGCCTGAAACTGGTTCCACTCGCTATGTTCCGTGGACTCCAGCTCACGCAGCGCGGCTTCGGGCTTGATTCGGAGATCACCGCTGAACTCTTGCGACGCGGAGTCCGTCCATTTGAAGTTCCAGTGAGCTACCGCGGGCGCTCACGCGCTCAAGGAAAAAAGATCACATGGATCGACGGCGTGAAATGCCTCGGCGTGCTCAGCAGAGTGCGCATGCGTCGGCTCCTTCCTGTCGCTGAAATCCCGTCGATTGCGGGATTCGCTTGACACTACCGAGTGCGCAGCGAGACGACGTTGACCGCACGTCGAGCTCAGTAGATCTACGCCGACACGGCTACCTCGTGTTCGGCGTGGTCGTGACGCTTCTTCTCCTGCAATGGCCATTCGCAGGGGTGCTGGCCAGCGTTGGATTCACGCCACGCCCCAGCCATTTCACCGAACTCGCATTCGAGAACCCGACTGCTGTGATTGCGGCAACGCAATTCGCTGGAGTCGCTCAGCCAATCGCGTTCGTCGTGACGAATCATGAAGGTATAGCGAAGACGTATCAGTGGGTCGAGCAATCGACGCTCGGTAGCAATCGTGCGCGCACACTTGCTACGGGACGCGTAGCAATTCGCAACGACGCTTCGGCGATTATCACGCCCGTTGTGAGTTTGTCGCATGTGGCGCCGACCTCCCGGGTCAGTATCGCACTCGTCGGAACCACGCAATCGATCAGTTTTTCGGTTGCCGCAGGTGTCGGAAAATGACGACCGACCTGCTCAGCTCCGATCTGGCTTCGTGGACCACACGCGCAACGCTCGCACCTGGCGGGGGTCTGCGGGTTGCGATTGTGTCGGACGCGATTTATCCATACAACAAAGGTGGTAAAGAGCTCCGCTACCACGAGATTGGTCGACGCCTGGCGGCGTCGGGCATGGCGGTCGACGTGTACACCATGCACTGGTGGGAGGGTCCCAAAACGCACTCGATGGATGGAGTCCGGTATCACGCAATCTGTCCAAAGTTCGCGCTGTACTCAGGGAATCGCCGTTCGATTCCCCAAGCGATCGCGTTTTCGATCGCGTGTCTGCGCCTCATGCGTCGCAAATTCGATGTCATTGAAGCCGACCACATGCCCTATCTGCCCCTCTTCACCCTCCGGCTCGTGGCTTGGCTCAAAGGCTGTTCATTGATTGTGAGTTGGCATGAGGTGTGGGGACGCGACTACTGGCGGAAATACCTAGGCATCGCAGGCGTCGTCGCGGCAACGATCGAACGCGTAGCGATGCGCCTGCCTGATCACATCATTGCCGACGTCGTGGAAACTCGACGTCGCCTCCAAGCCTGCAATGTCGATCGCGACTCCATCACAGTCGTTCCCGTCGGTATCGATGTAGCAACATTCGATGCCATTCCCGCGTCGCCCCAACACTTCGACGTCATCTTCGTTGGGCGCCTGTTGGAACACAAAGGTGTCGACGTCCTCGTAGCAGCGATCGCGCACAGCCGTGACAACGGGCGCTTGCTCACGTGCGCGGTTGTGGGCGAAGGTCCGGAGCTCGACCGTCTTCAAGCGCGCTCATGTGAATTGGGGCTTGCGGGTCAGATCACCTTTCTCGGCCGCGTCGAGTCACACGCTGAGGTGTGGGGGCTGATGAAATCTGCTGGCGTCCTCGCGCTCCCATCGGTGCGTGAAGGGTTTGGAATCGTGGTGCTCGAGGCGCTTGCCTGCGGCATTCCGATCGTGACATCCGACCACAGCGACAATCAAGCGCGCCTACTCGTCGAACACGGCGCAACTGGGATCGTGTGTCCGTGCGAAGCGGCAGCCTTCGCGGGCGGGCTGCTCCAGATGATTGATGCTCGTCCAAACATTACGGCAATGCGGGATACCGCACTCGGGCCGTATGACTGGGACACGATCATCACCTCGGTGCACGACGTGTACCGACGCTGCACTGTCCGGATTCCCGCATGACCCGCAGCGTGCCTGATGTGTCTGTCGTCGTGTGTTCGTATAACGGCGCGTCGAAGATTGCTGCCTGCCTCGACGCGTTGTCACGACAGACCCGGCTGAGCAGCGCGGAGATCATCGTCGTCGATGACGGCTCAAGTGATGCAACGGCGGCCATCGCGGCCCAATACGACGTCGAAGTACTCCGCCACCGGACAAACCGGGGTTTGTCGGCGGCCCGGAATACGGGAATTCGCCATTCCCGTGCAGCAGTGATCGCGTTTACAGACGACGACTGTGTTCCGGCCGACGATTGGCTCGATTCGATTCTTGCTGAGTATGTCAACGATCGCATCCTCGGCGTGGGCGGAACGGTCGCGCCACTGTTGACGAGCAACGCACTGCTGCGATATCTCGAAGCGAACAATCCGCTCGCACCGGTGGAGGTGGAACGAACGGTGAGTTCCAGCGTGCTCTACCGCGCGTATCTCTATTGCCGGCGCAATTCCATCGCACCTTCGTCGCAAGGGCGACGCGACGTGTATTCGCTCGTGGGCGCCAATTTTTCGGCGCGGCGAGATGTGCTCGACGCTATAGGCCTCTTCGACGAACGCATTACGTTCGGAGGCGACGAAGAAGACGTCTGTCGGCGTTTGCGCCTTCGCTTTCCAAACGGACGTTTCGTGTACTCGCCGAACGCGGTCGTGCTGCATGATTTCGATCCGACCGTTCGCGACACGCTGCGCCGCAGCTACGCGTACGGCAAGGGCAGCGCTCGGGCGTTCCTCAAGAATCGCAATCAATTTCCAACGGTGTTTCCGCTGCCGGCTGTCGTGGCGGCGCTGCTCGTCGCAGGCGTGTGGCGGCGCCCCGCGTTGACGATCGCCGCGGCCCTGCCGCTCGCTGCGTTTCCTCGTTGGCCCGTTGAGGCGGTTCGGTTTCGTAGCGCCGAACATGTTGGCTTCGCGTATCTGCAGCTCCTGCAGGAAACAGCGAGCGATATCGGCTTTGCTCGGTCATGGTCGTCGCTGCGCCTGCAGTACGCATCCGCGAATGGCGACGCGGCATGACAGGGTTGATGTTGCCCGAGAGGATGCCCGAGAGGTTGGGCGATACGAGGCGTACGTCGCTCGACGACCTCATGCCCTACGGACTCACGCGTGCCTACGTCGAAGCTCTGCCGACGGTGTCGCGTGTCGAGATGCTTCGTCGGCGCAAGCCGTCGTTTGCGACGAGAATCCTCAACGCGTTGCCGCTGTTGGCGATCTTGTGTCTGTTCACTGTTGCTGCGGCCCTGCCTGGAATCGTCGCCGCGCAGGTGTTCACGCTGCTGTGCATGCTGACGGTGCCAGGAGCGTTGCTGATGAACATCGCTGGCGTACGCCCGACTTCGGGACTGCTGCGCCTTGGGTATGCGGCGGCGTCCAGCGTTGTCCTGCTCATGCTCGTCGGGCTCCTCGCGAGTGTCGCATTGCCTCACGTTGGCATACGTCAACCGCTGAGCCGCTGGCCAATGGTCACTGCGTTCGATCTGCTCGCACTTGCGTTGCTCCTGCCCGCCTCCGGCAAGAGCGATCCGCTACAGCGCGCATTCGGACATTGGCAAACAGGCCAGCTGCGTTCGCTTGGATTCTTCGCACTACCTCCCCTCGGGGCAGCGATGGGCTCGCAACTCCTGAACAACGGCCAGACATCCTTGGTCGCGATCGCCACGGCGTTGGGTTGTTGCGCATTGTTGGTCGGCACCATGTTGCGAAGTGCCCGACTTCCAGCGTGGTGGTTTCCTGCGACGCTGTTCTCCGTTGCAGTCGCAGCAACATGGGCGTACGCAATGCGGAGCAACCATCTATTCGGATTCGATATACAGCAGGAATTTCAAGCGTTCACCTCGACGATGCGCCCTGGTATATGGCATGTTCCCGCCGACGGCAATCCGTACCAGGCAATGTTGAGCATCACTGCGCTCCCGACGGTGCTTGCACGCGTGAGCGGAGTGTCCGGTATCTATCTCTTCAAGATCATCTACCCGGTGCTATTTAGCTTCGTCCCAGTTGTCGTATATGAGGTCACCGCGCGCTGGGTGCCGCGCGCCGCGGCGTTCGCATCAGCGGCGCTGCTCATCGCGCTCCCACAGTTCGCGGGACAGCTCCCTGCAATCACCCGCCAAGAGATCGCACTGCTGTTGTTCGCGGTGGTGATCGCCGTGGCCTTCGATGCAAACATTTCCCTGCGTACTCGAAAGTGTGCCGTGCTCCTCGGGGCGTTTGGACTCGGTGCCGCGCACTACAGCACGGCCTATGCAACGGTCGGGGCACTCGTGATTGCCAATGTTCTGTATGGGGCGATGCGACTGAGACGGAATGCCGCACATGAAGGAGTCTTCACATTAGGGATCGTTGTGATGTTCGCAGTCATCGTGCTCGGATGGAATGTCGTCATTACAAACTCATCTCAGAATCTCTCGCTGTTTTTGCACACTGCCTCTGAGCGCGGCGCCGACATCTTGCCGAACGCCAAAGACGGGTCGTTGACCGACAGGTGGCTCACCGGGAACACGGTGGAACCAATCGGTGGCCACGAGTTCTACGGTCGGGCACGGGGCTACTACGTCGATCAGAACAAGTTCATCAGCTTCTATCCGACGGTCCGTCAGGCACAATTCCCAGCAGTGGATTCGAAGGCGCCCGAATTTTCACGATGGATTCCTGGGTACGAAGCCGTTGCGAGCGTCGCTCGCATCGCGACGTCGCAGCTCATGCTCGTCTTCACTGGCGTGGGCATACTGTGGTTCACGTGGCGGCGACGCCGCAACGATGCACCAATCTTGTTGGAGTTTGCGACTCTGGCATTGTCGTTTTTAAGTTTCTTGGTCTTCATGCGCGTGAGCGGTGTTGCCGCCGAGGCATACAACCAGGAGCGTGCACAGCTCCACGCGGCTGTGCTGCTCTCGCTGGGCCTCGCCTCGACGATCGGGTGGGCACTTCGCAAGCGCCATCGAGCAACCGCGATCGCGACGTCCCTCGCGATCGCCGTCCTGTTTCTCGCGAGCAGCGGCATCAGCGGATTGGTCGGTGGCGGTGACATTTCGCCGACGCTCGCGAACCGTGGGGAGTCGTATGAGCGATTCTTTGTGACGACAGAGGAAGGCGCGGCGGCCCAGTGGCTCGATCAACATCGGGCGCACGATGCGGTCATCTTCACCGACCGTTACGGCAAGCTCCGGCTCTGGGGATCATCGAACATCACTGAGGTATTCGACAGCTTGGTTCCGGGAACAATCGACCGAAACGCCTACGTCTTCGCCTCACGAGCGAACGTTGTCGACGGACGTGCCCGAGGTCAGATCAACCAGTACTCATCGAGCTACAAGTTCCCGCTCGCGTTCTTGCAAGCCACGAAAGCCACCCTCTACTCCAACTCACAAGCACAGATCTTTCGGTAGGGACCCATGGAAACCTCGATTGTCATCATCAGCAAAGACGAAGAGCGACTCGCTGCGACGCTTGATGCGATTGCAGATCTGGGGCAGGGCGCCGTCGACCAGGTCGTCGTGATCGATGCCTCACAGGGCAGACTCGATTCGATCCGCCAAGCCAATCCGTGGGTCGATTGGGAAGACTTTCACCAGCCCGTCGGAAATCGTGTGACGATCCCGCATCAACGCAATGCGGGTGTGCGACGCGCACGCGGTGAGATCATCGTGTTCATTGATTGTGGTTGTGTCCCACAAGCAGGGTGGCTCCAACGATTGCTGGCACCAATTGTGAACGAAGGCGAACAGATCACCTGTGGCCCCGCAACCGCGCGGGGCGCAAACGTGTATGCGGGAAGCCGCTGGGCGTCGCCAACAAGTGAATACGTCGATAAGGCGCCAACAATCAATCTGGCGTTTCGGCGATCGGCGTTCGACGCCGTCGGCGGGTTCGACGAGTCGTTTGAATACGGTTCTGACATTGATTTCACGTGGCGCCTGACCGAACATGGTTATCGCTTGCGGTGGGTCGGCGATGCTGTGGTGGAACACGAATGGGGCACCGTTCGCAGGCAGGTCCGTCGTGCGTACGCGTATGGCGCGGCAAGCGCTCGGCTCTACCGCAAGCATCCCGCTCGAATTCGTCCAGCCTTGAGCGCGAACCCAGTACCGCTTGTATATCCACTCTTTCTTCTCGGTTTGCCGATCACGCTCAAGTTCAGGGCGTACCCACTGTTGATGCTCGTTCCGCTGTGGCGCAATCGTCGAGCCGACGCGCCACTGCTCGTACTCGCCGACCACGTGGTGCACGGCGCCGGAGTTCTCGCAGAGATCAGCGGACTCCGGCAATGACCATCCGCGCTCGAGTTCTCGTGTCGCCTCGCGACGACAATCCGTACCAAGGCCTGCTCTACGATGAAATCGTAAGTCGCGGTTGGGCAGTTCGCTACGCAGATGGTCCGACCCGATCACAAACCGTGAACGTCCTCGCAAAGCCAGCGCTCCTCGCGTTGTACCGCTCACAGGGATACCGGCTGTTACATCTTCACTGGGTCTACGAGTTCTCTCTTCCGTGGGGGAAATCTTCGCGGCTCTTGCGTCGAGCTCTGCAGTGGTGGTTCGGGATCTATCTCTATGCTGCAAGAACACTCGGATATCAGATCGTCTGGACGGCACATAACGTGGTTCCCCACACGCAAGTGTTCGCCGACGATATCGCCGCTCGGCGCACACTCGTTCGTCGAGCGAGTGCGGTCATCGCGCTGTCGCCAGCAAGCATCGCTCCGCTGAACTCACTCGGTGCCGACGATATTCGTGTGATTCCATTTGGATCATACGGAGGGTTGTACACAACATCGATGAGCCGCGACGCCGCTCGTGACGCAATCGGTTTGGCGCCGAACGAAATCGGCGTACTCATGCTCGGCAAGGTCGATCGCTACAAGGGTGCAGCACGATTGCTTGAGACGGCGATGGAACTCGACGACCGACATGCGTTTCGGATCATCATCGCAGGAGAATGCGCCGATCCGACGTATCGCGATGAGTTGCTTGAACTTGCATCTCGCCCTACATGCGCAGCCATCATTCGCTTGGAACGACTTTCCGATGAGGAAATGGCAACGTTCCTGCGTGCGGCCGACGTTGCGGCCTTCCCGTTTCTTACGGTCACAAATAGCTCGTCGATTCTGTTGGCATTTTCGAGCGGGCTTCCTGCCGTCATTCCTGCGATAACGCAATTCGACGATGTGCCGAGGGACGCAGCGATTCGCTACGACGCGACGAGCCCAACTGGTCTTCGCGAGGCACTCCAACGGGCGGCAGGTCTGTCGAAGGACGCTCGTGACCGTCTCGCGCAGGCTGGCCGTACATATTCAGCAACCGCCGACTGGTCTGTTGTCGGCACGGCCACCGAAGACCTCTACGTGGAATTGTTGAATCGATGAAGGTCCTGTTCGTGACGCCGTATCCACCGAAGATCGACGGAATTGCCGTGCACACACAGCGCCTGATCTCGGCCCTGCACGACAACCGCGCTGAACATCTCGATGTGGAGGTGATGACCACGCGATTGCCAGCTGGACCGCCCGATGAAGTTGGCGTGCACCGCGTGTTGTCGGCGAGTCCGATGTCGATATTTCGCGCGACGCGAGTGATACGAACACTGCAGCCCGACGTCGTTCACTTTCAATATGCACTGCCGGCGCAAGGTGTCGCGGTGCTGTACGCATTCATAGCGGCGGCCGTTGCACGCCGACAGTCACGAGTTCGCGTTGTCATCACGTGTCACGAGGTACGACGCGAACTACTCGTGCTTCGCTGGCTCGGCGCGTGCATCTTCGCCGGGCTCGGCGCAGGTGCCGATCGAGTTGTCGTGCACACCGAGGAGTCTCGGTCGCTACTCATTCATCGATGTCGCGTACCAGCATCCAAGGTCGTCGTGACGCCGCTCGGCGCCGAGCGGTGGACCACGTCCAGTCCCGAGGTGTTGGCGGAGACACTCGGGCGATATTCGGACCCTGGTCGAGCCCTCGTGGTGTTCTTCGGATGGATTCATCCCGATAAAGGCATCGAAGATCTGATCGAAGCGACCGCCCTAGTAAAAGAACATGACGAAATATTCGAGAAGCTCGATGTGCTGATTTGCGGGTCGGTTCGCCCACGCGTCGGATTGTTCAAACACTTCGGGAAGAAGGATGTCGCATATGAAGCCGCGCTCCATGCCGCAGTGCGGCGTCTCGGATTGCGCGATGTCGTGAGTTTCAAAGGCTTTGTTCCCGATGTCGATGTCATGGACCTCCTCACTCAAGCGCGCATCGTCGTCCTCCCATATCGCGATACAACGCAAAGCGCGGTGCTTGGCCAAGCCGTCGCGGCTGGCACCCCACTGATCGCAACAGATCTGCCGGGTCTGCGAGAAACTGTGGAACAAGGCGGTGGCATCCTGACTTCACCGCGGGATCCAAATGAACTGGCCGCAGCCATGGTCGCAGTGCTCGGCGACAACGAACTCGAGGAGGCGTTGCGTACTCGCCAGGCGCAGCTGATGCATCACATTTCGTTTGCATGCGTTTGCGAAACGCTGCTGGCGCTGTATAGCGACATCTGTTCGAAAGCCGGCGCGTCGTGCTGATCGCTGCGAACAGCACGAGCAGATCATCGATCACCGACGCGGTGCGGCGCGTCGTCGACGACAGCCTCTATCGCAACTCGATGTTGCTCATCGCGAACAGCGGAATCCTCGCGGTGTTCGGACTGGCATTTTGGACGATCGCGTCTCGGGTGTTCACAACTCGCGACGTCGGCACGACGTCGGCACTCATCGGCGCGACGCTCTTTGCATCGACCGCCGTTGGCCTTGGTTTGCCCAACGTTGTCATGCGGTTTCTCGCCACGGAACGAGATCAGCGCGGCCTCGTACGAATGTGCTGCAACATGACCGTTGTGTGTGGGGCGGCCCTGGCAATCGTTTGGTGGGCGATACCCGGCCACCTGGGTGTCCCACTCGAGGAACTGGCCCACAGCCGTGCGCTACTGCCATTGGTGATGTTCGCCGTCATCGTCCCTGCGGTCAGCAATATCGCCGACTCCGCAATCGTCGCGCGCCGCGAAAGCCAATACGTGCTCGTGAAGAATCTGGTGGGGAGTATCACCAAGGTCATCGCTGTGCCGCTGGCCGTGGGTTGGGGTGTTGCCGGGCTCTTTGGGGCGTACTTACTGAGTGCGCTAGTAGCGACGATCGTCGCGCTTGCTGTGCTTCGCCGCCGATGGATCGCAACGACCGATGCCAAGCTGACCCCTCTCGCCCCCCGTCGCGGGCGGTCTTCTGCCGGGCTTGAAGGTCGGATGTCCTTCGCGCTCGGTAACCACGTCGGCGTGCTTGTCGCGATTCTGCCTATCTCGACGCTGCCGATCATTGTGCTCTGGAAGCTGGGCGCAGTTGCCGCAGCGTACGTCTCGATTCCCATGATGATCGTTGCGTTGCTCAACGTGATTCCGTCGATGACCGCCCAGTCGCTGTTCGCGGAGCTTTCCGCTCAATCGGTCGCGCATGCGGTGACTGACCATGGTGTGAATGACGGTGACTCTCAACGCATCGCAGTAGCGAAAGCCCTGAAGGCGATCTACGCGCTCGCAGTTCCCGCGATTGTCGTGACGGTTGCCGTAGCTCCGCTGTTGCTGAGCACCTTCGGACCTGGATATGCCCGGGCCGGAACTCCTGTGTTGCGGCTTCTTGCCCTTGCCGCAGTATTCGCGTGTTTCAACTATGTCGCTGACACGGTACTCATTGCTCGAAGTCTTGTGGCCGGGTACACCTTCCTCAATGTCAGCGGAACCGTTGCGGCGATGGCGCTTCCTGTCGCGCTGCTCTCGCGCGGTCTCACCGGTTTCGGGGTGGGTTGGTTGTTGGGCCAAGCAGTGTACGCAGCACTGGCCGTGGCCACCCTTGCCTTCTATCGCACGCCTCGTCTCAACCAACGTTCCCGACGCAACTTGATCCCGGAGATGTCATGACAGTCGCAACGCTTCGAACGGAATCGTGGGTTCGGCGTTTTGCCGCCTCGAACGTTCGCTTGTCGCATTCAATTGAAGCACGACTCGGCATCGAAGATGACAAACCGTTCTGGCGAACCTTCGAGGACATGGTCACGACGTCAATCGCATCGTTGCCGAGCAACGCAACGATCGTCGACCTCGGTGGCGGACGACGTTGCACCTTCGCTTCACAGGTGCCGCGAGATCGAGGTGTTCGGATTGTGGCTGTCGACATCTCGCCAGAGGAACTTGCGGCGAATCACGATGTTGATGAAACACGAGTTGCCGACGTCACAACCACAGTGCCATTCCGTGATGCTGAGGTCGATTTGCTCATCTCGAAGACGCTGTTGGAGCACGTCGATGGCGTCCCGGCAGCGGCAGCAAATATCGCGAAGGCCATGAAGCCTGGCGGGACGACGTTGCATTTCATACCGGGTCGGTATTCGTTGTTTGGCGTTGCCGCACGCACGCTGCCGTTTCAGCCGTTGCTGCGACTGTTGCACCTCACAGTTCCAGAATCGATAGGCCACGTCGAGTTCGATGTGTTCTACGACCACTGCTATCCGTCGGCAATCGAGCGGGTGTTCCACGATGCAGGATTTGCGCGCGTCAAGGTTCACACCTGCTATGCACAGAACGGCTATTTCACCGCCGTATTTCCGCTGTTCTGCTTCGTAGCTGCCTACCAAGCGATCGTGCGGCGCCTCCATCTCACGCGCATGGCCGCCTACATGATCGTGGAGGCGCAACGATGACGATCGACGCGATGACATCACAAATGACACAGACGACTTCCCGAACGCGCGCGACTCGCGTCCTTGAAGTGGCTGCCGGTGAATCGCTTCGCTTGCTTCGAGAACTGGATTGCCGTGTGTCTCCGCTGCTGCCGCGGCACGGGGCAGGCTCGTACCACTGTCCGATTTGTGACTACCGAGGTCGTTTTGCAACTGCATGGGCAATGACGGGTCGGCGCCCGCATGCGCACTGTCCGCGATGTCGGGCGGCCGAGCGTCATCGTCTGCAGGCGCTAGTACTCGACCGGCTCAGAACCGAGCATGCGTTTGATCGTCTCGACATGCTGCACGTTGCGCCGGAACCAACCTTTCGGTCGCGGTTCGCCGCGGAGTTCCGGCGCTACGTGACAGCAGACCTCGAACGGCCAGACGTCGATCTGCAACTCGACCTCACGAGCATCGATCTCGACGACAATTCCTTCGATGTCGTCTACGCCTCGCATGTGCTCGAACACATCCGCGACGACGGGGCGGCGATCGCAGAGATCGCAAGGATCCTGCGGCCGGGCGGCTTTGCCATCCTGGCCGTTCCAATCGTGTGTACCAATACGATTGAATATCCCGAACCCGTCGCGGCTGAAGCCTGGCACGTACGCGCGCCGGGCGTCGATTACTTCGATCGCTTCGATGTGTTTGCAAGTACTCAGATCTATTCGTCGGACGATTTCTCTGATGAACATCAGGTCTACGTGTACGAGGACAGGACCCGGTTCCCGAACCGTAACGCTCCGTACCGTTCGCCGAGTCTCGGTCGCCGCCACCGAGATTTCGTCCCAGTGTGCTTCGTCGGGTAGTACCTGCGAGTCGAGGGCGACGGACCGGGCTCAAGTGAAGCGCCGCAGACGCCGAAACTGGCGGAATGGCATGGAGCGGCACTCGGCGACGAGCGCTGCTCCTGATCAGCGCGGCTGCAGTGATGAGCGTGGTTCCCGTTACGGCTATTGCGGAACGGGGTAGCGGCCTCGCGAAGCACGCGTCCGCATCGTTACCTACGGCACCCACGCGGGGAGAGCGGCAGCCCGCGCTGCCGTCGTCTTCATCGGATACGCGATTGGCGAACGACACGCCGCGGCCATTGGCTTCCGGCGATGCTGCAGCCGAGCGCAGCCATAAGGTTGCGATCTCACAGACCTCGTCGCCGACGGGAGCGCCCGTACTTGCGCAGCCAGTTTCGCAAGCGGCGGCCACGGTCGTGAGCTCGTCGGTGGGAGCGACCAAGAGATCGTGCGTCTACGCCCGCCACGACATTTCCAAGATGCGAGTCTTTGGCGCGCTCGTCGGACACGACTTCGACTGTGCGCTGGTCTACAACAATGCCGCGCCGAGTTGGAAAGATTGGGAAATGCCGTGGTTCGTTGTTCATGGAGATCCCAACTTCAATTGGGCGCACTGGGCGACCGGTCAACATGGTCGCTTGCTCATCATTAGCCAGGCGCTCATTCCTTCGAGGATTGCGAACGACTGGCGACAACAAGGTGCGGCGGGACACTACGACGCACATGCTCGAGCGCTGGCGACGAACCTCATCGCTGCCGGCCTCGCCAACTCCGTCATCCGCTTGGCATTCGAGGCGAATGGTCCGTGGATGATCGATGCACTCGGACCGAGCGCGCAGGATCACATCGCGTGGCGCACGTATTGGCGTCGATTCGTTGTGGCCATGCGGTCGGTGCCTGGCGCACATTTTCAATTCGATTGGACGGTCAACGCTGGCTATCAGCCAATACCGTTCGCCGATTATTACCCAGGTGACGATGTCGTCGACGTGATCGGC
>JBBRPC010000093.1:0-12967 GCA_038228615.1 Acidimicrobiia bacterium | reverse complement strand
TGCGTATTCACACACGCCACCCGTGCATATTCACACACGCCACCCGTGCATATTCACACACGCCACCCGTGCATATTCACACACGCCACCCGTGCATATTCACACACGCCACCCGTGCATATTCACACACGCCACCCGTGCGTATTCACACAACGCTCTCGCCCGCCTCGACACGGGGTCGCAGCAGTTGCGCGAGGCGATTTCGGTGATACGCCGCGTCGCCAAACAACAGTTGATCAAGCTGGGCCCGTTTCATGAAGAAATGCAGGTCGTGTTCCCACGTGAAACCGATGCCTCCATGCACCTGAAGCCCGCTCGCCATCACCCGTTTGCTCGCATCGCTCGCCCAACACTTGGCAGTACTCGCGGCGATCGACGTATCTGCGCCGCCAGCTCCCAACGACCACGCCGCCCAAAGCGCCGTCGATCGCATGCCCTCGACATCGACAAGCATGTCGGCGCAGCGGTGTTTCACGGCCTGAAAGCTGCCAATGGGCCGACCGAACTGCACCCGGTCTTTCGCATACGCAACCGTCATATCCAGCACTGCTTGCGCGCCTCCCAACATCTCAGCTGCCGCAAACACCGCGCCGTCGTCAAGTAACGAATCAACAGCTTGCGCCGCGCCCAGGAATTGCGCGGATGTCTCGTCGAGTCGCAGCCATGCCAGCGGACGGGTGAGGTCCATCGCTGGTTCGCGTGCTGGCCTCCCGATCTCGTCAAGATCCACAGCGAAAAGACCATGGGTGTCACCGATCACGGCGGGCACGATTGCGAGATTCGCGATCGATGCGTACATCACGGGGTCGGTACGACCGCTGAGGAACCAAGCACCATTGCGTTCGTTTGCAACAATCGCGTCAGATCGTTTCGACCACGCGACGCAGCCGATGAGCTCACCCGACAACAACCCGTCGAGGGCGCCAGTTACGTTCGACCGCTCGCATGCGCGCGCAGCGAGCACGGTCGACGCGAGCGGCACGGGCGCACACGACCCTCCGATGGCTTCGAGCAAAACTGCAAGTTCCACCAGCCCGAGTCCGACGCCGCCGACCGCCTCCGAAAACGCGAGTCCAATCCAGCCCTGTTCGAGCATTGAAGCCCACAACGTGGCATCAAAAGGAGCGGTCGTCTCACTGAACGCCCGCACGGCCGTGGGACCGGCCTGGTCTGCCAAGAGCTCCACAGCTGCGTTGCGTAAGGCGAGCTGATCATCCGAAAGATCGAAGTCCATTCGGTCCGACGCTAGCGCCGACAACACTCGAGGCGGGCTGTGGTCAGTGACTCGCTCGGGTTATTGGATACGAATCCAAGTCGCGCGCGCCGAGGCCACAACCTGTTGCGCATCGTCGCACAACACCACTGCGGTCTGGAGCTTGCGGCCCGAAACTTGCTCGCGCCACGCAACAACGACGTAGAGGTCACCCGCGACCAACGCGCCGGGAACATCAGCTGTGATTCGACCCAGAACGTAGGCCCCATCCAGTGGGTCCGAGGCCAAGTACATCGGGAAGCTGCTTGGACAATCGAGCGCAGCCCACACGAATTCCGGACTGCAATATTGCTCCGACGGTACGTAGGGAGCAGCGAATTCGACCCTGCCCGGAAGTTGCGCAGGGAACAATCGCAGACCATCGCCTTCTGCTCGAGCTGGGCCGCACACGAAACAAGTCGGAAATGGATGCGCCTCGACGTCGCGAAGCACTGGAGACGAATCCACCACACCAGCAGCTTCAGCGAACGACACAGGCCGTGGCGGCACAAGGTGCAACCGCTCAACCCGCCGCGCGGCAGCGATCACAACACCGGCGCCGACCAGTCGGGCCGCGTGTCCCTCGTCGTCGATCTCAACTTGCAGTTCTTCATCGAGTGGTGGAGGCGCGTGCAAGGTCACCTCGATCGATTGCGACCCAACGCTCCGTTCATTTGCAAGATATTGCGCCAATGCCCCTGCGCAGTAGCCGCCGTTGGCGCTCGTCGGCGGGCCGCAAAACCGCGATTCGATTGTGATCGAGTGCACAAATGAAGCCTAGGTGAATGGTGGATGCCTGCGTCACCAGTAGGTGCCGAGGAATCACTAGATTCGCAGTGACGACGACATACAAGGAGCACCGATGAGCGACCGCGCAGTCCTGCACTATCAAGGCAAGGAACTCGAGCTCCCGGTCGTCGAGGGCAGCGAGCACGAACACGCGATCAACATCGCCAAGCTGCGGGCCCAGACCGGGCTCATCACTCTCGACTACGGGTACATGAACACTGGATCCACGGAGTCCGCCATCACGTTTATCGACGGCGATATCGGGATTCTTCGGTACCGCGGATACGACATTGCCGAACTCGCCGATCATGAGGAACCGTCGTTTTTGGAAACGGCATTCCTGCTGATTTATGGCGATCTTCCGACGCTGGATCAACGCACAGAGTTCTCCAAGCAGATCCGCCGTCACACGTTGCTCCACGAAGACGTCAAACGATTCTTCGATGGTTTTCCGAAAGATGCGCACCCGATGGCCATCCTTTCGTCGGTCGTCAGCGCGCTTTCGACCTTCTATCAAGACAGCAATGATGTCCACGATCCCGAACAGGTGCAGTTATCCATTATTCGTTTGATGGCGAAACTCCCCACGATTGCCGCCTACGCCTACAAAAAGTCGATCGGCCAGCCATTCATCTACCCGAACAACGAACTCGATCTCATCGAGAATTTCCTCATGATGATGTTCGCTGTACCGAGCGAGCCGTACCGCGTTTCTCCCGTGATCGTGCACGGTTTGAAACAGCTTTTGATCCTGCATGCCGATCACGAACAGAACTGTTCAGCTTCAACCGTTCGGATGGTCGGATCGGCAGAGGCGAACATTTATGCGTCGATCTCATCTGGCATTAACGCGCTGTGGGGCCCGCTCCACGGTGGAGCGAACCAGCAGGTCATCGAAACGCTTGAAGCGATCCGTGCAAACGGCGGCGACGTCAATGCGGCAGTCGCGCGTGCGAAGGACCCGAACGACAATTTTGTACTGTGGGGATTCGGTCACCGCGTGTACAAGAGCTACGACCCGCGTGCGGCGATCGTCAGGGAAACCGCAGAGCGAATGCTGAAGGAACTCAATGTCAAAGACGAACTTCTCGACATCGCCCAAGAGCTCGAGCATGTCGCTCTGACCGACGACTACTTCATCGAGCGCAAGCTCTATCCGAACGTCGATTTTTATTCCGGACTCATCTACCGGGCGATGGGTTTCCCGACAAACATGTTCACCGTGTTGTTCGCCATCGGTCGTCTTCCTGGTTGGATTGCGCACTGGAAAGAAGCCAACGAGAGTGCCAAGACAAAGATTGCGCGACCGCGCCAGATCTACACCGGTCCGGTGCAACGTCACTACGTCGAAATCGACGACCGCGGCTAGGCCACCGACACCAACGGAGTCGGCACTCGATTTTCGA
The DNA here is from genome assembly GCA_038228615.1 of Acidimicrobiia bacterium. Lineage (GTDB taxonomy): Bacteria > Actinomycetota > Acidimicrobiia > IMCC26256 > PALSA-610 > F1-120-MAGs023. The sequence goes on along the minus strand of JBBRPC010000093.1, from coordinate 9,520 downwards.
ATCGTGAGCGTCAATCTCAACAATGGATCTCAATGCGAACCCTTCCGAGCAAGCCCTGCGTGATGAGTGTCGCGCGTGGTTGCGCGCGAACCTGCCGTGGGAGTACGGCGTAGGGTTACCACCAAGATTCGAGACCCTCGAGGACGAAGTCGCGTTCGGCCGCGCATGGCAAGCAACGCTGGCGAGTGGCCGCTGGGTCGGTGTTGCTTGGCCCCGCGAATATGGCGGGCGGGGCGCTGGGCCAATTGAGCACTACATCGTTACCGAGGAACTCGCTGCGGGACGAGCACCAGAGCTCGTGGGCCGCATTGGTGTGAATTTGCTCGGCCCAACAATCCTGGCGAACGGCAGCGACGAACAACGCTCGCGATATCTCCCAAACATCCTCAACGCCACCGATATCTGGTGCCAGCTGTTCTCGGAGCCCGGCGCCGGAAGCGACTTGGCGTCGGTGCGCACACACGCGACGAAGGTCGACGGTGGCTGGCTCCTCAACGGTCAGAAAGTTTGGACGAGCTATGCACAATTCGCCGACTGGGGAGCGTGCCTCGCTCGAACCGACAACGACGCAACGCCACAACACGGCATCAGTTACTTCATCGTTGACATGCAATCAGAGGGCGTCGACGTTCGGCCGCTCCGACAGATCACCGACGAGTCAGAATTCAATGAGGTATTCCTTTCTGACGTTTACGTTCCCGATACGCAAGTCGTCGGCGAAGTCAACCAGGGGTGGCGCGTCGCGAACTCAACCTTGACGCACGAACGAGGTGTCAATCCACGGCAATTGGTGATCCATTCGCAACTTCTCGATGAGTTGTTGCGCCTCGCGCGCACCAATGGGTCGTTCGATGATCCGCGTCTCGCGCCCAAGCTCGCCGAGGCGTTCGTCGAATTGCGGATATTTCAACTCCACAATTGGCGGGCCGTTTCACGCACGGCGAAGGGAATCGATCCAGGACCGGTTGGCAGCATCAGCAAGCTTTGGTGGAGCGAGATGAGCAAGCGGTTGCACGACACGGTGATGGAAGTTGTCGGGAGCGCGGCACCGTTGTGGCGCGGCGCAAACGACAACGCCGGCGATGGAGCTTGGCAACGGTCGTGGCTCTACTACCAGGCTTCGTCCATCTGGGCCGGAACAAACGAGATTCAACGCAACGTGATCGCAGAACGGACACTCGCACTTCCGCGCGAACCGCGAGCCTGAGGTGCGCGATTCATCGGGAAATGATCACCGCGCTCGCGTTTGCGCCACGACCTACGGTGTGCGCGAGCCCGAGGCGGGCGCCCGGCACCTGACGAGCACCTGCGTCGCCGCGCAGTTGGCGGACGATCTCCACAACTTGGCCCAGCGCGCTGGCGCCCAAGGGCTCGCCCTTGCTCAACAATCCCCCGCTGACATTGACTGGACAAGGTCCTCCGAGTGCATGGACGCCGTCTCGCAGCCGCCCAGGTTGGGCGCCTTTGGCGCAAAGTCCGAGTTCTTCCCATGCGAGTAGCTCTCGTGCAGCATCTGTGTCTTGGCATTCGACCAAGTCCAATTCTTGCGGACCCACGCCGGCCTGCGCGTACGCGTCGGTCGCAGCAAGCGTGCTCGGAGGGGTGATATCGGTGTCGTCGATTCCAGCAAGCGGTGTGGCCTCACCGAGCACACTTCCTGGCAAGTGCGAGCGCAACACGGCCGATCGCAACGTGATGCGAGGTGCAGTCGCGCTCCGCAGTACGACCGCAGCTGCGCCCTCGTTCGGTGAACACAGCATCCACAGGTGGAGTGGATCGCACACGATTCGCGAAGCCAGAACCGACTCGACCGTCACCGGTGAGCGAAACATCGCGTCGGGATTCAATGCTCCGTGCGCACGGTTCTTCACGCAGACCTGCGCAAGATCATTCTTCGTCAGGCCGCTTTCGCGCAGTAGCCGCTGCGCCCGTAGCGCAAAGTAACTCGGGGTTGCGGCCAGACCAGCTTGTTCACGCCATGGTTCGAAGAAGCTCGAACGAATAATTCCTCTTGGCATCTTTTCAATTCCGAATACGAGCACTGTGTCGTACTGCCCGGCGCGGATCGCCCCGGCAGCAAGCGCCAACGCCGCTGCGCCGCTCGCGCAACCGGCCTCAATGTTCACGATCGGCATCCCTGTGCGAGCAATCGCGCCCAATACTTTGTGGCCGGCGGCCACGCCGCTATAGGCCGTGCCGCAGAACGCGGCCTGAAACGTTGGGTTCCCCGCGTCGGCGAGCGCTTGGCGAACAGCGATCACTCCCATGTCGGTCACGCTCACACCATCGAAGCGCCCGAAGGGATGCAGTCCAATCCCTGTAATTTCGACACGCGTCACAGTACGACCACCTTACGAATCGACACGACGGAACGCCCAAGTCACAACGTCGGTACCGTCATCGTCATGGCCAACAACGTCGGCACACAGCTCCATAGGGTCACCGAACTGCACAGCCCCCGGATCGTCGATTTGGATGCGACTGACGATGCGCAATTGTTCCTGAGCCAATTCGACAACGCCGAATCCGAACGGAACCGGTCCGACATAACCAGGTGGAGCAGACGTCACGACCGTCCAACCCCAGAGCGCGCCATTTGCTGAAAGCTCAACCGGCACAACGTCATCGACTCCCGTATACGGACAAACGGGCTGGCGGGGAAAATGGAACTTCTGGCTCGTCGGCGAATACCCGCCGTGCAACGCGCAGGTGGAGTCGCGGAGTTCGAATGCGTTCGGTTCGATCGAACGTCGAGGCATCAGATCACGTTCTGTTCGCCGAGCAAGGCAATCGCATCGTCGCTCATTCCGAGCAACGTGCGCAAGACGCCGTTGGTGTGTTCGCCAAGGCGCGGCGCTCCTGTCGGTGACGCATTTGCTTCTCCCACGAATCGCGGAAACGGCGCCTGCTGACGGATAGGACCGATGACGGGGTCGTCAATACTGATCAAGTCGTTGCGAGCTGCCATATGTGCATCGGCGAAAATATCGGCTGAGGTATATGCCGTCGCGACCGGCACATCATGAGCGACGCATCGAGTCTCGACTTCTGCTGCGTTGAGCGTTCGGGTCCAGTCGGCGACGATGCCATTGATCTCATCGTTGCGCGCGGCGCGATCGATGAGATGCTCAAAACGCGGGTCGTGCACTAAGTCGTCGCGTTCCATCGCCGCACAGAGTCGTGCGAAGTTGGAGTCGCTTCCGGCAACAATGCAGACGAATTTCGAGTCGAGCGTTGGGTAGTTGTCGAGCGGCGCGCTGTTCGCAAGGCGGTTCCCTTCCCGATTGCGCACGACACCCATGCGGTCGTAGCCAGCCAGCGTCCACTCCAGCACCCGCAGAGCACTGCCGTACAGCGCGGCATCGATGACGGCTCCAGTGCCGCCGCGAGCGTCGCGCCGGTACAGCGCTGCGACCACCGCGTGGGCAGTGAACACACCGGTGAGATAGTCGGAAATTGTCACACCGACCCGCACTGGCGGCCGGTCGGGATATCCCGTGAGATGCAAAATGCCGCCGTAGCCGATCCCGACACGATCGAGCCCGCCCCGTTGCGAGTTCGGACCATCCTGTCCAAACATCGATATCCGCGCAACAATCAATCGTTCATCCAATTGCGAAGGAGCGATGTTCCATTTCTCAAGCGTGCCTGGCCGAAAGTTTTCAACGACCACATCGGCATGGGTGGCAAGGTCGCGAAACAGTTGCTGACCTTCGCTGCGCCGGAGATCGATCGTCACCGATTGGCGACCGCGGCCTTCCACCGACCAAAACAACGAATACGGCGTGCCATCTGCGGCTGGAACAAACGGGCCGATTTCCCGCATGAAGTCTCCGCCGCCGGGCTGTTCGACCTTGATGACCTCGGCTCCCATCTCACCGAGCAATCCTGCACAAAACGGCGCGGCAATGCGCGTACCGATGTCGAGTACGCGTAATCCATCGAGAGGGCCAGCCATCCCTCGAATCTATCGACTTTGCACAACTACGATTATCGCCATGAGTGAGCATCTCTCCGACGTTTGGTACCAACTCACAAATCTTCCCGTGGTCGAAGGGAAAGGCTGCGTGGTTCGCACCTCGGACGGCACCGAATACCTGGATTTCACCAGCGGTATTGCCGTCACGAGCACCGGGCATTGTCATCCAAAAGTGGTCGCCGCGATCCAAGAACAGGCCACGAAGTTCATTCACTCACAGGTCAATTGCTACCGCAACCCGATCGTTGCACAGCTCGCTGACGCGCTGCACAACATCACGCCCGTCGAGGTGGATCAGTTCTTCTTTTGCAATTCCGGCGCTGAAGCTACCGAGGCAGCCGTCAAACTCGCACGTCAGGCAACGAAACGCCCGAACATCATCGTGATGGACGCCGCATTTCACGGACGAACGTTGCTTGCCATGGCGATGACCACCTCGAAAACGATTTACCGCGCAGGCTTTCAGCCACTCCCATCGGGGATCTTCCCCACTCCGTTTCCGACTTCGTTTTTGTGGGGGGTCGACGACGACACCGCAGCCGATCGTGCCCTACATCAGTTGCGACACCTCCTCAAGAGTCAGACCGCTCCCGACGAAACTGCCGCGATCGTCATCGAACCCGTCCTGGGCGAGGGTGGATATATCGCCGCACCGCGCAAGTATCTCGAAGGCGTTCGAGACATTTGCGACGAGACCGGCATGCTCTTCATCGCTGACGAAGTACAGAGTGGCTTCGGTCGTACCGGAAAGATGTTCGCGATCGACCACTTCGACATTCACCCCGACATCATCATGATGGCAAAGGGCATCGCTTCCGGATTTCCCTTCGCGGCGATCGGAGCACGGGCGAGCATCATGAACACCTGGCCCCAGGGCAGCCACGGTGGAACCTACGGCGCGAATCCGATCGGGTGCGCGGCGGCACTGGCAACAATCGATGTCTTGGTCAACGATGGCATCGTGGCGAATGCCGCGGACCGCGGTCGACAGCTGACGACGGAACTTCGCGCGTTGCAGGTGAACGACAAAGGCCTCGGCGATGTGCGAGGACCGGGCCTGATGGTTGCCACAGAGTTTCTTGATGCCCACGGAGAACCAGACACGTCGCGTGTGGCAGCGATCATCGATCGCTGCCGCGACGAACACAAGCTGTTGTTCATGAATTGTGGCACCTATGGCAACACGCTGCGATGGATGCCGCCCCTCGTCGTGAGCGAAGCAGAAATCAGCCAGGCCGTAAGCGCATTCGCCGAAGCTCTGCTGCATACGTCGGTCTAGCAACGGCAGCTTGTCGTTGGCAGTTCGACGCAGCGCCCACCGTTCGCTACTGATTCGCGGCGTTGTAGTCGCTGATCGCTTTATTGGCACCAGCAATCGCAAGCTGCAACACCCGCTTCGGATCGACCTTGTCGAGAAACAGCGACTCCAACGCAGTCTTCATCGCCGTACGAACATCCTTGTATGCACCGATGAGTGGCTCAGCCGTCGCGGTGTTTTGCACGCCGTTCGCAAGTTCGTCGTAGGCGACCTTGTACCCAGGTTTTGCTGCCCACACTGCGGTCAGCGCAGGTTCGCTCGCAGCGCCTTTGCTGATCGGGATGTAGCCGGTACCAGCGGCCCACTCCGCTTGGATCTTGGCCGTTGTGAGGTATTGCGCGAACTTGAACGCGGCAAGAACTTTCGGCGACGCCGTATCGCCAACTGCAGGACGTGCGATGAAGTTCGCTCCGCCGCCGACCAACGTGCCGCCCAAGTTCGCCCCCGACGGAAGCGGAAGCGGCGCGACGCCCACGTCTACTTTGACCTTGCATTGCCCCTTGGCCAACGTGTCGTACGCGGTCGCCAGCACTGCTGAAGAGTCGATCGTCATCGCATTGTCACCGTTGCAAATTCCGATCAGGTTGCTGAATCCTTCGGGTCCGTCGGCCGCGTTTGTTGTCGCGATTCCTTGTTTCACGAGACTTTGCAGCGATGTCAATACCTTCACCGCTACAGGAGTGTCGAACACCGCCGTTGCCGCACGACCGCTGCGACCGTTGTTGTGATCGACGTATGGTTCTCCCGCTAATGCCAGAAACTGTTCGAGAACCCAAGAGTCGCGTTTGTACTGGAACCCAAATTTCACGCCGCCTTTCGACTTCAGGACGGCCGCGATTTGGGACAGCGTGGCGAAGTCGGTCGGGGGCTTTTCGGGATCGAGACCAGCGTTACGAAACGCGGTTTTGTTGAACAGCAGCACGGGTTGCGACACATTGAACGGCATCGCCCACGTTGCACCTGCGACGGTGTAGTAGTCGTGGACGCGCGGCAATACATCGCTGAGATCGGCCTTCGTGGCGTCGATGCAGGCCTGGGCCGGAATGATCGCCTTCGAATCAATCATCGTTTGCAGTGATGTTTCGTTGAGTTGCAACAGGTCGGGGGCGTCGCTTGTGCCCGCGACATTCTTGTATTTCGTGAGGGTCTCGTCGGCGCCACCCTGATCTTGCAAGGTGACGAACACATCAGACTGCGACGTATTGAACTCGGTGGTGATGTGCTGCAACTCTGTGAGGTTCGACTGCGATTGGGAATGCCAATATGTGATCCGCACGGGCTTCGTCGCGGCAGCAAACGAGGTCGTTGAGCAGTCCTTCGCCAACAGCACCCGGTCGACGCTCGTGGTCGTAACGCCTGCACCAGATTTCGTCACCGCTGTCTTGTCGCCGCTACTCCCGCCGCAACCGCCCACCAGCAACGCTGTTGTCGCGGCGAATGTGATCAACCGTTTCACTGCATCTCCTCATTGTGACGAGCGCAGGTTTCGCGCCCGATATTCCTGTGCGTATTCCTGTGCCTTCAACCCTTCACCGCACCGGCGGTGAGACCACGTACCAGTTGTTTCGAAAACGCCAACAGCAGCAATGCGATTGGCAAGAACGCCAGCACGGTACCCGCAAACACCACCGTCACGTTGGACAGGTTCTGTCCTCGCAATTGTTTCAGCCCGATCTGTACCGTTCGATACCGATCGTCGGCAGTGACCAGCAATGGCCAGAGGTACTGGTTCCAGGCACCGAGGAACGCAAACAGCGCCATTGCACCGATGGCGGGACGAGAAATCGGAACGACAACCCGCCACAGGAACCGCCAATGTCCGTAGCCGTCAAGCGTCGCAGCATCGTGCAGATCGCGCGGCACCGTCAAAAAACTTTGCCGCAACAAAAACGCACCGAAACCCGTCGCAACAAATGGGACGATGAGCGCGGCGTAGCTGTTGTACCAGCCGAACGACCGAATCGTTGCGACATTTTGGATGATCGTGACTTCACCCGGGATCATCAATGTCGCCAAATAGACAACAAACATGACTCGTCGAAGTGGGAACATCAAAAACGCAAATGCGTACCCTCCGAGCACCGCCGTCACCACCTGCATACTTGTGATCGCCACCGTGACGACTGTGGTGTTGAACAGATATCGCCCCATGCGCGCATCGGTCCACGCAGCGGTGTAATTCGAGAATGTCGGGTGCGACGGCCACCAGGCGGGACCGTTTGCGAGCGCGGCAGGGCGCATCAAGGAATTTACGATCGTGATGTAGATCGGAAAGATGATCAACGCTGCGAGTGCGGTCAGCACCGCATACCGAGCGAGAAGTCGGACGGTGCTAGCGCGCATAGTGCACCCGCCGCTCGAGGCGCATTTGCACCACGGTGAGCAAGAGCACGATCACGAACAGTCCGACTGCAAAAATCGCGGCCTGACCGGTTCGGCTTTCGCCGTCGAAGGCAAGACGTTTCACTTGGTAGGCCAGCAAGCTCGTGCCACCTGTTTCTTTTCCTATCGGGTCGAGTAAGTCGATCTCAGCAAAGGTCTTAAATGCAGAGATCGAACCAACCACGAACGCAAAGAACATCGTCGGTGACAGCAGCGGAAACGTGACTTTCCAAAACCGTCGCAACGAACCTGCACCATCCACTCGGGCCGCTTCGAGCAGATCGTCTGGAATCGATTGCAAGCCAGAACTCATCACGATGAACGAGAGTCCAAGGCTTTGCCACACGGCCACAAGCGCAATCGCGGGAAGTGCCCATGTCTTATCGTCGAGCACACCATGTCCGTGGATCCGCAGTTTCCACAGACCACTTTCTGTACCGACCAAGCTAAAAAATATCGTCGAGGCCACCGCTGCCGACGACGCGACCGTCGATGAAAAAATCGTTCGGAAGATCGTGATGCCGCGCAGGCGCTGATGGGCGACCACCGCAAGAAACAATCCAAGGCCGATGCCCACTGGCACGGTGAGAACAACGAATTGGAAGGTGACCCATGCCGAATGCCAAAAATCTCGACTCGTCAACACTGCATGCCATTGCGACCACCCGACCCATTTCGATTTCGCGGCTCCGCCGAAAGCTCCGAACCCAGCTGCGGTCGACTGACTGTAAAACGGGTAGGTGAAGTTCTTCACAAACGGAAAGAACACAAAGACACCGAAAATCAAAAGGGATGGTCCGAGCATGATGTAGGCAAGCGTCGCCTCGCGACGCGCCCGGGAATGGCTACGCGACGCCATACCGTTCGCCCCCAACGAGCGCGAACGCATGTACGGCCTCCGGCGCCGCTGATACCCGCACGGCCGATCCCTCGCCAGGACACACCGCACTTGCTGCCAGACGAACGATCACAACATCGCCAGTTTCAAAACGGCAATGCACATGTCGTTCATGGCCAAGTGACTCCACTGCCGAGACGGTGGCAGCGACACCTTGTGCTTGTTGCGGATCTTGGAACGTGAGATGTTCCGGTCGAATCCCTCCGACAACAGCACCCGATGGCAAAACGCCACGTAGTTCCGGCGCCACGCGGAACCGTTCAGCCCCCACGGCCAATCCGTCGTCGGTCGTTGTGGCTGCAAACGTATTCATTGGCGGCGTTCCGATGAACCCGGCGACAAACTGATTCGCGGGACGGTCGTACACCGCTTGTGGTTTACCGACTTGCTGCAACACGCCGTCGCGCATGATTGCAATCCGATGTCCCATCGTCATGGCTTCCGTCTGGTCGTGCGTGACGTAGATCAAGGTCGTGGTCAAGGTTCGTTGTAAATCGACCAACTCGACGCGCGTCTGCACCCGGAGCTTTGCGTCGAGGTTCGAGAGCGGCTCGTCCATCAAAAAGACTGCCGGCCTGCGCACCATCGCGCGAGCCAGCGCAACTCGCTGGCGTTGCCCGCCTGACAGTTGGGCTGGTTTGCGGTCGAGCAGCCCGTCGATGCCAAGTGTTGCTGCGACTGAGTCGACGAGACGTGTGCGTTCTGCACTGGGAACCTTGCGGGCATCGAGGGGAAACTCGATGTTCCTTTGTACCGACATGTGCGGATACAACGCGTAGCTCTGAAACACCATCGCGACATCGCGGTCCTTGGGATCGATGTCGTTCATCGCGCGACCACCGATCTGGATTATTCCAGAGGAGGGATCGTCGAGGCCTGCGACCATCCGCAACGCAGTTGATTTCCCGCAGCCCGACGGGCCAAGCAGCACTAAGAACTCGTG
>JBBRPC010000092.1:0-12969 GCA_038228615.1 Acidimicrobiia bacterium | reverse complement strand
TGCCGGGCAAAGCCAGCGCGCCGACCAACCGACGATTCGGGATGCGCAAGCATCGTCGGTGTACTCATCGTCGGTATCAGCTTGAACGCAACAGGATTGCCGAGCCCGTTGCGCACCGCGTCGTTTTCAACTCGCCAACAACGCGACGTCGCGCTGTTCGTGTCGCGCTGAGCACCGAGTTCTGTCGCAAGCAGCGTCTTGCGCGCGCGAAACGCGTTGCTCCACGGGTTCGCGTCGCCAACCGGGACAACCTCCGATTCGACTTCATATACCCGGTTCGCCTCACCCTCGAGATCAAAATCGAGACGGCTGCAAAACAAGTGTTGATGAAAGGGCGCGTAGACACCGGGGGCGACCTCAACGCCGTATTCGCCTGGCCCAGTCCCCGGCGCGATCGCGCCGACAGAAAGAATCCCGGTGAGTTTGACTTCGAGTTGAATATTGCCGTCCAAATAGAGATACCAAAAGAATCCGTATTCATAGTTGCCGACCGTGCTGATGAAGCTGATCACAAGACGTCGCGAACGCCTGACCTCGTGAATACCAGTCATGAGGTCAACATGTTTCCATTGGATTCCGTAATCTTCTTCGTGCATGCAAATTGCATTGCTGATCGTCCACGCGTGGCCGTGTTCACTCGCCAACGTTGCGTCGAAGTAGTGGATTTCGCCAAGACAGTCACAGCCAAGCGTCAACGGCTGCGTCATCCGTCCAAGACCCCACTCCCCCGCGTCGAACGCATTTTTCCAGCCGTGCATCTCGCCAGGGTCGCCGTACGGGACCACCATTTCGGTGATCGATGCTCGATGCAAGATCGATCGACCCTCGTACGCAACCTGATGGAGCGTGAGTCCTTCGTACGGGTCGAATCCGATTCGGAGCGACCATTTTTGCCAGTCGATCCGATTTCCATCGACGGCAAAACTCGGCCCATCGGGTTGAGTTATAGAAATCGGTTTGAGATCGGTCCGCAAGGGCGCGTGGTCGTCGGCGCCGTAGCGAGCATGCTGTTGTGGAATTGGGACAACGCCATGATCGATAACTTCGATGACTTCATTGCGACCAAGATCGAAATGGACGATCAACCCCTCAATAGGTCGCGCATATCCGTTATCTGTTGGGAACTCCCGCACGAACGAAATACACCGAGCGATGCGTCGTCCCGCTTCCGCGGTGTATCCAAAGACGCCGGCCGGCCATGGATCAATTTGAACATTGTCAATGTCGCTGATGCCGCGCTTGGTCAACGCAGCGAGGTACTCAGGATGAACTTTTGTCGTGAAGATCGCGTTCGCCGATTCATGCATCGTCAGCGCCGGACGCATCCCCTCAACCGTGCGCCACTCAATGATGGCACCGGCGTCCAACGACACGCGCGCCTCGATGAGGTCGAGTGATGGTCCCGGAACCAATAGAGCCCGAGTTACTCGATCAAATGGCTCGCCGGGTTTCCATGAGCTGAGGAACTCCTTCGAGGGTTCGTCGAGCACAACATGCGAAAACAGCGTCCCCTCTGGGAGTTCGTGCGCGGCATGAATCGCCGCGACCGTCGCGGTGATTTCGTCTGCCGACAGCATCGAAAGCGGATGAGGCACCTTGTTCGTCGCCATGTACTTCACAATACGAGGTTCAACGCCCCTGCACCTGCGCTGCTAGGCAGTTGCGACCCGCTCGAAGCCCTCGGCGCAACTTTCGCCAGCCAGTCCGACGCCTTGCGCCGTCGCCTGCGACCATGCCCGAATCATCGGACCGATTTCTTGTTCGCGTCCGACCATCTGGCTCGCATGGCACAGCAGTGCCTGGATCTTGAGATCGATCACGCTCGTTGTGTCGACAAACCGGTCCGGCGCTTCCCGTGCCATCAACCACACCTCCGGCACCGCGTGCGGTTCGAGGCCCTCATCTTCGAGGAGCTCGGGAAACGCCCACGCGTTGCGGGCATCGGGATACACGGCACACAACGTGGCCTCGCCGGCGGCAAGATGGTCCGGGTGGCTTGCATAGATCCGAGTCAGCAGTCGATCCGGCGATTGGCACACCACTCGGTCGGGGCGGACGATACGGATGACGCGCGAAATTGCTTTGCGAAGCCCCAAATCAGCAACAACACGCCCGTCGGGAAACCCGAGCCAATGAAGATCGGTCACGCCAACTGCCGCCGCGGCCTCCGTCTGTTCCTTACGTCGGACGTGCGGCATATCAGCACGAGAAATGCCGGTGTCCGCCCCGCCAGCGTCGCCATCGGTCACGATGCAATACGACACCTCGATCCCGCGGGAGGTCCATACTGCGACGCTGCCGGCTGCGCCAAAATCAACGTCATCGGGATGCGCCGTCACAACTAGGACGCGTCGGGCACCAAAATCGTCAATCACAGATGTAGAGGTCATCGACAGTGACGCTAGCGCCGCGCGAGAATCGCTTGGATGCACGAACCGGATCCCCTCATCACGAGCTCGCACCTGGTGGGATTGTTGGCCGACCGCGAACGCCTTCGTGTCGTTGCGGCACTCGTGCTCGGTGCCTCCGACCTTGCAACGATCAGGGAACAAACCGGGATCGAGCTGCCCGAGATTGCCAAAGCGCTCAGTCGCCTCGTGGACAAAGGTCTCGTGGAGCACGACGCCGAGTTCAACTACGTCCTGATCACCGAGGCTTTCCAAATCGCCGCACGAAGCGACGCCCGTCATCTAGCTGCGCAAGATTCATCACGCGCCGAACAGCAGCATCGCGATCTTCCCGACGAACAAGCCAAGGTGCTCCGCACGTTTATCCGCGACGGTCGATTGACGCAAATTCCTGTCCAAATGCAAAAGAAAGAGATCGTGCTGGAGTATCTCGCGCAGCAATTCGAACCGGGACGGCGCTACTCCGAAAAGATGGTCAACCTTGTGCTCGGCGGATTCCACGCCGACACGGCAGCGCTTCGGAGGTACCTCGTCGATTTTGGATTCCTCGACCGCGACGCTGGCCAATACTGGCGCAGCGGCGGGCGAATCGACGACCCGACCCGTTAGCATCGCCGCAGTGGACTCTCACCTCGTTGCCACAATGCAGTCGATCCTGCGTTCGTTCGAGCAGTTTCCTGTCGTCGTGTTCCGAATCGGTCCCGACGGCAGCATGCGCGAACATCACGGTGGTGCGCTGAACGACTGGGTCATCAAAGCCAACGGGGGTCGCGGTCGCAATCTGCTCGATATGTTCGCGCTGGAACCCACCATCGTCGCGACATTGCATGAGGCACTCACCGGGAAGTCGCTGAGCGTAAGTGGCAACTATGGCGGCCGGTACTACAACGTGCGCTTCGAACCCGAGTACTACAAAGGCGAATTCATCGGAGTCGCCGGTACGGCGTTCGACGTCACCGAACTCATCGAAACGCAGACCCAGTTGGCACGCTCTGAGGCGAAGTACCGCATGTTGGTTGAAGGTGCGGCCGAAGGAATCATCATTACTGGCTGCGACAACATGATCGAGTTCGTCAATGATCGCGTGTGCGAGATGTTTGGATATCCGCGCGAGGCATTCGTCGGCAAGCGAGCATTCGAATTTGTTGACCCCAAGGCTCGCCACGAGATGCATGCGATCACCGGCGTCAGCGGCGAAATGCCCGACCAGTATGAAATGCGTTTCCATCACAGTGATGGGTACGAGGTTCCAACGTTGGTTTCGATCCGGCCAATCATCGACGAACAAGGTGTGAACACGGGCGCATTTGGCACGATTGTGGATATCAGCGAACGCGTCGCACTCGACCAACTTCAGCTGGAACTGCAAGAAGCACTCATGACCGCAGAGAACACCGAGCAGCTGCGGCTCGCACGAGCGTTGCACGATGGTCCGATCCAACAACTCGCGGCCGTCAACTTGCAGCTCGGTGCGCTTCGTCGGAACAACCTCGACCGCTCCCTTGCCGACGATCTCAGCGTCATCGAGGACGCGATTAGCGACACCGTCCGTAGCTTGCGACTCATGATGTTCGATCTCGAACCCGCCGACCCTCGCGACGCGATCGACGCGATTCGCAGTTGTGCGTCGCTGCTATTTGCCAACACTCCAACAACTGTCTCTGTTGTTGGAGTGCTACCCGAACTGGATGCCGCGGTCTCAAATGCGTTGTACCGCATCGCGAGGGAAGCGCTCACAAACGTTCGCAAGCACGCCAACGCGTCGCGCGTCACGGTGAGTGTCGGCGCGCGCGATGCTGGATACGCGATGTCGGTCAAAGACAATGGCGTCGGCCGCGGAGACGCCGGCGCCGACCCGCTTGCCGTTGGCTTCGGTATACGCAGCATGCAAGAACGCGCCGCCGAGATCGGTGGCGTGGCAGCTGTCGAAACGCTGGCACCGAGCGGAACCGCGGTGTTCGCGTGGCTTCCAAGTTTGCCGCTTCCGAGAGTACAGCCCGATCCCGATTGCTGTACCGATTGAATGTTGCGAGGGGTGAAGTGTCTGTCATGCTTCACTTTTTTGCTTGCAATGTCGATAATCGCGGTGCACGATGTACGTGACCCGATTTCCAACCTTGGAGCGGCCGATGCAGGAATCACCACCTGAATAAGTACAACGACAGTTGTGCAGGCCACGGGTAGGTTCTCGACCGTAATCGGAACCACTGTGTGTTCCTACGAGCCTCAAACCGCGTCGAAGCGCAACAGGTGTCGTTATGTCCACGAACCGGATATGCCCGGGTCCCCGACTTCTTCGCGGCCCGGGCATATTCGCGCGCAAATCTTTGATGCGTGTGCAAGAATGTGCACTCAACGCGCCACGACCGAAGGAGACACGATGAAGGCAACCAATATTTCGATCGTCCCGACATCGTCATCCCGTTTCGGTCTCGCACGCGGATAGTCGCCAACGCGTAGATAGCAGCACGTGGTTACCAGCGCGTAATTTTCTGGCGCGTCGGCGTCTCGGCATCGTTCTTGCTGCCACCGCAACCGCAGACCTTGAGCTAGGAGTTCTGCCTTGCGCGCCCATTTTGACGTTCCAGCCAGACACGTCTATTTCTGCAACGAAGCAATCACCGCATTTGCCAACACCCTCGCATTCACCGTCTCGACGCTCTACCTCCTGAAGATCGTGCATCTCGATCCTCTGCAACTCGTCACCATCGGCACGGTGATCGAAGGAACCGTGCTGGTGTTTCAAATACCAACAGGGGTGGTCGCCGACACGCTCAGTCGCCGCGGTTCGGTGATACTCGGCAACGCAATCATGGGCCTTGCGTTGATCGGTTTCGCGCATTGGCCGTCGTACGTTGGCGTGTTGATTGCACAAGCCGGATGGGCATTTGGCTATACCTTCACGAGCGGTTCGACGACGGCGTGGATCGCCGGTGAACTCGGCGATGTTGGACTACGCGACCTGTTCATTCGCGTTTCTCAACTCCGTCGGTTCGTCGCGATGCTGGCGATCGGGGCGGCGACCATGCTGGGCATCGTGTCACTCCGGCTTCCAATTTTCGCCGGCGGTGGCATATTTGTCGCCCTTTCCATCGCTCAGGCCCTCACGATGTCTGAACACAACTTCACGCGCACGCCGCCGAGCGAGCGCGAGACCTGGACACAGTTCCGAGAAATGATTCGCGCCGGGGCTCACTCCATCCGACAGGACGCAACGCTCGTCGCGTTGCTATTCGTGACGATCGTCGCTGGCGCCGCGAGCGAGGCTTTCGACAGATTGTGGCAACCGCAATTGCTGACCGCGACCCACGTGCCGAATTGGTTTGGAACCTCACCGATCGTTTTCTTGGGTGTCCTCGACGCGACAGCCCTGTTCCTCTCGATCTTGTGCGCCCGTCCCCTCCGTCGGAAGTTACGGCACTCCAGCGATAGGCCCATGGCCACAGCGGTCTTCGTGTTGATGAGCTTGCAAACGGTCGCGTTGGTGGCATTCGGCGCAGCATCGGTGCTCTGGCTTGCAGTCGGCGCTTGGATCGTCCACGACATCGCCAAAGGGCTCCAAGGCCCCGTCTATTCGGCTTGGATCGTTCCACTTATACCGCAACGAGTGCGGGCGACTGTGTTGTCAACATTGGGTCAGGGAGACGCACTCGGACAGGTCGCTGGCGGACCAGCGCTCGGAGGCCTCGCCCGACGCGTCTCCATTCGCGCCGCAATGTTTGCTTCAGCTGGCCTGATGACCCCGGCACTCGTGGTCATCGCCAACATCCGAACTCGGCTGACGAAGATCGAAACCTCCGCGACAACGGCGTGACACCCATGAAAGAACTCGACACGTCCTCGCCCGCGCTACAGGTCGATAGGACATTTTGCCGAGATGTATCGAGATGTTGTTGAGTCGCCGATCGCTTCGGGTGTCACGTACCGCGATGGTTCTCGTCTGTTTGCTCGGGGCAGCCGCGGCGGCTCCCGCAGCCACTGCCACGACCCATTCCCCACCGGCAACCGACTCGTCGAACGCAGCTCCGAACACATACGGGTGGTTCGAGGGCGGTGACAAGTGGTTCGGCGAATTCGCCGATCCGCACATCGTGTTGTACCGAGGGACCTACTTCGCGTACTCGTCTGGTGCCGGCGGCCGTTACCTGGGCGTCCAAACCTCGACAGACCTCGTGCACTGGACCATTCAGAATCACTGGAGTCGCCACCCCGCGCCATGGCTTGGTGGACCGGATCCGCGCCACGACACAACGATTCCCGCCGAAATCCGAGCCAGCGCTCAGAGCACCGGCGACATTTGGAACCTCAACGATGCCCTCGTGCGGCCCGCAGCCTGGGGAGTACCGATGAACTACAACCCTTGGTATCACCGCGATTACTGGGCCGTCGGCGTTGGACAAATCGGAACGACCTGGTACTCCTGGGCGCCGGTCAAGATCTCGAATCAATTGGGTGATGGAACATGGGACCCAGAAGGTTTCGGGCGCTACTGCCTGACGATGGCGACCGCACGTCAACCCAACGGTCCATTTCGTGACGTCACCGGAGCCAAGCCGTACTACTGCGATAGCGATCCGGGGGGCAGCATCGACCCATCGCCGTATGTGGATCCTGCGACCGGTCGCCATTACCTCACCTGGAAGTCGGCCGGGCGCCGCTCCCGCCCGGGCGTCTCCGGATACCCGTCGGCGCTCAAGGCGGTCCGCCTCGACGCGACCGGGCACATGATTGGCCCGATCACCACACTGCTCACAACAGCTGAGGGCACGTGGGAAGGTTTCACGGTCGAAAACCCGGCGATGGTGAACTTTCGCGGGCACTGGTATTTGTTCTATTCGGCCAATTCCTTCAGACCCGATCGCTCAGGCCATAGCGCCTACGCCACCGGGTATGCGCTGTGCAGTGGTCCACTCGGACCGTGCCGACGCATTACCGGTCACCCGATCATGTCGTCGACGGCGACCGAAACCGGTATGGGTGGTGCGCAGCCGTTCGTTGACGCTGGCGGCCAGCTGCGTCTTATCTATGCGTCATTTTGGCCGGGCGAGTACCGCACCAATCACCCGATTCATCAACCGCGGCGGATGCACCTCGCGGTGATGACCCGCCGCACCGACAACACCCTCGTTCGCACGGGTTAGCTACAGCCGCTCGTGCTGCCGCAGCTCGGACAAGCGTGACAAGTTCCGGCCCGCTGCATGATGTCGCCGCAGTTGTGGCACAGGATCATTTCGCTCTCGCGACGGGCTTTCGCTACCGGCTGTCGCGCGGCTTTGGATGCAGTCGCCGAAGCAGATGGGGCTTGGTCCTCGAGCGGTAAGTCGATGCTCGGATTGCTCGCAATCGACGACTCTTCGACACCTGGCAGGGTCGGCTGCAGCCGCTCCCCGACGGTCAAGATTCCCATCGCTTCACGCTTGTCGTGGTCCATGTACTCCACCGCCATACGCCGGAAGATGTAGTCGACGAGCGACGTCGCGATACGCAAATCCGGGTCG
The DNA here is from genome assembly GCA_038228615.1 of Acidimicrobiia bacterium. GTDB lineage: Bacteria > Actinomycetota > Acidimicrobiia > IMCC26256 > PALSA-610 > F1-120-MAGs023. The sequence continues at coordinate 5,063 of JBBRPC010000092.1, read as the reverse complement.
TCAGTCATACCCGCAGGCTCGAAACGCATGTTCACGTACATCTCCACGAACGCTTCGAGCGGAACGCCATACTGCAGACCATGACTTACCGAAATCGCGAATGCATCCATGATCCCAGCCAACGTCGAACCCTGCTTCGCGACGTTCAGCCACATTTCACCGGGACGTCCATCTTCGTATTCGCCGACGGTGACATAGCCATGACAGTCGGCGACTCGAAATGAGAACGTCTTGCTGCGTCGCACCCGCGGCAACTTCTGACGAACTGGCTCTTGCACAATGACGGTTTCGACGATGCGCTCGATGATCGTTGTCGTCTCACCGTCGCTCAGTTCGCTCCCCGCCTTTTTCTGAGTCGAGAGCGGCTGGGCGACTTTGCAGTTATCTCGGTAGAGCGCCACGGCCTTCAAGCCGAGCTTCCAGCTCTGCATGTGGACGTGCTCAACGTCTTCCACCGTCACGTCGTCTGGGAGATTCACGGTCTTGGAAATGGCGCCGGAGATAAACGGTTGCACCGCAGCCATCATCGTGACGTGGCCCATGTAGTGAATCGGGTTGTCGCCCATCGAACATGCAAACACTGGCAGATGCGCGGGGTCGAGGCCTGGCGCATCAATGATGGTCTTGTTCTCGTCGATGTAGCTGATGATCCCGTCGACCTGCGAGCTGCTGTAGCCGAGCTTTGTCAACGCCCGCGGGATCGTCTGGTTCACGATGAACATCGTGCCCCCGCCAACAAGCTTTTTGGCCTTCGTGAGTGCAAGATCTGGTTCGATGCCGGTTGTATCGCAGTCCATCATGAGTCCGATGGTGCCGGTCGGTGCGAGCACCGTGGCTTGTGAATTCCGCATGCCGTAGCGCTCGCCGAGCTCACACGCGTCGTCCCAGCTTTGTTGTGCGGCGCTCAACAGCTCAGGTGGAACAATGTCTTCATCGATATGCGCCGCCGCAGCGCGGTGCTGCTGCAGCACTCGCAGCATCGGTTCGCGGTTCACTTGATACCCAGCGAACGGTCCCATCCGAGCCGCGGTCTTCGCGCTCGTCACATACGCGTGCCCCGTCATCAACGCGGTGAGCGCCCCAGCCCAGGCCCGACCTTCCGGCGAGTCGTAGGCAAGACCGAGCGCCATGAGGAGCGCCCCGAGATTCGCGTACCCCAAGCCGAGCTGGCGGAATCGACGGCTCGTGTCGGCGATTGGTTCGGTCGGATAGTCGGCATTACCAACGAGGATTTCCTGCGCGGTGAACATCACCTCGACGGTGTGCTTATAGCTGTCGATGTCGAAGTTGCCCTCGGTGTCGAGGTAATGCAGCAGATTGATCGAGGCAAGGTTGCACGCGGAATTATCGAGGTGCATATATTCCGAACACGGGTTACTCGCATTGATTCGACCGGTGTTCGACGAGGTATGCCACATATTGATCGTGGTATCGAACTGCATGCCAGGGTCGGCACATTCCCAGCTCGCCTGCGCGATATCGCGCCATAAGTCGCGCGCACGCACCGTCTTGACAACGTGGCCGTCGGTGACCGCGCGGAAGTTCCAATCGCGATCGTCAACTACCGCATGCATGAACTCGTCGGTCACGCGCACCGAATTGTTGGCATTTTGGTATTGAATCGAATGGCTGTCGGACCCGTCGAGATCCATATCGAAACCGGCCTCGCGCAGCACGCGGGCTTTCTTTTCCTCTTTTGCTTTGCACCAAATGAACTCCTCAACATCGGGGTGATCGACGTTGAGAATGACCATCTTGGCTGCCCGGCGCGTCTTGCCACCCGACTTGATGGTTCCAGCCGAAGCATCGGCACCGCGCATGAAGCTCACCGGACCCGATGCAGTACCGCCGCCTTTGAGATGCTCGGCGGAACTGCGAATGCGACTCAAGTTCACACCAGCGCCCGAACCACCCTTGAAAATCACGCCCTCTTCGCGATACCAATTCAAAATGTTGTCCATCGTGTCGTCAACCGACAAGATGAAGCACGCGCTGGCCTGCTGCGGAACGCCCTTGACCCCGATGTTGAACCACACCGGCGAGTTGAACGCAGCGCGTTGCGTGACGAGGAGAAACTTCAACTCATCTCGAAATGTCTCAGCTTCAACGTCGTCGACGAAGTACCCATCACGAATCCCCCACTCGGTGATCGTGTCGGCGACCCGATCGACGACCTGGCGAACCGACCACTCGCGTTCAGGAGTACCGAGCGTGCCGCGAAAATACTTCTGCGCCACAATGTTCGTCGCGTTCAGCGACCAACTCACCGGGAACTCGACGCCCGGTTGGAAAAATGCATCGCCGCCATCTTTGTAGTTCTTGATCCGCGAATCACGGATCTCCCACTCGATCATGTCGTACGGGTGGGTGCCCGATTCGGTGAACCGTCTGTCGATGCCGATTCCGAGTTGCTGCGGCATAATTGCCATTGATTACTCCCCTTGGAGATTGCTCACGAGTGGTGGTTGTACTGGCGACTGGTTGGATTGGCTGGTGTGGTTATTGATGGTCGTGGTGGTGCCTGTGGTGGTGTCGGTGGTGGTGCTACGACAGAGGTTGGATCGTCTTGTCCGTTATCGACCGGATTTGGCGCTCTGACCCCAATATGTTGTGGTCAGCACGAAGACGACCGCGAGATGAAGGTGCATTACAGCACCGGAATTACATCGGTGTCAATTATTTGCAGGTCGCGTTCGTCCTGGTCAGAAGGCATTCGCGAAAGTTCCCGCTCGTGAAACAATTCACGCGTCCAGGATGTCCGTTCAGCGTGGTTTGGGCGCCGTCGTTTTGTCCAGTTCTCCGAGCTCACGCGCGAAATCCGCCGCGTCTTCGAAGCCCTTATAGACCGATGCGAAGCGCAAATACGCGACCTGATCAAGACCGCGTAGTCGTTCGAGGACTGCCACGCCGATCTCCTCAGACCCGACCTCACTCCCGAGCGTCCGCAGATGCGATTCGATTTGATTCACGATCTCCTGCACCGCCTCTGCCTCAATGCGGCCGCTCGCCGCGCGTTCGATCCCCGATACCAACTTCATGGCATCAAACGGTTCGACCGACCCACCGCGCTTGCGCACCCAGACAACGACTTCTTCGATACGTTCATATGTGGTGAATCGTTGCGAGCAGGCCAAGCATTCCCGACGACGCCGGATCGCGCTGCTGTTGTCCGCGGCGCGCGAATCCACAACCTTGTCGTTATCGGCTTGGCAGTAGGGACACCGCACATCGCGCAACCTACCGTTCCTGACAACTCAGGAGGTAACCGCCTCGACTATCGACCGGCCCAATCGATGACGTCGCCCGGTTGGATCACAGCACTGCCGTGGGCCTGCACCAATAGATCTACCACCGCTCTGGGATCATCATTCGGTGCGACCGCACGCGCGATCGACCAGAGCGTGTCGCCGCGATGGACCCGGTAATGCACGGCCTGCACGTTGGAAACTCGCGTCGCCGACCCATGCACCACTGCATCGGCGGCATGCGCCGTCACCAACACCAGTCCCAAGCCGAGTACGCCCGCAGCTACCCGGCGCCGGCGAAACGCAGCAGCGGAGGGTGCGTCAACTGCGGGCGAGCCAACCGAGGCCCGCCCCGCGGGACGTACTCGGGCTGGAACCCTTGTGGCCGGAACCCTTGTGGCCGGAACCCTTGTGGCCGGAACCCTTGTGGCCGTAACCCTTGTGGCCGTAACCCTTGTGGCTGGAACCCTTGTGGCCGATTCGAGGTGGGAACGTTGCGACGACATCGTGAACTCCTGAAACATCTTTGACTGCGGGAACATCTTTGAGTGCTGGAACATCGTCGACATCACAACATGAGGCTGCGACACCGACTCCTATCGAACGCATGTTCTGCGATCATACGTTCGGTGTCAAGGAAAAATCGAACGGGTGTTTGCTACGAACGTCTGATCGTGTTACGGTGATTTCATGGCCATTCACACCAGCCCCGACCCTAAACGCCCGATATCGAAGCGACCGGCACCAAAACGTCTCGAAGGCCTCACGGCCCGCCAGCGCCAGGTCCTGGAGTTCATCTCAGACGAAGTTCGCAATCGCGGCTATCCGCCGTCCGTTCGCGAGATCGGCGAGGCCGTCGGGCTGTCATCACCCTCAACGGTGCACGCCCATTTGGGTGCACTCCAAGACAAGGGCTTTCTTCGGCGGGATCCGAGTAAGCCTCGAGCTATCGAACTTTCATATGAACCAATGTCGGCGGCCCCCGTCGAACGGGCAACGATCCGTTACGTTCCGCTGGTAGGCCACGTCGCCGCAGGAACAGGCGTACTCGCCCACGAGCACATTGAAGAAACGCTGCCCCTCCCAGAAGACTTCACCGGTCCGGGAGAGCTCTTCATGGTCAAGGTGCGCGGCGAGTCGATGATCGACGCTGGCATCTTCGATGGGGATCACATTGTGGTGCGAGTGCAGGCAACCGCAGAGCCCGGCGACATCGTCGTCGCGGGAATTCCCGGCGAAGAAGCCACCGTCAAGACCTATCTGCGCAAACGCAACAAAATCGTCTTGCGTCCCGCGAACCCAGCCCTCACCGACATGATCTACGAACCCGACGAGATCACCATCTACGGCCGGGTCGTGACCGTACTGCGACGGCTCTAAAGATCTGCACTTAGGGTCGCCGCCAGAGCTGCCGAAATCATGGCGGTGACGGACGCATTTGTCTCACCGCAGTTTGAACGCGAGCCACGACCTTCCGATCGCGGCTGGGCAACCGTGACGATCGATGGCATCGGTCAGTTCAACGGTGAAGTCGTCGGTTTCGACGCGCACACGGCGGTGATTGCCGTAGATCGGGGTTGCGCGTCGGTGCCTCGAGGCCAAAAGGCCGTGATCGCGATGGGCATCGACGAGACGGCCGCCGGCGATGTGTATGGCACGACCCTCGTCTCGCTGCCGCACCCCGACGGACGCCTCTGCATCGCGGTCAGTCTCGATCCCCAATCGAGCATCCCCGTGGTAGCTCCGACGCTTCCGTCTGGGCCGCGCATCAAGCCACCCGTCGAATTCACTGCTCGCGTAGATGCGTTGGTCGTGTCG
>JBBRPC010000091.1:0-12983 GCA_038228615.1 Acidimicrobiia bacterium | reverse complement strand
GGCCGACCGCTCCCGTGTTGCGACTGTTCCCGCCAAAACGAGACCAGCTCTTCGAACTAGCCAGCGCGGAAGTTCGCCACACGATCAGTACACCGTCGCGTCGGACCACCGCAAGGTCCTTGGTTCCATCGCCATTCCAGTCGCCGAGCCCGGGGGTGCCGACGAGCCAACCGCCGGTAAGTTTCGGCCAACCCTGGGGTGCGCGCCCGTCAGCGTTGAACGCGCTGAGCGTGTAGAGGCCGTTGCCTGCGATCGTTTCGTTGTGGCCATCAGCGTTGAGATCAGCAACTGCTGGCGTCACAAAGAACGCTAAGTCGGGCGTTGTGCGCGGCAGACCACTGAACGCGTTACCGGTTGTGGCGTTCCACGCCGTGAGGTGATCGTCGCCAGGAAGCTGAAGATCGCTCGCTTGGATATCGATCAGGCGAGTCAATCCGGCGGCGGGCGCGGTCGGGTCGATGTAGCCGTCGTTGTTCATCATGCCGAGCGCCGGGCCACCGAAGACCGGCACCGAAGCGACAAGATCTTTGCTGTTCGTGTGGGCGCCGAAACGGCCGAGGCCGCTCCCGTCGAGCCCGCCGGCCCACGCAAGCGGGAGGTCGGCTCCGTTGATCTGGCCATAGACACTTTGGCCCCGGGAGTTCAGGACATACAGCGGCCCGACGGCAGAGGCCGCCACGACTTCGCGGCCGGGATTGGCGGGCGTCACATCGCCGATCGCCGCCTGGGCGGATACTCCGTCACCAATTGTCGGCAGCGTTTCGAGACTCAGCATGCCGAGCTTCGCTGGCCAACCGGGGAGATACGCCTGCTCATCAGGATGTGCGCGGTTGGTATCTGCGTAATGCGCCAGCGTGCCGTGTGAAGAGATCGCGTACAGGCGCGAGTTTCCGGAGCTTCCCACTGCCCCGAGGAGTGCTTGGACGTCGAGCCCATCGCCGATATTGATCGGTTCGGCGTACTCCTCCTGGGCACCGACCACGATGTCGGGATGGCCATCGCCATCCAGATCGCCGAGCGCTGGTGTCGCGATGAGTTCTCCACCGTCGCGGGCTCCTGCATCGGCGTTGAAGGTCACCGCGTGGGTCACGGGATCGACCGCAGCAACCTTGGCAGGATCAACCACCAACACCGGGAAACCGGCGACTGGTTGGCCATTGGCATGCCACGCGTAGACGTGGCGATCCGCCGAGGCCGAAATGATTTCCAACGTTCCATCGCCATCGAGATCCCCAAGTGCGGGCGATCCCAGAAATGCCGGTTTCGTCCGGTTGAACTGATCGTGTGGCCCTGGCGTGTCACGCGAGAAATTGGGATTCACCGATTGTGGAAAACCAGGTCGTCGGTGGCCGTGCGCGTCCCATACATAGACGTGACCATCCAGAGAATTCGCCACAATTTCTAACGATCCGTTGTGATCCAAGTCGGCGATCGCAGGCCCACCGACGGGAATCGCCGCGCCGGGGGGTATCAACCCCGCGGCGATCGCGGTCGGCGAGTGCACCGGCCACCACGACGCGGTATCGGTGTGAACGGGAAATCCCGGAAGTTCCGAACCGTCGCTACGCCACGCGTGAATCGCGCCGTCATCGGTGCCAACCACGAGTTCTTCGCCACCGCGAGCGTCGAGCTGCGCGAACACCGGACTGGCAGTACCGACACCAGCGACCCTGCGGGGGAACCCTCTGAGCAAATCGGGGTCGTCGTGGACGAACACCTGATGTTGATCGATTGCAGTCAGCCCATCACCAGCACCACCATGCGCTGTGACCACGACCCGAACCCGAACTGAAAATTTCTCCTCATCGGGACGATCGCCAGCCGTTGTTGGTGGTCCCTCTCCGTGGTTCGGCAACGCCGCCGCGATCGTTGCCAAATCCAGGTGCGCCAAGGTCGTGCCGGATGCATTCGGGACAGCGTGTTGCGCGAGAGCGTTCGCAACCACATGCCAGGTATCGGTACCTGGATAGTTCGGAGGCTGGAGACCAGTCGTCCATTCCACGCGGTAGTCGTACGAGGTCGCGCGAGGCGCGCCCACAGTTCCGACGACCGGCACTGAGCCGCGCACAGGCAACACGTCAAACCAATTGGGCGTCAACAAATCTGCGGTTGGCGGGATCGCGTCCGAACGCACGGCCTTCACTGCCGCATAGGCATTGAGGCGCCCATAGCCGAAGGTCGCGTCCCAACCTTTCGCGGTTGGATACCGCACAGTGTCGAGAAGACCACCGGTGCTCGTCCCGAAGTTGTTGGCAGGATCGACTGCATTGGGTGTCGCGAAGTCGACATCATCGGCCGCGATCCGCACGATCTGCATGGCCTCGTTCGCCGTCAATGTCAGGCCAAGGTCGCGCGCTTCACTTTCGATGAGGCCCACGACACCAGCAGAAATCCCCGTCGCTTCCGATGAACATGCTCCCGACTCAACGCTGACGAACGTGTGCCCGCCGTAGTTGGTACAACCGTTCAACGCCAAGTAACCGGTCACCCCGCCGCCGAGCAGGGACTGCAGTTTCGTGACTGAATTGACAGCCATCGTGTGGCGAAGTGCTCCCGGGAGATTCGGATGTTTGCTTGCCTCGTCGGCCATCGATGCAACCACGACGACGTTGTGTGCATACGCCAGATCAACCGCCTGCTGCGCAGCACTCGGATTGTTCACAACGCCGAGCGCCTCCTGCACAACAGACGCATGCGAATCGAGTGCAAAGAGCACACCTGCAGCGAAACGTTGTCCATCGGCCACAAAGCTGTCGCCGACCCGCACCGGTAGGAACGTGCAGTTCGGGCAACTTCCCACCCCACCTTGTCCGTTCTCTGCGGCGTTCGAATCCTCAGCCTCCCCCGTGCCGTGTCCGTAGTTCACCGTGTCGAGCGGGTCGTTATCGCCGTAGAGAAAATCCCAGCCACTGATGTCGTCGACGTAGCCGTTGTGGTCGCTATCAACACCGTCATTGAATGCGGGATCCAAAATCAGATCTTCTGGATCTGCGATGCCGTTGCCGTTGCGATCAGCGATCGGTCCAAAGTCGGTGATGTTGAAACGGCCGTCACCGTTGCAATCAGGATGCACGGCGCCGCAGGGAGGCACAGCTTCGCCCACGTTGATAAAGGCTTTGGTCGCGAGGTCGCGCATGGCCGAGGTATCGCGCCACTTGATGCCAGAGTCGAGAACCGCCACGGTCACGTCAGGACGACCTTTTTGCACTCCCCACGCGAGATCAACCGCGGTGCCCATCTGGCCGCATTGATTCTGTGGCGAGTTGAACAACGTGGGATCAGAACTGCGAAGCGAAGTGCGCTTGTAGTCGGAGCGATCGAACTCAGCGGGCAGGACGCCCGGCGCGGGTTCATCCGCTGGCCCATACCGCCAGTGATTGCAATCGAGCGCGCTCGCGCTCGGCGAGATTGCGTTGCTCGCGGCCGACGGCGAAAGCGTCCCGGTCGCAGCCCCAACGGCCAACGCAACAACGAACAGTGAACACAGCGTGCGTCTCATGCCGCACATAGTGGCAGAACGATGGGTCGGGTGTCACGCCCGACCCATCAGCCAGTACGCATGTCTGGCTCTCCACCTGTGTAGCGCTACACCTGTGTGGCATTGCCGCTGGAACCATCGAGCGGCAGCACGAATTCAAATAATCTTGAGTTCCGGTCGGTAGATGCGCTTCGGGGCAAGATCGACAGCGATCGCTTTGGCGATCGCTGCGATCGCCACGCTCGCTTCGGAACCAGGATTCAAGGCCATGATCGGCTTCCCGTCGTCGGAGCCAGCTCGCAACTCTGGAATCAGCGGGACTTTGCCGATGAGCGGCACATCGAGTGTCCTGGCGAGTTCTTCTCCGCCACCGGCACCGAACAGCTCATAACGATCGCCATGGTCACAGGTGAACCAACTCATATTTTCGATCACGCCCATGACCGACAAATTCACCTTCTGGGCCATGTAGGCGGCACGCTGGGCAACCTTTTGTGCAGCGGGCTGTGGAGTCGTCACCACAATGACCTCTGCCCGCGGCAGGAACTGTGCCATCGAAATCGCGATGTCACCGGTTCCTGGCGGCATATCGATCACTAAGAAATCGGGATCGTCCCAGAACACATCGGTCAGAAATTGGTTGAGTGCTTTGTGCAGCATTGGGCCACGCCACACGACTGGCTGATCCTCGCGGGCAAAAAAGCCCATTGAAATCAGCTTCACACCGTGCGCTTCAGGGGGGATCAGCACATCGTCGATCACGGTTGGCGGCCGGTCGATGCCCAACATGCGCGGCATCGAAAATCCCCACACATCCGCGTCGATCACTGCAACCGAGTGGCCAAGTTGCGCGAGAGCGATCGAAAGGTTGGCGGTCACGCTGCTCTTGCCAACGCCACCTTTGCCGCTTGAGATCGCCAGAATCCTAGTGCGGTTGTTGGTGAACGGGTTCGGCCGTTCAGTTCCAACCTGCTCGCCGCCCCGCATGAGCTCAGAAACTTTCGCACGCTGAGCGTCGCTCATCACCGTGAAGTCGAGCTGCACTGTTCCGACGCCAGAAATGGCGCTCACAGCCGCCGTGACCCGGTTGGTGATCTCGTTGCGCAACGGGCAACCCTGCACCGTTAGAGCGATCGTGACCGCGACATCGGGTCCCGAGATACCAATCCGTTCCACCATGCCGAGATCGACGATCGAGCGATGGAGTTCCGGGTCTTCGACCGGGCGCAACGCCTCGAGGATCTCGGCTTCGGTCGCCATCAGTTGCTCCTCAATCCGCGCTCGGGGCACGCCCCTGGGAATTTCCCCTATCGACATAGGTACAATACCGACGTGACTGACCAGGATCGCACTTCAGCGGGGATGCCAAACGGCGTGACGGCCAGCGAGTTCACGGCCGGTGAATTCAGCGCAGCCGTTGCGGCGGTCACCAACGCTTTTGGCGATCCGACCCGGCGCGACATCTACCTGTTCGTCCGGTCGTCGCACGACGGCGTCCGAGCGGCGGAGGTCGCCGAACGGTTTGCACTGCACGCCAACGTGGCGCGCCATCACCTCGAAAAGCTCGCGGCTGGCGGTTACCTCACGGTCGAGCTGATGCGTCACGAATCAGCAGGTCGGCCGTCAAAGAGCTACCGCGCCTGTGAGTCCGACGCCGACCTCGCCTTTCCACCTCGTCGCGACGACCTGCTGTCGATGCTGCTGGCGCGAGCGCTCGGGCGCCTGCCGCGCGAAGAAGCAAGCCTGCTCGCCGAGGAGGTCGGCTACGAATACGGTCGCACGCTCGCGCAGCGTATGGACCCAGCAGAAAGCCATCGCTCGCTAAAAGCCGCCGTCGGTTCTGTTGCCGACGCGCTGACTGCGCACGGGTTCGCCGCGCACCGCGAAACAACGGACAATCGTCTCACCCTCGTCAGCGACCATTGCCCATTCGGTGCCGCGGCACAAGAGTTTCCTCATGTGCTGTGCGCGGTCGACACTGGCATGATCAGAGGCATGTTGGAAGGTCTCTATGGCGAGACGCAACCTCACATCACGATGTCACGCCCCGATGGCGGGTCTCATTGCGTCACCGCAGTGCCGTCGACGCAACCCATGATGTGAGTCAACACGATGCCGTCGCGCGCCTATCTCGACCACGCGTCGTCGTCGCCACTGCGACCAGCTGCGTTCGAAGCAATGCTCCCGTATCTACGGGATCATTACGCGGATCCCGGTCGGCTCCACCATGAAGCTCACATCGTTCGCGTCGCGATCGAACACGCCCGCGAACAGGTCGCAGCGTACGTAGACGCCCGGCCCCGCGAGGTCGTGTTCACGTCATCCGGGACCGAAGCAATCAATACCGCGCATTGGTGGGCCCAACGCCACATTGTCTCGACTGCTGTCGAGCATTCGGCAGTACGCGAAACGATCGAACGCACCGGCGCAGAGATCACCATCATCCCTGTCGATGCACAAGGACGGTTCGACCCGCACGAAGTCATCGCAGCTGTGCGGCCCGACACGTCGCTTGTGAGCATCCAACTTGCGAATCACGAAGTTGGATGTGTGCAGGCCGTGGGGATCGTGTGTGGCGGATTACGCGACACGCCGACGCGCGTACATATCGACGCTTGCGCAGCATTCGGCCACATCCCCGTCGCTTTTCGCACGCTCGATGCCGATCTGATGTCGATCACCGCACACAAGTTCGGCGGTCCACCGGGTGCAGGCGCATTGCTGGTTCGGCGCGGTCTGCGTCTCCCAGTCTTTGTCGTCGGAGGCGCCCAAGAACGCGCCAGACGCGGCGGTCTCGAAAACGCCCCTGCGATCGTTGGATTCGGTGCTGCCTGCGCCGCCAGCGATATCGCATTCGAATACCGCGCGAATCGATCACTCGTCCGCCAAGCATGGAACGGAATCGCGAATGTCGCGGGGATCGAGCGTTACAGCCCACCCGGCTCCGAACACGACGTCGCCGACGCGGTACCCACCGCGCCAACATGCCTGCCGAACATATTGTGCTTCAGCGTCGCCGGCATCGAAGCCGAACCGATCCTGTTGGCTCTCGATCAGCGTGGCGTCGCGGTGCACTCCGGATCTGCATGCTCATCCGAAACGTGGGAACCCTCGCCGGTGCTGTTAGCCATGGGCGTCGCAGCGCAACATTCGCTCCGTCTTTCCGTTGGCTGGAACACAACCAGCGCGGATATCGATCACTTCATCGATGCCTTCGCAGCTGCGGTCACCCAACTCCGCGCACTGCGCTAGGAAGCCTTGGCGATCTCTTGGATGCGCTGTCCGAGCACCGGTCCCTCCACCAGCCCCGCGACTGCCGACGCTGGCTGCGGGCGAGAAAAAAGGTATCCCTGCATAAAATCGCAGCGCAACATCACCAGCGTGCCGAGTTGTTCGTGTGTTTCAACACCTTCGGCGACCACATGGAGGTCGAGGTTTTTCGCCAACGCAATCACTCCCGCGACGATCGCCGTATTTTCGCGGTCGGTGCCGATTGTCTGTACAAACGACTTATCGACCTTGATCACGCTGATCGGGAACGACCGGAGGTAGGTCAGCGACGAATACCCCGTACCGAAGTCGTCAAGCGCAAGCTTCACGCCGAGATCGCGAAGCGAAGTCAGCAATGCGGCCGCGGCCACGGCGTCGTCGATCAAGGTGCTCTCGGTGATCTCCAGCGTCAACAACGTCGGGTCGAGACCTGAGTCGTCGAGCGCGCTCGTGACCACTTCAACGATCGCGCTCCCCAGTATCTGACGACTCGAAACGTTGACGGCGATCCCGATACGACGTTCCGGCCAGCGTGCAGCCCACCTGGCAGCTTCGCGGCACGCTTCCTGCAATACCCACGCGCCAATATCGCGCATCAAGCCCGTCTCCTCGGCGATCATGATGAATTCGCCAGGATCGATCACGCCACGGCCAGGACGATGCCACCGAATAAGGGCCTCGAAGCTTGCGATCGCACCAGTCGACGCATCAACGACCGGTTGATACAGGAGTACGAATTCGTCGTTGAGAATTGCACGTCGCAATGCCGTTTCGGTTTCGAGCCGATGCGAAACCCAATACTGCATCGCATCGTCGAAGAGCTCGTAGTGGCCGCGACCCGAATCCTTTGCGCGATACATCGCCGTATCTGCATTGCGCAGCACGTCGTCGCTGCTCTCGGTACCATCGAGCGAAAGCGCAATGCCGATGCTCGCACTCACGAACGCCTCATGATCTCCAAGCACGAACGGGGCTTCGAGCAAAGAAAGTATTCGCACCGCAACGTCGGTGGTATCTCGCAGCGCATCGGCAGTTTCAAGCAATACCACGAACTCATCACCGCCGAGTCGCGCCACCGTGTCGGTTTCGCGCACGACTTCACCGATGCGCTGAGCGGCCTCGATAAGTAGTTGGTCGCCCGCGGTATGTCCGTACTGATCGTTCACAAATTTAAAACGATCGAGATCTATGAACAACACGCCAAGCATCTGCTCGGAGCGACGAACTCGTGCCAATGCTTGCTCAAGACGATCCGCGAGCATGACTCGGTTCGGCAACCCGGTCAACGAGTCATGTGTCGCTTGGTGCGAAAGCTGGTCCTCGAAGTGCTTCTGATCAGACAGGTCCCGAACGAGCCCAGAAATCATGGGTTCGGAACCTTCGACATTGATCGCACTCGTCGCAATGACAATCGGGAAGCGGCTGCCGTCACGTCGGATCGCTTCAATTTCCACACCCCGCCGCAAGACTGCAGCATCACCGTCGTTGCGGTACATATCGCAGAACTCTCGGAACGGTTGGTGGAGTTCGTCTGGCAAAATCGACAACAACGATTGCCCGATGATTTCTTCGTCGCGCCAGCCAAACATCGCCTCTGCCGCAGCGTTGAACGATGCAATCGTGCTGTCGATGCTGAAGGTGACAATTCCCTCCGCAGCATTTTGCACGACCGCACGGTGGTGCGCTTCGCTGAGCTTTAACGCTTCTTGGGCTTCCTTATCGTGGATCGCTTGCTGGTCGAGCATCCTCTGGGTACGTTCTTTGTATTCGCAGGTCTCCCCCGCTTTGCGGATCGCGATACCGAACACGAATGCACCGAGGAACCCAACTGTTTGCGCGTGGGATTGCTTCACCAAGGTCGGAGCCCATCCGGCGAGGATCATGGCTTGACCCATCGCGCATCCGACGAGCGACCAGCCCAACAACGGTCTCCACGCCACGGCACCGATCTCGTCCAGATCGATCTGGGCGCTGAACACGTACGCCATCCCAAGCGCGGGTCCCCAGCCACTCACATAGATGGTGCCGGTCACAGAGAGAACGTGACAGAACACTCGAAGATGCAGTCGCCACGAACCGCGGGCGACGTCGGTCCACTGTTCCATGAACTTGTTGACGAACGCAGAACCGAAGATCGCCGCCGCAAAAGCCCACACCGGAGCGTGCGCAACCACGCCAACGCGGCGCAAGACCATGAGCACCACAAACGCCACAGGGCCGACGAGGTCCAGCCAGATGCCGTCGAGGCCCCGTGCCTTCGAAATGCCCAGATCGGGTTGGGGCGCGTCGGGTTGGGGCGCGTCGCGTTGTGGCGCGTCGGGGTGCGACTTGGTTGGTACTACGTCCCCGGGCATACCTTGCGATATCGACGCCCGACGCGCCCACCTAAAGGGTCAGCGTTTGGCAGCCAAGAGGTTGAGCGCAGAACCGGCCTTGAACCATTCGATGTGTTCTGGACTCATCGTGTGATTCGACGCGATCGACTCGGTGCTGCCGTCCGCGTGGTGCAGCACGACAGTGACGGTCGAACCTGGGGCGAGTTGCGCCAAGCCGGTCACCGAGACCATGTCGTCGACACGAACCTTGTCATAATCGGCCGGGTCGGCGAACGTCAGCGGCAGTACACCTTGCTTTTTGAGGTTCGCCTCATGAATTCGAGCAAACGACCTCACCAGGATCGCCTTGGCACCCATATACCTCGGTTCCATCGCCGCGTGTTCTCGCGACGAGCCTTCGCCCCAGTTCTCGTCACCGACGGCGATCCAGTTGATTCCTGCAGCTTTGTATTCGCGTGCCAGCGTTGGAATCGACTGCACGGAACCGTCTCGCACGTCGACACCAAGGCCCGGTTCGGCGTCTGCAAACGCGTTGTTGGCGCCCAAAAACATGTTTCCGCAGATGTTGGTGAGATGTCCTCGGTATTTCAACCAGGGTCCCGCTGGTGAAATGTGATCCGTGGTGCATTTTCCTTTGGCTTTCAACAACACACGCAGACCACTGAAATCGCTGCCGTCCCATGCCGCGAACGGCACAAGCACTTCGAGCCGGTCACTGTTCGGCGCAACCGTGACGGTGATTGCAGATCCATCGGGCGCTGGCATCACGAAGCCCAATTCACCAGCATCGAATCCGCGCGACGGCAGGTCATCCGCGACCGGCGCATCGAGCAACACCTTCGAACCATCCGGAGCGATCAGCGGCTCGCGCGTGAAGTCGAAGTCGAGGCGGCCACCCAACGCCAATGCCACGACCGTATCCGGCGAACCGATGAACGACAGCGTGTTCTTATTGCCGTCGTTACGGGCAGGGAAATTGCGGTTGAACGACGAGACGATCGTATTGCGCGTTCCTGGAGCAATGTCGTCGCGTTGCCATTGTCCGATGCACGGACCGCACGCGTTCGCAAGCACTGTCGCGCCGATGGCCTCGAGATCGCCGAGTAGGCCATCACGTTCAATTGTTGCCCGCACTTGTTCCGAACCAGGGGTGATCAGCAATGGTGCCTTGACGCGGATTCCCTTCGCCGAGGCTTGTCGAGCAATGTTGGCGGCGCGGCCAATGTCTTCGTACGAGGAGTTCGTGCACGATCCAACGAGTGCCGAGCTGATGTCCAGCGGATATCCCTCGCGCACCGCATCGGCGGCGAGTTGCGATATCGGGCGGTCAAGATCTGGCGTGTGCGGTCCGACCAAGTGTGGTTCGAGTTCCGACAAGTCGATTTCGATGACACGGTCGTAAAACCGATCGGGGTCGGCGTCGACCTCGGGGTCGTTGCGGAGATAGTCGGCGTAGCGATCGGCAAGATCAGCGATCGCTACCCGACCAGTGGCCTTCAAGTATTTCGCAGACTGAGTGTCGTATGCGAACAACGAACATGTCGCGCCAATCTCCGCACCCATGTTGCACACAGTTGCTTTTCCTGTCGCACTGATCGATTCGGCGCCAGGTCCAAAGTATTCGACGATGGCGCCAGTTCCTCCCTTGACGGTCAGGATCCCGGCGACCTTCAAAATGATGTCCTTCGGTGCGGCCCAGCCCGAAAGGCGCCCAATGAGTTTGATACCGATGTGCTTCGGAACCTTCATGTTGAACGGCCAGCCCGCCATGACATCGACAGCATCGGCGCCGCCAACACCAATCGCAATCATCCCAAGCCCGCCTGCGTTCGGGGTGTGCGAGTCGGTACCAATCATCATGCCCCCGGGAAACGCATAGTTCTCCAGGACGACCTGATGGATAATGCCGCTGCCGGGCTTCCAAAACCCGATGCCGTACTTCGCGCTCACCGAACGCAAGAAGTCGTACACCTCGCGATTCACATCGTTGGCAACATCGAGATCTGAGTCGGCACCAACACGGGCCTGGATCAGATGATCGCAGTGCACCGTGGACGGCACGGCGGTGGTGGGCATCTTGGCGAGCATGAACTGCAGCAATGCCATCTGAGCCGTTGCGTCTTGCATGGCAACGCGGTCTGGTCGGTAATCGCCGTAATCGGACCCGCGACCAATACCGATCGTGGAGATGTCGTCGGCGTGGGCGAAGAGAATCTTTTCGCCAAACGTCAGTGGGCGGCCAAGCCGCGAGCGCGCAGCGGCGGTCGAGCCTGCAAAGCGTTCGTACACGGCTTCGACAAGTGAGACAGGGGTGGTGGGACCGACTACTTCAGCCATGACGTACTCCAGTGGTGGTTGGTGCGGGTGGCGGCGCGAAGGCTACCGAGGGCAGTTCAATTTCGAAGGATGTGCGCTGTGCTGGATACCGATGCTCGGCCAGCAACACGGGGCGCTGCGTGTCGTTGAACGTGAGGCGCCGACACGTGACAACAGCGCTTCCCTCATCGACCCCCAGACGGTTGGCATCGTCGGGCGTAGCGAGATCGGCTCCGATCGTTTGGTTCACACGGCCGAACCGAACGCCTGCAAATGGAAGCAAGTCGTAAAACGTCGCGGCTTCAACATCAGCACGCGACAAGTCGCGACCTAGGTCGGCGGGGACCCACACCGTCACGACGGCGAAGGGTTCGTCATCTGCGAGGTTCACTCGTCGCACGCGCAATACCTCGCCAGCTGTCTCAAGGAGCCGTCCGACGTGCCCGTGGGCTAACTCGTATCCAAAGTCGAACACCTGTCGACGGGGTCTCGCCCCGGCGGCTTCCAGCGCCGCTTCCACGGTCGTGACCTTGCCAAGCGACTGTCGCACCGTGCCGGGAGCGACGAACCATCCAGCCCCACGTCGGCTCGTGACCAAGCCCTCGCTCCGAAGCTGTTCCAACGCCTTTCGTACGGTCACCCGACTGGCGCCAAATTGTTCGACGAGTTCCGCCTCGCTCGGAAGCACGCCGCCAGGAGCGCTTGCCCGGCCACTTGCAATGCGCGCGCGCAGTGCGTCGGAAAGATCGAGGTATTTCATATATTTGTATTGTACTTGTATTTTTGTATGTATGCAAGTATCGGACGCTGCGAAAAATTCTTGATCTGGGGATTCTTGACCTAGGGACTGTTGCGCCGAACCTGCGACTCACTCCGACGGGTCATTGCGCCTCGCGTCGATTGTGCGCGAAGTCGAGCGTCAGTTTCGATATTCCGTTCCGAATGGCGTACAGCTGCGACCCAACGGGCTCCGAAATGAACGGATCGTCGAAACGGCGCGTGCCGTGCAGCGCAATGGTCCGACCAGCCACCGTCAAGGGAGCATTCCACCCGAACGTCATCTGGCCCTCGGTCGGCGACCGATACGACACGTCGAAGCCACCAGGATGGCCGTTGTTCGCAGGCATTTGATGCACGCCGACCGGAGCGGCCCCGACCGCCGCCATGAACTTGTCGAACGTTCCGTTGTGGCTTGCATCGCCAACCTCAGTGATCCAGACGTTGTCCGAGCCACCATCAGCAACGAGGTCGATGGCTCATCGGCGCGCTGAACGAACGACCGTCAGACCGTTTCGCCGTCCGCCAGCGCCATGCCCATCGTGTGATATCCCTTGTCGACGTAGAGCGTCGTACCCGTGATCCCCGAGGCGAGCGGCGAGCACAGGAATGTCATCGCGAGCCCCACTTCCGTTGCCGTGAGCTCTTGCGGCAACGGCGCGTTCGCGCGGACGTAGGCGACCATCTTCTCGATGATGCCGATCGCCGAGGCAGCGCGCGACGCGAACGGACCGGCCGACACGGTGTTCACGCGCACGCCCCATTTGTGCCCCGCCTCGTAGGCGAGCAGGCGTGTGTCGCTCTCC
>JBBRPC010000090.1:0-13037 GCA_038228615.1 Acidimicrobiia bacterium | reverse complement strand
GCGGATTTTGCGTTCGAGGTAGCGCAGGTAGGTCTGCGGAAACTCGCCGTTTGCGAACAGGGTGATTGTCGGCGGTTCTGCCGACCCTTGGGTTGCGTACAAGACCCTGGGCCGTTTGCCGCGGCTCAGCGGTGGCTGGTGACCAGCTTGGGCTTCGCGCAGCACTTGATTCAGCCGCGCGGTAGGGATGCGTGCGTGGTATGCGGCCTCGGCTTCTCGCAACGCTGGGAGAAGCTGATGCACTCTGCGTCCGGTTAAAGCCGATACGGGTAACACTGGCGCGTAGCCCAGGAATCCGAGCATCCGATTCACTTGGATTTTGACGTTGGCGCGTTGGTCAGCGTCGAGCAGATCCCACTTGTTCAACACGACAACAATTGCGCAACCTGCTCCGTCGACGCGTTCGGCGAGGCGTTGATCCTGATGCGTGACACCTTCTTCTGCGTCGACAAGCAACAAGCATGCGTCGGAGCGATCGATCGCTTCGAGGGCACGCACGAGCGAGTAGTACTCCGTGGGTTCGTCGACTTGGCTCTTGCGTCGCATTCCGGCCGTATCGACGAATCGAATTGGGCCTTCGTCTGTTTCAACGATCGTATCGATGGCGTCGCGAGTTGTTCCGGGAAGGTCGTGCACCACCGACCGTTCTTCGCCAACGAGGCGATTGAACAATGTCGATTTGCCAACGTTCGGGCGGCCAGCGATCGTGACGGAAAAGATGCCGTCGCCCTGGTCGTCGCGCCCGTCGGCATTGTGCTCGGGTGGAAGTGCGGCAACAATCGCGTCGAGGAGATCGCCGCTGTCGCGCCCGTGCAGCGCGCTCACGGGCAGCGGGTCGCCGAGGCCGAGACGCGAAAAATCCCAACGGTCGAGTTCGCGATTTGCGTCGTCGACTTTGTTGACTGCAACCACGACGGGCTTGTTCGAGCGGCGCAATACAACCGCGACTCGTGAGTCTTCATCGGTGACGCCAGTCACGACGTCGACCACCAACACGATGACATCTGCTGCCCGAATCGCTAACTCGGCTTGGTGGCTGACCTTCGCTGCAAGTTCGGTGCTTTCATCCGTCAATCCCATTTCGCCGGGCGCGAGCCAACCGCCGGTGTCGACGATGCGAAAGTCGCGACCTTGCCAAGTTGCTTGCACTTCGCGACGGTCGCGTGTGACACCCGGTTTCTCTTCGACGATGGCATCACGGCGGCCGATGATGCGATTAACGAGGGTGCTCTTGCCGACGTTGGGACGGCCGACGATTGCGACAAGCGGACGGCTCGCGCCAAGCGGTGCATCAAAGTCGCTCTCGTTAAATTCGCCATCGTTGAATTCGCCAGAGTCGTCGGTCATCGCATCACTGCTTCCACAAGCGCCGCACCATTGGTAGCGACAATTTCAACAACTTTCGACAGCGCGGCGACAGTTCCGCCGTCGAGAAACTTTCCGCGCGACAACATCACGTCGGGAAGCACAATTCGTTCGCCGTCAGGAACGTCGCAAATGGCTCGCTCGACATCGACGCTCGTGAGCAAGCCAGTGACGCCGATTGTGCCTCCGAAAAACGAATTGGGAACGGCCAACAACCGGATGTCGCGATTCGAGTGTTCGCGAAGCTCAACCAGCATCGGTGAAATTGCTTTGGCGCCGAACTCACCCGTCACGACGTGCACGACGTTTGCCCTACTCGCGGGATGCACCGATGGGGTTCGATCGACAGGGGCAACGACCACCGCTTCGCGCGGCGCCCGATATCCCTCCGCAGGTGCACCGTCGACCCATGCGAAAAACCCACTGTGGGTAGATTCGACATCGAACGCTTCGCCGCGCAATGCCGCGGCGATTTCCGCACGGAACGTGGCGATCATGCCGATGCCATTCTCGTGTTGCAGACATTCGCCGTAGTGGGCGAGGGACGGCACATCGCGGTCACACATCAAGTAGTACTCGTCGGATGCATCGACAAGATGGCGTCCCAAGACGTCGCTGTAAATCTCTTGCCACAGGCTGACGATTTCGAGCACGCGTTCCGCTTCAGCCCGTGTATGTGGTCGCATCGAGACTTCGTTGCTATGCGCGCTCAAGCCGAGTGGCACAACGCCAACCGTCGCGAGATTCGGGTAACGATCGAGAATTCCCCGCAATGTCTGGTCGAGGACGACGTCGTCGTTGATTCCTGGACACACGACGATTTGGCCATGAATCTCAATCCCGGCATCGAGTAACAATTCCAGCCACCGCAAACTTGTCGCGCCACGGCGATTCCGTAGCAGCTGTGTGCGCACGTCTGGATCTGTCGCATGAATGCTGACGTACATCGGGCTGAGCTGTTCGGTGACCACTCGCTCGAAGTCGGCCTCGGTGAAACGCGTGAGCGTCGTAAAGTTGCCGTAGAGAAATGAAAGGCGATAATCGTCGTCTTTGAGATACAGACTCTTGCGCATTCCCTTTGGCAGCTGATAGATGAAACAAAAGGGGCAATGATTGTCGCACGTCTGCACTCTGTCGAAGACTGCACTGTTGAGCTCCAGCCCTAACGAGGCACCTGGTGCCTTCGAGATCTGGATGGTCTGTTCCGACCCGGCTCGTCGGACCCGAAGTTCAACCTCGGGCTCGTCACTTTGCAGCTGATAGCGAATCACGTCGCGCAGCTGTTCTCCGTTCACACTCAGCAGCTCATCGCCAACGGCCATGCCTACTCTGGCAGCAGGGGAATCCGGCGCAACCGCCACAACTCGACTCGGCGGCATGGCAGAAGTCTACGGCCTTGACGCGACTACGGTCTGAGTGTGGCTGTCGATCGGGTGTTGCTCGCAGAACCACGAGGGTTTTGTGCTGGCGTCGAGATGGCGATCAAGGCCCTCGCATGGATGGTCAGAGTCTTCGAACCTCCTGTGTACTGCTACCACGAGATCGTGCACAACCGTTTGGTCGTCGACCGCTTTACCGCGTTGGGCGTTGTGTTCGTCGATGACATTGGCGAAGTACCGCCAGGCGCGCCGATTATGCTGTCGGCTCACGGAAGCGCACCGGAAGTCGTTGCGGCCGCGCGTGCAACCGGCGGTTCAGTGGTAAATGCCGTCTGCCCCCTCGTCACCAAGGTGCACCACGAAGCGAAGGTTCGTGCTCGAAAGGGCTACACGATCCTGTATGTCGGACACGCAGGACATGAGGAAGCCACGGGAACATTGGCGGTCGCGCCAGGATCGATGCACCTAGTGGAACATGCCGACGGTCTCGACGCGGTGTTCGAACGGGTCTCTCCCGATCAACCGGTCGCAATGTTGGCACAAACGACGTTGGCGCATAGCGAGTGGTCGGATGTTCTCACTCGCGCTGGCGAGCATTATCCGGAGCTTTGGACCGCTTCCCGCAACGATCTGTGTTTCGCGACGACGAATCGACAGTCGGCGCTCGTGGAGATCGCCCAGCGATCTGATGTGGTGGTGGTGATCGGGAGTGCAAACTCTTCGAATACGAACGCGCTCGCACAGGTGGCGCGCGAGGCCGGTTGCGCGAACGTGCTACGAATCGATGGTCCGGAAGAACTCGATCTTGCATCGCTCGGCCAGGATGCGGTTGTTGGTGTGACAGCGGGCGCGAGCGCCCCAGAAGAACTTGTCGATGCGGTCATCGCACGTCTTGCCCCTGTTCACGGTGTCGATACCGTACGTGTCACCGAAGAGGACGAATATTTTCCGCCGCCGCGCGAACTCCGCGATGCGTTTACGGCCCTCGACGTCGTCACTGCCCTACTCCTCGGCGGCGACCCGGAAGTCGCGCGATCCCTCGGTGGTCCTTTGAGCAGCGACCGCCACGTCGTCGCATCCGACGTGCTCGCGGCCCTTCAGCCATAGCCATCGTTGCTGTGATCACTCCCACGCTCAGCGATATCCGAATTTTTTTGCATGTGATTGCAGCGTGCGTGTGGATCGGCGGTCAGATTGCCCTTGCGACCGTTGTACCCGTGTTGCGGCGAAGGACCGATCGCGACACCACGCGCGCCGTCGCCCGACAGTTTCAACGCGTCGCTTGGCCAGCATTCGGGGTGCTCATCGCAACCGGTGTGTGGAACCTCTTCTCGGTGCACGTCGGCGACCAATCGAGTGCCTACCTCACGACATTGATGTTGAAGCTGACGTGCGTTGCGCTCTCGGGCATCGGCGCCGCTGTGCACTCGCTCGCACTGGTCCCAGCCGTGAGTGGCGCCGCCGATCCAGCGGATACACGGCGCAAGAGGGCCATCTCTGGAGCGATGGCTGGCATCGGTCTGCTGTTTGGCCTCGGCGCCGCATTCCTCGGCGTGTTGCTGTAGGGCGCGACCCCGAGTGTCAGCCTTGCCAGATCACGCGTTGAGCTCGTCGCGCATCGCCGTCGCTTCGTCGTACAGCTTCTGCATCGCCAAGCGAAGTTCGGCGTTCAGTTCGTCGACCAACTCGCGTTTGACACGCGATCCAGTGGTCGTTGGCGGTTGAATCGGCTCGCCGACCAAGATCAAACCGCGACCGAAACGAGGAAGTCGCCGACCGCTACGAAATGCATCTTCAGTTCCCGCCAACGCCAGCGGCACCAACGGCACCTGCGCCTTGATCGACAAATATGCCGCGCCGCGCTGTAACTCTTGAATGATCGGGCCGCGCTGACGGGTGCCCTCCGGGTACACGGCAAGTACCTCACCATTCGCAAGGATCACGAGCGAATCACGCAACGGGGCGCGATCGTTACCATCGCGTTCCACCGCGAAACCGCCAAGCGTCGTGAAGAACCAACCAAGGACGGGAACGCGGAACAGGGTCGCCTTGCCCATGAAACGGATCCGAAGCTTCGTGGCTTTCGCTGTCCACGGAATATCGAGCATCGATCGGTGAGATGGCGCAAAGATAAAGGGGCCAGCAGCAGGTACCCGCTCGGCACCCCTCACAACGACCCGCCAGGGCTTCGTGGAAATAGTCACGACCACCCAATGCGCGAAACGGTAGAACGCGAGGCTGCGTTTGGAATTCGGGTCGCGGTGCGTGCTCATTGCGGTGTCTCGAATCCCTCTGTCGCAAACCGGGCGACGATTTCGGTGACAACGTCGTCGATGTCGCGGTCGGTCGTGTCGATCAATACAGCATCAGCTGCGGGCTTCAGTGGTGACGACGCCCGTTCCGAATCAATAGTGTCGCGACGTTCCAAATCGGCGAGCACATCCGCAAGGGCGACCGTTCGACCCGCAGCAGACTCGTCGGCCAATCGGCGACGCGCCCGCACTTCATTCGATGCGACAAGAAAGACTTTCAATCTCGCATCAGGAAATACGACAGTTCCGATATCGCGACCTTCCACAACACCTGCCCCATGGTGGGCTGCCCATGCACGTTGGTGACCCACCATGATTTCACGCACCTGCGGATGCGCAGAAACGGTCGATACGGTCGCGGTGATTTCCGGTGTGCGGACCTCCTGGGTGACATCGCGCCCATCGAGCAGCACCGTGCCGTCGTTTCCCAACGTGATCGTGCACGCAAGGCCGATCCGCGCGCACGCCTCACCATCTTGGAGTTCGACCCCAGCATGCAGACATGCGATCGTCACCGCGCGATACATCGCACCAGTATCGAGCACAGTGAGCCCAAGACGTTCAGCAGCACAACGTGCGACGGTTGACTTCCCGGCACCCGCTGGTCCATCCAGAGCAAGTACG
Organism: Acidimicrobiia bacterium; assembly: GCA_038228615.1. GTDB lineage: Bacteria > Actinomycetota > Acidimicrobiia > IMCC26256 > PALSA-610 > F1-120-MAGs023. The sequence continues at coordinate 7,357 of JBBRPC010000090.1, read as the reverse complement.
TCGCTGCGCGTCGCGCTCGCTGTTGGTCGATTCATCCTGGCCCCGCAAGCCGTGCCAAATCGTCGGCGAAGCTCGGGTACGACACGCCGACCGCGGCCCAGCCGCGCACGGTGCTTGCTCCGTCGAGGGCATGCGCGGCAATTGCTGCAGCCATCGCGATTCGGTGATCGCCATGACTTTTCAGCGTCGATCCTGGCTGAGGAACGCCACCGCGGATCGTGAGACCGTCGCGGTGTGCCTCGCAGCCGAGTCCGAGCTGAATAATCTCTTGTTGTATCGCGCCGATCCGGTTGCTTTCTTTGACGGCAAGTTCTTCTGCGCCGCGGATTTCCGTGACACCATCGGCGAACGCCGCGGCGATCGCGAGCGCAGGAATCTCATCGATCACACTGGGAATCTCGTCGCCCTCAATGCGGGTTGCCCGCAGGCGCGCAGCTCGCACTTTGATTTCTCCGACCGGCTCACCGAGCACACTCCCCGTCTGAGTGACCTCGATATCGGCACCCATGCGTTGCAACACGCCGACGAAACCAATCCGCGTCGGATTGATCGCCACAGATTCAAGGACAATCTCACTGCCAGGGGTGATCGCTGCGGCGACGACAAAAAATGCCGCAGACGACGGATCGGCCGGCACATCGAGTTCGAATCCGTCCCAGGGGCTCGTCAGCGGCTCGACATGCACCGTGAGCCCGTCGACACGCAGCGGAGCACCGAGGGCTTCCAACATGCGTTCCGTGTGATCTCGCGACAACGCTGGCGACGAAATCGCGCTCGCGTGTGTTGCTTGGAGCGCGCCGAGGATCAGCGCCGACTTCGCCTGAGCGCTCGCGACCGGCAATGCATAGTCGATGCCAACCAGCGCACCCCCTCTGACAGTGAGCGGGGCAAGCCGCCCGTTGTCTCGCCCATCGATGTTCGCGCCCATTAACCGCAACGGCTCCGTCACGCGAGCCATAGGACGTTTGCGCAGCGACCCGTCACCGCTCAACACCGACAGGAAGGGACGTCCTGCCAGCAGCCCAGTCAGCACGCGCATTGACGTGCCAGAGTTGGCACAGTCGAGCACTGATTCTGGTTCGCGCAATGCGTCGATCCCGCCGCCAGACACAGTGAGCGTTCCCTGACGTTCGCGCACCCGCACACCGAGCTGCTCGACGATGCGTCGCGTTGCCTGAACGTCTTCACCCGTCGCAAGGTTCACTAACGTCGACGCACCCTTCGCAAGCGCGGCAAAGAGCATGGCCCGGTGCGACAGCGATTTATCACCAGGCACCCGGACTCTGCCATGCAACGCTCGGGCGCCGCCAAATACTGCTTCGTTGCTCAAGGTTGTCATCGCTATTCCGGCAAATCGTCGCGCAATATTCGCGCACCTTCGAGATATACATGATGGAGATCGCTGCGGTCCATCTCTCCATAGAAATGCATCATGATGCGAATGCACCGCGCCATACCGCCGGTGATATCCAATTCGCGAGCACAGATCAGCGGAACGTCGCCGAGGCCAAGTTTGCGAGCCCCGGTTGCAGGAAATTCACTGTGGAGATCGTCGGTCGCAGTGAAAAAGATGCTGACAAGCGCTTCGTGGCGAATCCCGTTGCGGTCGAGCATGCTTTGCACAAGGGATTGCGTTTTGCTATCGATCTCGTGCTTGGAGTCTTCGTCGCAGGTGGTCGCACCGCGCAGCGCTAGGAGTTTCACAACGGCGGAATCTATCGGTTCGCCCGCGCTGAACTCGGCTCCCCTAAAGCAACCGCGTATAAATCCCGTACCTCGGCAGCGCTCAACGGACGGGACTGGCCGGAATGCAGGTTCGCGTCACGGAGATTGCCGATCCGGCTGCGACTCAATTGCAACACTGGGTGACCAACGGCTTCACACATCCGTCGGACCTGACGATTCCGCCCCTCGTGTAACACCAACTCCACAATCGCCGAGCCGGGCCGACGCCCAATCACGCGACACTCGGCTGGAGCGGTAATGCCGTCGAGAAGTTCAACGCCTGCACGCAACCGGCGCACCGTCGCTGGCGTCGGATCACCCTCGACCTCAGCCACGTAGGTCTTGTGTACACCATGGCGAGGATGGGTGAGCAAGTTCGCGAGTTCGCCATCGTTGGTCATGATCAACAAGCCGCTCGTATTCAGATCCAGACGACCAACTGGAAAGAGGCGTGGTTCTGAAGCCACGAATTCCATGACGGTGCGACGACCCTGTGGATCATGGGCAGTCGTGACGATGCCGACCGGCTTGTGTAACAAGCAATACACAAGGGAGGTATCGGTGATCACGGGAACACCGTCGACAGTAATGCGATCTGTTGGAACGACCCTCGCCCCCAGTTGCACGATTTCGTCGTTGACTGCAGCTCGACCGTCGGCGATGAAGCCCTCACAGACTCGGCGTGAACCCATGCCGGCACGAGCGAGCACCTTTTGCAACCGTTCGCCCGAAGCGGTCGGCGACCGCATCGCTTGCGTCACGGCACTAGTCAAGACCGGAGGCGAGCTCCGAAGCAACGGTCGAGGTATCGACGCGTTCAGTTCCGAAGGCGTTCATCAAATCGGTGGGTGACGCGTCGACCGATTCCTCAGCGCCAGCCGCGTCGTCGAGGACGTTCGTGATCGGCGTGATGCGCAAGCCGCGTTCCAGCGCTTCCACAACGTTGGCGTCGGGGATGAAATCGGCGAGCCCTGGCAAGTCGCTCAGCGAGTCGACCCCAATTTTTTCCAAGAACATTTGGGTCGTGGAGAACAAGGCCGGGTTGCCGGGAGTGGCGTCGTGGCCGCTTTCTTCGACATAGCCACGCTGCACCAATGTGCGCAGTGTCGCATCGACATTCACGCCGCGGATCGCGCTCAGCTGGGCGCGCGAAATCGGCTGTTTGTACGCAACGATTGCGAGCGTTTCCAGCGCAGGACCAGACAAACGTGCGGTTTGACCTTCCAAGACGAATCGTTCGACGTACGGGGCTTGTGTGGGAACTGTTTGAAACCGGTAGCCACCAGCAATCCGCGCGATCGTGAAGCCCCGTTGTTGTTGGGCGTACTCACGTGCAAGTGCCTCACAGGTGAGCACCACAGTTGCGGTGGGGATCTCCACAAGCTGCGCTAGCAACGACGGCTCCACTGGCTCTGTCGCAACCAACAGCACAGCCTCGATGGCGCCAGCGATCGAGCGAGCGTCGGTCGTGGTCCCGATTTCGTACTCTTCGGTCATCGCGGGTCTCCTGAGTTTCCAACTTCCACGGCGACCGTCGCGTGTCTGCGAACTTCACGCCCGGCAGACGCAAGCGCCGGGGCCGCGTCTTCGTCGCCCCATTCAGCCAGTGATTCGAGATCGATCTCCGCGCTCTCGCCCACTGCGAGTGCGCGGATACGTAACTCTGAGAAGTTCTCGAACTGTTCGATATCGACGAGGCCTTGCTTGAAGAGTTCGAGGCATGCCAAAAATCGCACGATCACTTCGATCTTTTCCGTGATGCCGCGCGTCAGGTCGCGAAAACTCACCGATTCGCGCGCCGGCAGGAGCGCGAGAATGACCTCGACCGCCTCACGCACGCTCGTACGCGAGGCGTGCACGTGATCGGTGCGTACTGTCGGGACTGCTTTGGGGATGAGGCCTTTCAGCGCCGCGGCGGCCAGCTGTTCCAGCGTGACGCGCTCCAGTGGGTCGGGTGAGAGGCAGGCAAAGGGATCTTCGGGACCAGCGGTCCTGGCGAAGACCTTGGCCGCTACTGCCATCCGAGCATGGATTTCACGAGCAGCATCCTGGAACGTCTTACATTCGAGGAGCCGCGCCAAGAGATAGTCGCGCTCTTCCCAGCGTGCGAGTTCCTCGTCGAGATCGATTGGCTCTGGCGATGGCAACAAGCGCCTCGCCTTGAGTTCGATCAGGGTGGCAGCAATCAGCAAGAACTCAGTTGCGACGTCGAGATCGACGCGGCCAACCTGGTCGACTGCACGCAGATACTGGTCGATGATGCTGGACAAATTGACATCCCAAAGATCGACCTCCTGCTTCAAGATCAAGTGCAGTAAGAGATCGAACGGACCATCAAATACTGGGGTTTGCACCTCGTAGCCCATCGCCGCTCAGCCTACCCGCGAGAATCACATGTATGTGGTCTAGGGGGTGCGGCCTGGGCAAACCACGCTACGTGCTGGCACGCACCAAAACTCGGGTGGGGTGCTGATGTCAGCACCGGTAACGTCGGATGCCATGCCACGCGTATTTTCAGGAATCAAGCCGTCGGGCGAAATGCATCTTGGGAACTATTGCGGTGCAGTGCAACGCTGGGTCAGCGGCCAGCCAGAGGCCGGATCTGAGGCTGCGCGCCGAGGCGACGCCGTGTTTTGTGTGGTCGATCTTCATGCGCTGACAGCCCCGTATGAACCGAACGACCTCCGCCGATTGACTCGAGAGCTCTCGACGGTGTTGCTCGCATCGGCCATCGACCCAGACCGCGCACTGTTATTCGTCCAAAGTCATGTTGCAGGACTCCACACAGAGTGCACTTGGCTGTTGAACAACACAGCAACCTTCGGCGAACTGCGCAGGATGACGCAATTCAAAGAGAAATCGCACGGTCAAGAATCGGTCAGCGTTGGGCTGTTCGACTATCCCGTGCTCATGGCAGCCGACATCCTGTTGTACGACACCGAAGAGGTGCCGGTCGGAGACGACCAACGTCAACATGTCGAGCTGGCACGCGATATCGCGATCCGTTTCAATGCCCGCTTCGGCCCAACGTTTGTGGTGCCGCGCGCGACATTTCCCCCGTCCGGCGCGCGGATCATGGATCTTCAGCAGCCAACGAAGAAAATGTCGAAATCTGAGGGCGATTCACCTGGCTGTGTGTTCGTGCTCGACGATCCGAAGCGGATCACAAAGAAAATCAAAACCGCGCTCACCGACAGCGGCAGTGAGATTCGCTACGACGTTGCCTCGAAACCCGGAATTTCCAACCTGCTTGATATCTACGCCGCCGCAACGAGTTCCACCGTCGAACAGGCCGTGGGTGCGTTCGCGACGAGCCAGTACGGAGAGTTCAAAGTTGCTGTCGCCGAGGCGGTCGTGGAGATGCTGCGGCCAGTGCGCGAACGCTATGAACTCTTGGCAAATGATCCCGCGGAGGTCGACCGAATCTTGGCGACCGGGGCAGAACGGGCGCGCAATCAGGCCACGCCAGTCCTTGAAAGGGCCAACGAAGCAGCGGGTTTCCTTCGGCCGATCCGTTAGCCGCGCCTCAACGCTCGTTGGGTGGTCGTTCTCCATCAGCGGTTGCCAAGACCTGGCAATGTCGCCGCGACAGCGGTACCGAGGCCCAGCGGCTGGGATCGTGATGCGCCCGTGCCCACTCCACCGCCGCGGTGCGGCCGCCAGCGATCGCGATCCGATCCGCACCAAGTTCGGCGTGCTGGAGGTATAACCCAACTCGGCGCGTACGACCCGACGAGTGCCGCCAGCTTTCTGCCATCTCGTGGCCAGCGAGCGCACCAGCCAACGTCGCGGCGACGCGACCGTACGTTCCAAAATGTGCGTCGAGTTTGCCGACGTCGTGCAGCAATGCGGCAGCAATGACATCGCCATATTCGCTGTCGTTCGCGTCGATCTGTGCCGCCGCACGATGCGCGACGCCGAGTGATTCCACCATGTCGTGGGCAGAGAGTTTCCCCCAGAGCAGCTGCTCCTGCGGTTGCAGCATGCTGGCAACCCACGCACGGTCGTCCGCCGAGACATGCTGCGGAAGTAGCGATCGGATAAAACGGCCAACGAAGTGGCTGCGAGGTGCGATCACGCACCTCGCAGGTTCGCTCGTCGCGCCCGCGGATGGCTTGCGTCGTAGACCGCACGCAGACGATCCGGCGAAACCTTCGTGTACACCTGGGTCGTCGACACGCTGGCATGGCCGAGCAGCTCTTGGACCACGCGAATATCGGCACCGTGATTGAGCATGTGCGTCGCACACGAGTGCCGCAAGACGTGAGGACTGAGCCGTTCCCCAAGGCCCACACGATCGGCGACAGCTCGAACAATCTTCCAACAACCCTGGCGCGTCAGGCGGCCGCCACGGGCGTTCAGGAACACCGCGTCGCCAGACGTCACTTGTGCTTTCGCTCGCGCCGTTCGCAACTGCAACCGCCCGTTTCGTAGATATTCTTCGAGTGCAGCTCGGGCCGCGCGACCGATCGGCACGACTCGTTCCTTGGAGCCTTTACCAAACACGCGCACGATCGCGTCGGCGAGATCGAGGTCGTCGAGGTCGAGACCGACGAGTTCACTGATCCGGATACCTGTTGCGTATAACACTTCGAGAATCGCCCGGTCGCGTTGCGCGAGTGCATCGTGACCAACAACAGCATTGAGCAATATCCCAATTTCTGTCTCATCGAGCGCTTTGGGGATCCCCTGAGGCACTCGTGGTGCCCCGATCTCCTCGCTCGGGTCTTGTTGTGCAACGCCTTCGCTCACCAAGAAGCGGTGGAACGAACGAACTGCAACCAAACCGCGCGCGATCGATGCGGGAGCGAGCGCTGGCTGTTGATCGTCGTTGCGAAGCGAGCGTAGATAGTCGACGTACGCCGCGACGGTCGATTCGCCGATCCGATCGAGTGTAGATATTCCCGACTGTCGCAAGAACCCGGCATAGCGAACAAGATCACGGCGATACGCGAGCCTTGAGTTCACAGCAAGACCTCGCTCCGCCGCGAGCCACAGTTCATGCTCGGCAAACAGCCCAGCGAGCTCGTCGGACACTACGACTGTTCAGACTCGCCTGCTCGACAGCGCGGGAAGGTCGAGCGGAATGTGTGGCCGGCGTCCCTCGGCTCGGAACTTCGCCGCCGCAGCAAATCCAGCGAACAACGGATGGGCTCGATCCGGGCGGCTCTTGAATTCTGGGTGCGCCTGAGTACCGATGAAAAACGGATGTTGCGTCAATGGAAGTTCGACGAATTCGACCAGCCGAGCGTCCGGTGATGTACCCGACATCACCAAACCAGCTGCTTCCAGACGAGCGCGGTAGGAGTTGTTCACCTCGTACCGGTGCCGGTGCCGTTCATAGACAACCTCGTCGCCGTACAGCGAGCGCACGATCGTGTCGTCGACAAGCCGTGCTGGCCATGCGCCGAGACGCATTGTTCCACCCATATCAACGACATCGCGCTGTTCATCCATGAGATCGATCACCGGATGTGGTGAATGAGCATCGAATTCACGCGAATTCGCTCCACCGAGCCCACACACATTTCGCGCATACTCAACGACTGCACACTGCATTCCGAGACACAAGCCCAAGAACGGAACACCATGTTCCCGTGCGTAGGTGATCGCAGCGATCTTGCCTTCGATT
>JBBRPC010000089.1:0-13082 GCA_038228615.1 Acidimicrobiia bacterium | reverse complement strand
GCAAGCCGAACGTCGAGCGAATCGAACGACAACCCGAAGGCATCGTGTTCGACGCGACTTTCCTTGTCGCCAGCGCCCACGCCAATGACGAGCGGCCCGTTCGCGCAAGCGCGCAACGTTGTAACAGATTGCGCGACGACGGCCGCCGGCCGTAATGATGCTCGTACGACCAATGCGCCGAGGGTCATTGCGCCGCACTCGATGGCGGCGGCAGTCAACATGGCAAAGCACTCAATCGCGGGTCGACGATTTCCCTCGCGGTCGACACGAAACAGATGGTCGTAGGCGAATACCCCGGACACGCCTTCGCTGGCAGCGCGCGCTACCACCAGAAGCGGAACCTCGACGTCTTCAACAAATGACGGAAGCGTGAGCCCGATCTTCATCGTCGATCGCTATCGCAGCATCGCGTGTCGGGCCTGTGCAGCTGCGCCAATTGCTCCGGCCCGTTCTCCGAGTTGCGCCGGCACTACGGGAATGCGCGGACGATACGCGAGGCCCTCAAGATGCGCCGAGAATGCACGCTCAAGAGGATCGAACAGCAACGGGCCCATCTCGACAAGCCCACCAGCAATCGCAATGATCTCAGGATCAAGGATGTTGGCCAACCCGGCGAGTCCGAGTGCAACGTTGTCGCCAAATTCACTCATGATCTCCAACGCGTCGGCATCGCCACTCATCGCGGCGCTCGCCACGTGGTGAGCACTGATTGGCTCGTCGCCCGCAACGGCAAGAATCGCGCCACCACGACCATCGCGTACCGCTTCAAGCCCCATCCGACCGAGCGCAGGCCCGCAGGCGATCGCCTCCCAATGCCCCCGCTCGCCGCATGCGCAGATCGGCCCGTCAGCGCGAACCGTGAAGTGCCCAATCTCTGCAGCAAAGCCATTCGCGCCGCGGAAGACTTCGCCATCGATAAGGATCGCTCCTCCGATTCCAGTCCCGAGCGTCACCATCAAGGCATGCCGTGCACCGCGCAACGAACCATGGGTCAGCTCACCGAAACCCGCGGCGTTGGCATCGTTGTCGACCGTGACGGCGAGACCCGTCACCGCTTCCATTTGCTCCCGGATCGGCAATGCCAAAATGTCGGGGAGGTTCGGTCCAAAGCGCATTCGCCCATCGAAGTCGACGAGACCAGCAATGCCGATACCGACGGCAGAGGCAGACCCCACTTGAGCTAGGAGCGTACGAAATACCTGTGTGATCGCATCGCTCACACCACCTTCGGCGACGGCGCTCGGGACACGCGTTTCAGCGCACACGGTCCCGTCGACATCGAGCGCGACGCCGAGCACCTTGGTGCCACCGATGTCGATTCCTAACGTCATGCCGTTCGCTGTCATCGCAATCGTTCAGACAATGTCGATGCGGCGAACCCGGCTCGGGCGCGCCGCACGGTCGGCACGCGTGGTCCGCTGGTGATCAATCGCGGTTTCCGCGGCATCGATCGCGGCGCGGGCCACTCCGAGTAGTTCGTGAGCAGCATTCAATACGTGTTCCATCGCATCGGGTTGTGCAGACTGCACTCCGAGAAAAAAAGACCCAACCGGACACGCGTAGCACTCTTCATGAAACGCTTGTTCGTCGGGCATCATGTGTCATTCATTTGTGGCACGGACGAATTCCACAGCGAGGCGCCCATCATCGAAACGCGCACTCCGCACGACGCGAGACCGAAGGCTGTCGGGGAGCACGAGCGCACGCCGATACGGACCGAGAGCAATCAGAATCTCATCATCAGTTTGCGCGAGCTCCACTTCGTGTTTGCCAGAAAACGGCAGGTGGACTGAAAGGGTAAACACTCCATCGTGCGCATCGACGCGCAGTGGTTCGATCGCAGCAAGCCGCGACGCTGCGTCGACGTCGCCGTAGAGCACGAACGCCAATGATTCGAGCTCTTCCGAACCGATTACTTCACGACCAGCCAGCGGAACACGCATTACCGGGAGCGGTTCGAACGACTCATCGATAATGCCAAGCTGCGTCTTTTGTTCGGTGCGCCATTCATCAAAGAATGGGTCCACAACCACATCCGGCAGAACCTTGTTCACAACGACGGCATCAACGTGATAACCGAACAAACTCAAATATGTAAACGTGCGACGGGCTTCCGCGACAACCATTCGTTGTGGGTTCATCACCAAACGTGCGCTGGTAATCGAACCGTCGGTGAGGAGTTCGCGCACACCGTCGAGTCGATCGTAGAAGCGTCGAATGGCACCGAATACCTCGTCGCCAGCGACGGGCATGTTGGTGAGACGGCTGACGAACGGGCGTGCAAACTTGCTGAACTTGCGTTGCCGCTCGAACAACTTGCCCATGTACCAGCCCAGCACATCGGGTAATGACAGCAAACGCAATGTTTCCGCTGTCGGCGCACAATCGACGACGATCACGTCGTAGTTGCCGGAGTTGGCATGATCTTTGATATCCGCGAGTGCGAACACCTCGTCAAGCCCAGGAACAACTGCGAGTTCTTCTGCCTCGACAGCATCAGCGCCGACCCAACCGAGCATCTCGACTGCATAGTCGCGAATCTCAGCCCATGCAGCCTCAAATCGTACGCGGGCGTCGAGTTGTTGGCCCACGAGATTCCGTTCGATCACAACGGGTTCGTCGTTGAGGCGACAATCGAACGCATCGGCCAACGAATGCGCCGGATCAGTCGACAGGATCATCGTTCGATGGCCGCGGCGTGCGCACGCGACTGCGGTCGCCGCGGCGACCGTCGTCTTTCCAACGCCACCTTTGCCAGTGAACAGCAAAATCCGCATCGCCGGGGAGGTTAGTGGTGCGTGCGAGTTCGTGAAGGCTCAGGAATTCGTTTCGACGTGGACTTTGAGGTCGCGCAGCGCACTCCCCATGATGATCGAGGTCACTCGACGCACGATCATCCCCGGGAGCGGAGCCTTGAGGTCGGCGACCAGTTCATAATGCACGCGAGTGGAGTCACCTTCTGGCTCGAAGCGGTAGCTCCCGTCGAGTTGTCGGAGCAGGTCGGCGCGCACGAGTCGCCACGAGAACGAATGGGGCGCATCGTCAAAGTTGTACTCGAGTACGTACGTTGTGCTCTTCCCGAGCGCCGCGGCCCGGTATTCCACCTGCAACGCTCGCCCGACGTCGTCGCGCGAAAGCACGGTCGCCCGTTTGATATCGCGTACCCAATTCGGGTACTGCTCAAAATCGAGCGCGATCTCCCAACATTGCGCAGCAGGGGCCGCAATACGAATCCGTTCACTGACTTGGTCGGCCACGCCGTGCTCCTCGGGTTGTTCGTGGGGCCTCTCTCCTCGGGGGGAACGTACCGTGCCGCGCGCCCCACAGTGCGCTCAGCGCTAAGGGCAATAAGTTCGCAAGCCAGACAAATGGGTTGGCGGCGGTCGTCGCGACCGTAATCCCCAAGGTGAGGAGCGCGACGCCGAGGAGTTGTTGACGTACTGCAGTTGGAGCCGACCCAGCGAGGAACACCCAGTTGCTCACCGCGATGTCGTCGCCGTGGGTCGTGCGCTGCAACGCCCGGCCAAATGCCACAATCCACACGAGGAATCCGATGATGAACGACACACCGCACACGGCTGCAACCACATATTCAAACGCGCTGACGCCCAGCGCAAACGGCACGGTCGCGGCGACGACCGCACCGAGACCAATCCACGATGCAACCACGATCCGCCGACCGGGCGTGTTCGGATCCAGTGCGAACCTCACGGGGTGAAGTGCTCCAGCTTGGCGAAGTCGCCGCGTGTAATCGGCAGCAAACTGGAAATCAGCAGGTCGTAACTGAACGACTCGCAGGCGCGTTGGCGGGCCGCCGCGCCCATCTTGGCGCGCAGCGCGTCGTCGTCGAGCAGCTGTCGGAGTGCGTCGCGCACCGCGGCAACGTCCCGGGGCTCAACGACAAAGCCGGAGACCCCATCGGCCACGGCCTCGTGCGAACCACCGCTTCGGCCCGCGATCTGTGGCACACCACAGGCTGCGGCTTCGAGAAACACAATCCCGAATCCCTCAACCTCTATGCCACCCCACCGATCACCGCGACACAACATTGCGAATACGTCGACGCTGGCGTAGAGCCCAGGAAGGTCGTCATCATCGACTCGACCAAGAAAGCGAACACCAACGCGATGTTCTGCGGCGATTCGCTCGAGCCGATCGCGGTCTCGCCCTGTGCCGCCGATCGCGAGTTGCACATCAGGCCCCAGGCCGGCGATCGCCTCGATCAGCACATCAAAACCCTTACGAGGCACAAGGCGCGATAACCCAAGGACAACCGGGCGGTCGAGCGCAAGACCAAATTTTGCGCGCGTCAGCGCCTTGGTCTGTGGGGTGATTGTCGTGAACCGATCGGTATCGACGCCCGGGGGTATCACCGCTCCAGGGAGGCTGCAGCCGGCCGCGCGCACACACTCACTCATCGGATAATTGCCAAATGCGACAACCCCTGCAGCTTTGCGGAGCACGCGGCGAGCCAAAAGATTCGCCGGCGGTATCCGTCCGTAGCCAGTGATTTCTGCTCCATGCGCAACAACGACATACGGCATATCCCGCCGCAGACTGGGCCCGATCGCGCCAAGAGGCAGCATTGGGTCGACAAACACAACGTCTGCGTTGAGTTCGCGTATCAATTGATCGGCGTGTCGCTTGACCCACGGGGTGGGTAACAGCACCTTGTCGCGACTGCGCACCACACGGTATGCCTGTTCCTCGTCCCACACATGTGCGTCGCGATGCGCGGTTGTGAAGACGGTCGTCTCGGATGGCGGTAGCCGACGCCACATCTCCCACAACACCGACTGGATCCCCCCGAACTTCGGAGGGAAGTCGTTGGTGACTAGCAACGACGGCATCGCGCTGATCCTACGGCGCCACCACAACGGCGAGTCAAACTACTGCTCGATGACGCGGTGCAACACTGCCATCTACGTACTCGACCCATTGTGTGCGCGTTTCGGCGGGGCGCTGATCACGCGCATCACGACGAGCCCACCGACCGCTAGCAGCGCTCCAGTCCAGAACATGGATGAGTATCCGAACGCGCCTTGGATACCTCCGCAAATCGCCGCGCCGAGACCCTGACTCAGGTCGAAAAAGCTCGAAAATGTGCCGACGACCGAGCCTCGTTCATGCGGTGGAACACCTTCCAAGGCCATAACGAGTAGTGCTGGGTAGAGCAACGACATCCCAATGGCGAATATGGCCGTGCCGAGGTAGAGCCCCGGCATCGTGCGCGAGGCCGCGATCACGCTCATCCCGACGCACGCAAAGACGAGCGCTCCTGAACACGAGACACGAGCACCGAGCCTGTCGGGAAGCCGAGCACCGAAAATTCGGATCAGCAAAATCACCACGCCATACACAAGAAACACGCTTCGTACGGCATCATGATGCAACACGTCGCGTGCGTACAGCTTGACGAAACTCTGCCATCCGGCAAGTGCGACGAGTCCGAGGAACAACACCGTTCCTGGACCGAGCGCGCGGCGATGGAGCAAATGCTGTGGTCCGCCGTCGTCGGGAGCCGACTGGCCAGGAACCTCGCGCGTGAACCACCCGATCGCCACTGCGAGCAGGGCAAGGCCCGCGCTGATATGCCATGCCGCGCCGAACCGCTCGTGATGTTTCGGGCCAAGGACAACTTCGCCAAGGTACGGCCCGAACGCCAATCCGCCATACACGGCGACCGACCAATAGCTCACAGCTTCGCCTCGACGCTCCTCGGGCCCGAGGTCGGTGATCATCGTCGCGGCGCCCACAAAAAATGCCGCTTCGCCAATCCCGGCGATGAATCGCGTCGCCGTCAGCCACCACAATGACGCAACGAGACCGTACCCAGCAGTGGCGATCGCAACGATCAACGCACCGCCGAGCAGCAACACGCGCCGCCCGATCCGGTCGCCGATTCGACCTGCAAACGGGCGAAGCAAGACCGCCCCAAACGCGAACGCACCGACACCAACACCAACCTGAATGCCGCCGCCATGCAATGTGCCATCGATATACACCGGAATGACAGGATTGAGCATCGCCAACGCCAGAAAGTAGGCGAGCCCACTCGCCACGATCAGCACAAACGGCATCGTGAGCAATCTCGCTGTATCGCCCTTGATCTCGCGACGTGGGACTATTTCAACCATTCGACGCTGCGATCGCGTCGACAAACGATACGCGTTCAGCAATCATTCGCCGGGCGATCATCACGTGGCGCGGCTGACTGAAACCGAGCGCGCCGGTCAAACGGCCATCCCGTCCGAACAGCGCGACAAACTTGCGACTCTCCAGATCCCCGCGAACAATCTCCATGTCGTCGTCGGCATTGAACCGACCGACGCTTTGTATCTTGCAGTCGTACTGGTCGCTCCACACAAATGGCACCGGTGCAAAGGGGGTAGCAGCACCAGAGACAAGGCATTCCGCGACATGCGCGCCCTGTTCTGTCGCGTTCGTCCAGTGTTCGAGGCGCATCATTTCGTCATCGAACAACGGATTCGGCCAACGCGCGATATCGCCCGCCGCCAGAACGTTGGGTGCAGCAGTGCACGTACTGTCGCAGACCACACCATTGTCGATCGCGAGGCCGGAATCTTCAAGCCATCGCGTTTCGGGTGCAACACCAATACCCACGACCAACAGATCACATTCGATACGTGTTCCGTCGGCGAGGACGACGGAACCTACCCGTGGGGCACCTGCGACGTTTGTGGAAGGTTCGACGCGGTCGATCTGCACTCCGAGGCGCAAATCGACACCATGATCGCGATGCAGTTGCGCGCAGACGGCGCCCAATGTCGCTCCAAGACCACGAATCATTGGTTGCGCTTGTGCTTCGAGCAGCGTCACCCCAGCACCACGCGTGCGACACGCTGCTGCAACCTCGGCACCGATGAATCCCGCGCCGATCACGCAGATGCGATCTTCGTTCTCAATACCGTCGCGGATCGCCCGCGCATCTTCGATCGTCCGCAACGAATGCACGCCACCAAGACTGGGGTCGCATACCGACGCGGGCAACGCGCGCGGTGTGGCCCCCGTGGCGATGATGAGATTGTCGTAACCGACACTTCCGCCATCGTCGAGCGCGACCACCCGCGCTGCAAGATCGAGGCTCGTGGCACGCGTGCGCAGGCGCCACTCGAGATTCAGCTCATCGACACCGTCGCGACGCAAAGCCATGTCTTCGAACGCTCGCCCTGCAGTCAGGAACTCCTTCGACAGCGGGGGTCGGTCGTATGGCAAATGTTCCTCTGCGCTCACGGCAACGATCTCACGCTCATAGCCCAACCGTCGCAATGTCTCAGCGGCACGCAGACCAGCCAAGCTCATCCCAACAATGGCTACCCGTTCCATATTGGCGACCCTAGTGGTGGGTGCATTATCGCGGTCGGCCGCCGGTATCGGTACCAATTTCGAAGGCTTGATTGACCCCCGGCGACCGGATCTCTACGCACTCCTCGTCGCGGTCATCGAATTCGGTGCGCAACGCGCGCGACATCCTGGCGTGCATGTCGTACAACGCCGTGATGTACGTGAGTTCCAAGATCATTGGTTCAGTGAGATGCGCTCGAAGCGCCTCAAACGTGCCGTCCGGAACGCGACCATGGTCGTACACGATGGCATCGGTATACGCACGCACCGCGCGCTCCACCGGCGTGAAACATTCAGCCGTCGACCAGCTCGGAATCGCCGCGATGTGGTCTTCGGAATACCCAACCGTCCGCATCGATTTACAATGCTGCGAAAATACAAACAGGCTCCCGTTCGCCCATCCGGCGCGCGTCTGACCAAGCTCGCGAAGTTTCGGATCCAAGAAGCGATCGGGATTGCGATACACGGCGAAACCGCCGACGGCGTGCTCGAAGATCTCGGGAACTTGCGCAAACACGGTCCACCAGTCACCTGGTGTTCCCGTAGCGGTTCCTGGATCTCCCACCGGGTCGCGATCGCCGAACAACAGGTCGTAGATCGCGATCACCGACGGGGCAGCTTCTGAGCGAGGAACTTGACGAAGGCGTGGCATAGCCCTGATCCTCGCGCACTTTTCATCGCCTACGCCGACAGTTTCTCGCGGCAAGCATCCGGCGCGGTTTGCGCATGTACGCCAACGTCGCGCAGTATTGCGCCGTGACCGACACCGACTATGCAGCACTCGCCGACCAGGAACTTCTGAGCCGACTCGAACACGGTGTGCTTTGGCTCACCATCAACCGAGCGCAGGCCGGCAATGCAATCGCCTTCTACGTTCGCGATCGGATGATCGATATCTTCCGCGACGCACACCTTGACGTCGCAGTACGGTGCATCGTGCTCACGGCCGCGGGCGAACGGCACTTCTGCACAGGCGCCGATCTGTCGGTGCGCCAGCCCATGCCCGACAAACCCGACGGAGTTCCCGAACGAGTGGTCGGCACCGGAATCGACATGATGCGTCGCGGATTCCAAACGCTGATGCAGACGATGCTCGACTGCGAAAAACCAATCATCGTCGCCCTGAATGGCACCGCGGCGGGCGGCGGGTCGATGTTTACGTTGGCCGCCGACTTGGTCATCGCCGCCGATACCGCCAAGTTGATTCAAGTCTTCGTCCGAAGAGGCCTCGTCCCCGACGGCGGCGTTGCGTATCTCCTGCCGCGCATTGTCGGAATGCACAAAGCCAAGGAGTTGATCTTCTTCGGCGACGATCTCGATGCCGCAGGGATGCAGGAACTCGGCATTGCGAACAAGGTGGTTCCTGCACATCAACTTCTCGACGCGACACGCGAGTGGGCTGAACGTCTAGCAAACGGTCCGACCAAAGCGATTGGCTGGTCGAAAAAACTGCTGCACGACGCGATAGACGTTGATCGACGCACGTTGTTGGAACAGGAAGCGATGCTGGTCGAACTCAACACAAACACCCACGACGGCATGGAAGGCGTCAACAGCTTCCGAGAGAAACGTCCCGTCGAATTCACCGGTTGGTAAGGATGGCAAAGGCCACAGGAATCCGCGATCAGACCGCTGTCGTCGGCATCGGTCAGACAGCGTTCGGCAAACTAGATGAGAGCGAATTGTCGCTCGCGTGTCGGGCAATCAGCATGGCGCTCGACGACGCGGGAGTCGCTCCAAGTGAGGTCGACGGACTCGCGAGTTCGTCGATGGAACCAAATCGCGAAGTCGAGGTTGCTCGCAATGTCGGGCTCGGCGACATCACATTTTTTAGCCAAGTCGGGTACGGGGGTGGCGCGGCATGCGGCATCGTCGGACACGCGGCGATGGCCGTCGCGACTGGCCAATGCAACGTCGCTGTCGCGTGGAGAGCCCGCAAACGAGCCGCCAAGTCGAGCCGGCCTTGGGCACAGGCCAACCCGCGCATCGGCGACAAGAACATGTGGAGCAGACCCTTTGGCATGCTCCGACCCGTCGATGAGATTGCGATGCTCACGCGGCGATACATGCATGAATACGGCGCGACTCGCGACCATCTTGCGAATGTCGCGCTGGCGTCACGTGCGCACGCGAACCGGAATCCGAATGCTGCGATGTTTCACAAGCCACTGACGCGTGACGCCTACATGGAATCGCGTTGGATCAGCGAACCGTTGTGTTTGTTCGACAACTGTCTCGAAAGCGACGGCGCGCTCGCGGTCGTCATCGCGCGTCGTGATCGGGCGCGCGATACGCGCACCGAACCGGTATTAATTCACTCGATCGCCCAAGGGCTGCCACGACAGCACCAAACGATGACGAACTTCTTCACCGACGACCCACTTCGCGGTCCGGCGTGGACCGCCGCTGCGAAACTCTGGGCGACTGCAGCAGTGGGTCCCGCCGACGTAAAGGTCGCCCAGTTCTACGACGCATTCAGCCCACTCATACCGCTCTCACTTGAGGGGTACGGCTTCTGCGCTCGCGGCGAGGGCGGCCCGTTCACCGACAACTCGAACACCGAGTGGGGCAGAGGATCGCTGCCGGTCAACACCAGCGGAGGCGGCATGAGCGAGGCATACGTGCACGGATTCAATCTGATTCTGGAGGGTGTGCGACAAATTCGCGGCACGTCAACAAGTCAGGTCAACGACGCAGATGTCTCACTCGTTACCAGCGGTGAAGGTGTACCAACATCTGCGGTCCTATTCACCAAGGCGCGCTGAACACACATGGCAGGCGACACAACCCACCTGTTTCTTCCCGACCTCGGTGACGTCGAATCGCGGCCGTTTTGGGATGGCTGTGCGGTCGGCGAATTAAGAGTCCAGACATGCGCCACGTGCGGGAAGTGGCGGATGCCGCCGCGCCCGATGTGTCCGCATTGTCGGTCGACTGCACAGCATTGGATTGCTACTTCTGGGCGCGCCAACGTGTGGTCGTTCATTGTTCCGCATCCTCCGCTCCTCCCCGGCTATACCGACCTTGCCCCGTACAACGTGATCGTCGTGGAGTTGGAACAAGACCGCACGATTCGGTTCGTCGGCAATTTGGTGAGTGCACCAGGCGCCCCGATCAACAGCGTCGCGCCGGATTCGATCATCATCGGCGCGCAAGTACATGCCGTGTTCGAAACCATCGACGACGTCACCCTCCCCCGCTGGATGCGCGGGTGAGAGCGACGCAGGACCAGGGCCGGGCAACGCAGGCCCCATAAACACGCGGTAGCGAACGCAGCCGAGGAGCGACGCAGGAGCGAAAACGGTGCGGAGCTACTCGCAAAGGCCGGGCAACGCAGGCCCCATAAACACGCGGTGACCGGAGGTGCCTGGGAGCGAAGCATGAGCGACCCAGGACCAAAGGGAACTCGTCAGGGCCGGGCAACGCAGGCCCAAAAGACAAGCAGGCCCCATAGACAAGCAAAAGGCCCGGACCAGTTGGTCCGGGCCTTCGCAGTGTCGACGCCGGCGATCGGGGGGAGATCGCGGCAGCGTCGATGCGGCCGTGGGCTCGGGGAAGCTCCGCGGCCGGGATGTTGCGAGTGGTGCTTAGGCAGCCTTGGGCGCCACCACGCGCCTGCCAGTCAACTTTCGGCCATCCAACTTTCGGCCAGTCAACGTTCGGCCTGAAAACTTTGGTTCGGTCGTTCTTGCGATGCGCAGCTGATCCAGGTGCGATTCCCACACGATTTGTTTGGCGAGCCATGCGATTGCGTTGGAACTCATCCCTGGTACCTCCGGACTTGCATTGTTGTTCTGCTGGTTACACTTGCTGGCAGAGCGAGAACTACGTTTGTTAGTGTTACTGGTGCAGTAACACTATCAGTAAACACTCTCAGTGTATCGACTGTCAAGTCATCTAGATAAACATTTGCCGGAAGTTTCTCAGGAGCACAGATGTCAGAGGATTCGTGGAAGATCGATGATCTGGCCCACCGGGCCGCATTGACTGTCGACACGATCCGCTACTACGCACGGGAAGGTCTCATTCCCCCGGCGGTCAAGGCTGGCAAAAACAAGCTCTACAGCCAGTTGCACCTCGACCGCCTAGCGCGGATTCGCGAGCTCCAAGAAAAGCGCTTCTCGCTCGCCGCGATCAAGGCAATCGTCGCCACCAATCGTCCCGGCCTCGAGGGACTCTTCATCGGAACAGAGCACCAATTCGAACTCGACGAGCTCATTGCGAAGACCGGACTCGACGAGCCATTCGTCGAGCAGCTCCGATCGGTCGGGCTGCTCAGCGACCCGGCGGGCCTCGGCCGTCAGGCATACGACGACGCAGATTTGGAACTCTTGCGAAACGTCGCAGAACTGCTGTCGATCGGTATGACCGAACAGGTACTGGTTGCGCTCGGTCGCATCTACGTTCGCCACTTCAGCGAACTACAGCGCGAGGTACACGCCATGCTCGCTGGCTGGTCGCATCCCGAGTGGACGCAGACCGAAATGGAAGCCATGCAACACCAGTTGACCGCCAACGCAGCACGAATGCTTCCTGCTGTCGACAAGGTCTTGACGTACGTGCACCAACGCACAGTGCAGCGACTCACGATTGACGCGCTGCGCACCGCCGCAGCGACGGGTACTGGCGTTGGCGGGATCAAGACCGACGCATCTGAGAGTGCATCGCCGACCAGCCTCGCCCCCGACTAACCCCAGTAGGTAAACCCGGTGGAGCTCACACGGTCGCGCTGCTCCTTGTTGGTAGGGCGACCGCTTAGATTCCCCAGATTCTGGCTGCATTGCCTCCGGAAATCTTGAACTTTTCATCGTCGGTGCACTGTCCCATCGATTCGTCGATGATCTTGCGCGAGTAGGGCCAGTCGTTGCCGTGGTGGGGATAGTCGCTTGACCACATGATGTTGTCGACGCCCACACGGTGACGCAATTCGATACCGCTACGGTCGGTGATGAAGCTCGCCGCATTGTTGCGATACCAATAGAACGACGGCGGATTTGTGATCGGAAGATCACCCCACACTCGGTTGCGCCACCAACGGTCGTCGATACATTCCAAGAAATGTGGTATCCAGCCGACGCCGGTCTCGATCCAACACACCTGCAGTTTCGGGAATCGCTCGTATACGCCAGTGAAGATCATGGTTGTCATCGCGCCCGTGGCCATCGCGAACACATGGCTCATCCCGCCGATCGCTTTGGCACGCGTCGCCTCACTGTTCATGTTGTACAGCGCGTTGCCTTGCAACGCCGCAGCCTTGCGCGCCGCCATGCGCGCATTGCGCGAAATGATGTTGATGTGAATTGATACGGGCATTTCGGCTTCGCTTGCGGCTGCCCAGAATGGATCGTCATCGGGCGAAACGCCCTCACCGCCAGACGGCCAATTCGAGAGCAACACGCCTTTCGCGCCACGCGCTTTTGCGGCGTGGAGTCCTGCGATCCCCGCGTCGATCCCAACGGATGGCATTTGGGCGATACCGATCAGCCTCGACGAGTCGGCGGCACAAAACTCGTCAAACAGGAAATCGTTGTACGCACGAACCCCCGCCAGCACAAAATCTGGGTCCTCATCACCAAGGAAGTGACTCAAGGTGCGTTGTGGTGGGAACAGGACCTCAGCGTCGACACCGTCGATATCCATATCGGCGAGCCGCGCGGCGCCGTTGTAACACCCCGTTCGGGCTTCCTCGTATGTCACGCCGAACCACCGAAATTGAT
>JBBRPC010000088.1:0-13198 GCA_038228615.1 Acidimicrobiia bacterium | reverse complement strand
CGGCTGGCGGAATTCTTCCTGGGTGTCAAGACACTGGAACTGCGATCATCAAGGCGAAAAAGGGCCAGTACGTCCTCACCGGAGGAACCGGCGACGACCGAACCCCGATCGCACGCGGTGTGTTCGACACGTTCCAACACGACAATCTGCGCTATTCGCAAATGGCTCCCCTCACTGTGTGGGATGAGGTCAATACCGGTACGAACCTGCCAGCCGAAATCAAGGTTGAAGCGGTGGGTGGAGCAGAGTACAAATTCTTGTTCATCACCAAAGGCGGTGGGTCGGCCAACAAGAGCCTGATGTTTCAAGAAACCAAAGCGCTCCTCAATCCAAAATCGTTTGCGAAGTGGATCGACGAAAAGCTTCGGATGCTGGGTACATCTGCTTGTCCGCCGTACCACCTTGCGATCGTGCTCGGTGGCACATCAGCGGAATATGCGCTGGAAGTCGCGAAGCTGGCATCGACAAAGATGCTCGACTCGCTGCCGACTGAAGGTTCGCGATTGGGTCATGCCATCCGCGTACCGGAGCTAGAGGCCGAGGTGTTGAAGATCGCCCAGGCAACTGGAATCGGCGCACAATTTGGTGGCAAGTACTTCGCGCACGATGTCCGTGTGATTCGACTTCCACGTCATGGCGCGTCGGTACCCACGGCGATTGCATTGTCGTGCTCTGCCGACCGTCAAGCACTCGGCAAGATCACCAAAGATGGGGTGTTTCTGGAACAGCTCGAGTTTGATCCTGCCCAATTCCTACCCGAGATCACCGACTCGATTCTGGGCACCGACACCGTCGTCGATATCGATCTCAATCTGCCGATGAGCGAGATCCGAGCGGAGCTCACGAAGTATCCCGTCACAACCCGTCTGTCGCTGCATGGCAAGCTCGTCGTCGCACGCGATATCGCGCACGCGAAAATCAAAGAACGGCTCGACGCTGGCGAACCGATGCCGAAGTATCTCCAGGACCACGCTGTCTATTACGCGGGCCCTGCTAAGACCCCTATTGGTTACGCCAGCGGTTCATTCGGCCCCACAACCGCGGGAAGAATGGACAGCTACGTCAACCAATTCCAAGCGGCAGGCGGCTCCCTTGTGATGTTGGCCAAAGGAAACCGCTCGAGAGAAGTCAGCGATGCATGCCACACACACGGCGGCTTCTATCTCGGTTCGATCGGTGGCCCCGCGGCCCGGCTCGCACAAGATTGCATCACGCACGTGGAAGTGCTGGAGTATGCCGAGCTCGGAATGGAGGCGATCTGGATCATCGACGTTGTCGACTTCCCGGCCTTCATCGTTGTCGACGATAAGGGCAATGATTTCTACGAACAGGTTGGTCGTCAAGTCGACATCATCAAGCACTAGCGAGCTTCATCGACATCGTCAGCTGTCGTAGCGGGCGCCGCCACGTATCAGTCGACCAGCAAGGGGGCCAGCGTGCTCACCCTGTTCCATGAACACATCGCCATTGACGATCGTCGTATCAATGCCGATGCAGCGTTGCACGTATCTCGGCGCATTGCCAGGAAAGTCGTGCACGATTTCGGGGAGTTCCAAATGCAGAGCCTCAAGATCCAAAACGTTGATATCGGCATAGCCACCGACACGAATGGCACCGCGATCACGTAGCCCTAGAAAGGTCGCGGTGTCGCCAGTGAGACGCCGAACGCCTTCTTCGATCGTGAAATGTTGGCGGTCACGTACCCAATGTTGCAAAAAATAGCTCGCCTGACTCGCGTCCATGATCTGCGTCGCGTGTGCGCCGGCATCAGCCAACCCCATGATGATGTTCGGGTCGTGCAACATCGCTTCGATAGCACCAACATCTGCGTTTTGCACTGGCCAATTGAGGATCACGCTCCCATCATGTTGCAAACACAGCGCGATGAATTCATCGACAGCGCTCCGCCCGTTGCGCGCGGCACGCGCTACCAAGGTGTTCTCTGCGTCCAACCGATAGTTCGCGCCCAGCTCCGGCGTCATCACATAGAGCTCGTCGATACCTGGACCGAGCGCGTCGCCAGCTGCGATGAGCTGCATACGTCGATCTGTATCTC
This sequence comes from Acidimicrobiia bacterium, assembly GCA_038228615.1. Taxonomy (GTDB): domain Bacteria; phylum Actinomycetota; class Acidimicrobiia; order IMCC26256; family PALSA-610; genus F1-120-MAGs023. The sequence continues at coordinate 11,142 of JBBRPC010000088.1, read as the reverse complement.
TCAGCACGTTGAGGCGTTGCTCAAGCGACAATGACTGCAATGCTTTCCACGGCGCCGATCGGTCCCATGGCGTGGAAGCGGCGAGCGAAAACAACACGCCTATCGCCCGGGGCGTGGTCTGCGGGCGCACGTGCAGACCTTGTGCGTTTGCTGCAGCGACGAGTTCCAGCACAGTGCGCCAATGTCCGGGAACGCTTCCAAGCGTCGAGAGATTGAACGTTGTGTTCCGTCCAGAAGCACGCGCAACGTCGACGAACATCGAGGTTTCATCCTCGATGCGGGGCGTACGTCCATCGCTCTCGGTGAATCTCGGCGCCCCCTCGAAGATGGCGTGTGGATATTTCGCGAGAGCTCCCGCCAACGCACTCAGCTCGCGCCGATCGGCCCAAGTTCCTGGAACGTGCCTGCCATCAGGGACACGATGCACCAACGAACGCGACGTCGAAACGCCCAATGCACCAGCATCCAACGCGGCGCAGGCGACCGCTTCCAATTGCGTGAGTTCGTCGTCGGTCAACGGCGATTCGTCGATCGACCGTTCTCCTGCGACGTAGTACCGCATCGCGACATGGCCGACCATGCCTCCAACGTTGATGCCCTTCGGCATGGCATCAACGAAATCGAGATACTCGCCATAGGTCTCCCATGTCCACGGCAACCCTGCGATTATCGAATCGCCAGGGATATCTTCCACCGACTCCATCATCCGCGCGAGCGTTTCGTGGTCTCCGGCACGCAATGGGGCAAACGACATCCCGCAGTTCCCCATCAACACGCTCGTCACGCCGTGCCAACACGACGATGACAACAACGGATCCCAACCGATCTGCGCATCGAAATGAGAATGCATATCGACGAATCCTGGAGTCACATAGCGCCCCTCGGCATCGATGACGCGCCGCGCGCCCGTGCCGCCGAGATCATCAATCGCAACCACGCGGTCGCCATCGACCGCAACATCCGCGCGACGGGCAGGTGCACCGGTCCCATCAACTACGAGCCCGCCACGAATAATCAGATCAAACGCCATGTCTATTGCGCCTCCGGTGGATCGAGGTTGAAGTGTTTGGCAAGCATTTGAGTGCAGGGGTTATTCGTTTCCATCGGACTGAGCTCATCAATATTCCCACCGTGGGCAATGCTCGACTGCGTGACGCGCGCCATGATCGCGGCGAACCACACCATCGTCAACACCGTGTAGAACTCGAGGTGCTCTGCCTTGCGCCCCATGTGTTGTTCCCAACGCTCGATGCATATCTCATCCGACGGAAATCCCGGTAACCGCGCCAGACCAATTGCTTCGCTGAAATGTTTGTCGAACCATAGGTACCAAGCGAGATCAAATTCGGGGTTACAGACACGCACCATCTCCCAATCGAAGACAGCCTTGACGGTGAAATCTTCGTCGAACATGAGGTTGCCAAGTCGGCTGTCGCCCCACGAGAATCCAACAAGATGGTCGTCGTTCGGTTTGTTCGCCTCGAGCCAACGCCAAGCATGGTCAACGCACGCGACCGGCGTATGCATCGCCCATTCGTGATAGTGGCGTAGATACCCGAGGAGCTGGCCCAAACCGAGCTGGCCATACTCGGTACGGTTCAGCGCATCGAGTCCGAGCGCACGCCAATCGACTTTGGCGATTTTTGCCAAGATGTCGATGCCGTCAAGCCACATCGTTCGCTGCTGCTCTGGCGTCGCTCCGACGACCCATGCGTCGAGGCCAGCGCCGGGAGCTAAGTACTCCGCCGGAATCGTGTACGGCGGATTGTCGGCTGGCACCCGGCCCGACAAGCGATCCATCACCATGAATGGCGCACCCAACACGGCGAGGTCTTCTTCGAGCCACAATGCTTTCGGCACTGGCACGTCGGTGTGCTCGCCGAGCTGCTTGATCACGAAATACTGCAGGCCGATTTCGTAGCGTTCGAAGACAGCGGCACCAATAGGTGCAGCACGAACAACATATCCATCCCGACGCGCCTGACCGTCGAGCGTGTAGATCGCATCCAAGATGATGGTGTCGGAGGAAAATCCTGAAACCTCACTCGCACCGGCCACAACGATGTCAACATCGGTGGCGCCTTCGAGTTTCGAAGTGAACCAAGTAACAAGCGCGTCGCGCGTCACTTCGGGGTCGCGGTGTTGCGGAATTGCCATCGATCACGCTCCCAGGGTGTCTCGTTCGGGCCGCACCCTATCGGGATCGAGGCCGCCGAGTTTCGACACCAATCTTCGCGATTCTCAACGACTGGAACCCAGCCGGTTGACTAGGCCGCATGGCTAACGCACACCAAGAAGTGCCAACCGGGGATCTCCTCGCTGACACCACACTGACTCCTGATCCGTCATACCCCGGAAGATTCCACGGAACTATCTCTGAGGCGTGGAAGATCCAGTATGCATTCGGCGGCGTCACGCTGACAGCCGCGCTCCGTGCACTTCAACAAGCCGTGCAGCGCGACGATCTTCAACTGGTCACTGCGAATGCAATTTTTTGTGCGCCGATTCCATGCGGACCGATCACCGCCGACGTCTCCATCTTGCGCAACGGACGTACCGCAGCTCAGGTCGCATGCGACCTTCGTGTACCGGGCGACGAAACAATCGCGCTACGAGCACACGGGGTATTCGGTAAGCCCCACGACACAGATTTGGCGTTCGTCGATCTCGAGTTCCCAAGCGATGTCGCGATGCCAAACGACTGCGAATCTCCGCCGGAACGCGGCGCCGACAACAGTCCGTTTCCCCAAGTCAATTTTCATCGCCAGACCGATTTTCGTTCGGCCGTACCTGGAGTCAAGCGGCCCTGGGATCAGGGTTTTGTTGGCGGTGGCCCAGCACGTTTCGCCGCGTGGACCCGTCTCTACAACGAACCCAGGCTCCCCGACGGGAGCTACGACCCGATCGCCCTCGGCCTTCCAGCAGACTCGATCGGCCCTGCAATCGGTTTCGGTCTCGGGCCAGGACGCGGGCCGTCGATGAGCTTGTCACTTGAGATCGGGTTACGGTTCATCCAAACCCCAACGACCACGCCGGCGTGGATTCTGCAGGACATGCGCTGCTGGCAATGCGGCGACGGCTACGCCACCGGACCAACGCATCTTTGGGACACCGATCGAAACCTCCTAGCGATCGCACAGCAAACGGCTCACCTGCGCTCCGCCCGCTGATATATGGGGCTGCTTCGCCCGCCAGTCCATGGGGCTGCTCCGCCCGCCCTGGCGAGCATCTCGCCACAATGTCGTTCGTTCCTCACTCCCTTGCTGTCTTCGCTGCCGCGAAGTCGGGTTGATCATGGGTGGTCGATCAGAAGTGGGTTGATCAGGGGTGGCGTGGGCGGTTCGTCCAGCCACCTTCTGGCGTGGGGAACCAACCGCCGGCGGCGAACGTTCCGCCGTCGGCATGCACCGTCGTCCCGGTTACGAATTCCGAAAGGTCGGAAGCCAAAAACACCGCGACGCCAGCCATATCTTTCGGTTGACCGAATCGACCAAGAGGCACCCACGTAGGAATCATCGCCTCGTCGCCCGGACGCAACCATTTGGAATACGGGACTTGCGGAGTCTCTGTCACATCGGGTGCGATCGCGTTCACGCGAATTCCGGCGTGCGCGTACTCAACGGCCAGGCTTTTGGTCAATCCCGTGATCGCGGCTTTGTACGCTGAGTACACAGCACGCGCAGGTATCCCACGAAACGCCTCGATGGTTGAAATGTTCACAATCGCTCCACCGCGCTCCGCTGCAATGAGACGCGCGATCGTGCGCTGCGAACATCGCAGTACGTGTTCGAAGTTGATCTGGTGGAGCTCACGCCACTCGGACTCGGCTTGAGTGTGGAACGGACCGCGACCACCGCCGTAGTGCCCGACGTTGTTCACCAGCACATCGACCGTTCCGATCTCGTCGACAACAGCGAATACCTGATCGATTCCCTCGGCCGTTCGAACATCGGCGTGCACCACGCGAATGCTCGGTTGTTCCGCACGCAAGTTGTCGCAGCGATCAGGATCGATTTCGGCGCCGACGACAACGGCTCCTTCGGCAACAAAGCGTTCAGCGATGCCACGTCCGATACCTGCGCCCGCTCCCGTGACGAGAGCTATGCGCTGATCCAACAAAGCCACGGGGTCGACACTAACGAACGATGTGATAGATGGGCAGGACACGACGGGGAACACGAGTCGTGCCCTGCCCAGACAGCCAGTAAGACGTCGTGCGGAACCACGTCCTGCTGGTGCCTCGGCAGGCTCCAACGGATCGACGGGCGGACCGGTCCGTGAACGCTGCCGAAGTTGCGCGGCGGGCGCCGTTTCCGACATCCCACTGCGATCTTGACGAGTGCTTGGCGACAAAGCAGGCCCATCATGCGGGATTCGCCGCGCGGATGGAAGCATTTCCGATGCTTTCTACAAATTTTTGCCTTCACAAATCACGCTCTGCACCAACGCGCGTCTCGACGCGCGCTCCGTGCGAGATTCGGCCAAACACCGGAGACGTCCCGCGCGTCCGCTCCCCGATATTCGACCAATGCGGTTCGCCCCAATAGGGTCGAGTCGTGCCAGACGAGTTGCCACGCCAATTACCACACCAATTACCACGCCAATCAAATGTGTTGTTCATCACCGTCGACCAGTGGCGGGCGGAATGTCTGTCGTGTCTGGGTCATGCCGTAGTACGCACACCACATATCGACAGCATTGCTGCGAGTGGCGTGCTGTTTTCGAACCATTACGCCCAGTCGGCGCCATGTGGGCCGAGTCGGGCGTCGCTGTATACGGGCATGTACGCAATGAATCACCGTGCAGTCCTCAACGGCACGCCGCTCGACGCGCGTCATACGAACGTTGCACTCGAGGCACGGGCAGCCGGTTACGACCCGGTCCTCTTTGGCTATACCGACACCTCAGTCGACCCGAGGACCGTCGCGCAGGACGATCCCCGGCTCAATACCTACGAGGGTGTGCTTCCAGGTTTTCGCGCAGTGTGTGATCTTCCAGAAGGAAACCCACGGCCGTGGCTGGAATGGATGCAAGAACACGGTGAGCCGGTCGATCCCGACGGCGAGTGGCGCGCGTTCGTGGATCAACCAACGCCAAACTACCCGGGTACTGAAGTGTGGGGCCCACACCGCGCGCCGACGCAATACGCGGCCGCGCATAGCCAGTCGGTATTCCTGACCGACAGAGTCCTCGAATATCTCGACGTGCAACGCGACAGCGCGTGGTTTGCGCACGTCAGCTATCTCAGACCGCATCCACCGTTCTTCGCTCCCGAACCGTTCAACACGATGTACGACCCCGAATCGGTTCCGCTGCCAACTCGCGCAGCGACCGACACACTGGAAGGCCTCACCCATCCGTTGTTACAAATGGTGCTGCCGATCGAATGGATTTCGGGACCGCGGGACCTCAAGCACATTCAGCAACTTCGCGCGACGTATTACGCGATGCAAACCGAAGTCGACGCACAGATTGGTCGTCTCTTGCAATGGCTGCAGGACAACGGCGAGATCGACAACACGATCATTGTGCTCACATCAGATCACGGTGAACAGCTCGGCGACCACTATTTGACGCAGAAGCTCGGCTTCTTCGACCAGAGCTACCACGTGCCGCTCATCGTGAGCGATCCCCGTGATGAATTCGACACGACACGCGGACGGATCGTCGAACAATTCTCGGAAAACGTCGATGTCACCCCAACGATTTTGGATCTCATCGACCGCGACATTCCGTTGCAATGCGACGGCCGTTCGCTACGGGCTTGGCTCACCGGCGCGACGCCAGAGCGGTGGCGCAATGATGTGCATTGGGAATGGGATCAACGCGAGCCTGCGGATCGCCGCTTCGAACGCGGTCTCGGGATCACAATGGAGGAACTCTCATTGTGCGTATTGCGCGACGAGCACGGAAAATATGTGCAATTCGCGGCACACGGGACACTTCCCCACGTGTTTTTCGATCTCGATAACGACCCAGATGAACTCAATAACGTTGCGCAAGATCCCGACTATTCGGCACGCGTGCTCGAATACGCGCAGCGGATGTTGGCGTGGAGAATGCGCCACGCCGAACGGACACTTTCTGGTACCAAACTCACGGGTATCGGCGTGATCAGCCATCGTGCGGAGCGCGGCTGAATGAACGACGACGGCCTGGCATTTTTTGGACTCATCCGGACCGGTCGCGGTCGTTGGCAAATGCCGGTAGTCCGCAACCTCATTTCTGGAACGGGTGCGTTGTTCGGCGGCGCGGGCCTGGGTGCAGCGATCGAGATCGCCGAGCACGAGAGCGCTCGGCCGGCGATCTGGGCAACCGCGCAATACCTGAATTACGCACCAGAAGGCTCCGAACTTGTACTCGAAGTCAACGAGATCGTCCATGGCAACCAGGTGAGCCAGGTTCGTGTCATCGCGCGCAGCAACGACCGCGAAATTCTGACAGTGATCGGTGCGTACGGACTGCGACCGATGGACACCGCCGGGCAGTGGGCACAGATGCCCGATGTTCCCCCGCCCGACGATTGTCCGCCTCGCCCACTGATGGACCAACACCTCGGAACGATCACGTCGCGAATGGATATGCGCCTCGCACACGCGCGTCCGGTCACCGAGTTCCCTGCTTCACCGGGCACCGGTAATTCTGCACTCTGGACTCGTTTTCCTGGCCGTCCGGAACTCAACGCATCTGGTCTTGCGATCGTTGGTGACTTCGTTCCGTTCGGGATCAGCCAAGCACTCGGAATGCGCGCTGGCGGTAACAGCATCGACAACACGCTGCGTGTCGCCAATCTCGTGGATACGGAATGGATTCTCGTCGACATACGCATTCATGCGGTGCACCACGGCTTCGGACATGGCCTCGTGCATCTTTGGACCGAAGACGGCGTGTTGCTCGGGACGGCGAGTCAGTCGACAATGGTCCGGCATTGGAAAGAACAGCCGCCAGCCACCGAAGAAGTGAAGTAGACACATACCTATGAACACAATCCCACGACGGCACGGCATCACTGTTCCCTTCGACGGCCTCTCACTGGCCGAGCATCGCGAGGTGTTCCGAGAACTCGTCGATCTTGGCTACACCGACGTGTGGTCTGCCGAATCTGGAGGGAGCGATGCGTTTACACCACTTGTGCTCGCGGCCGCGTGGGCACCCGAACTCCGACTCGGTACTGCAATCATTCCTGCGTATACACGGGGTGCAATGACGCTTGCATCACAGGTCGCGTCACTTTGCAGCGCAAACCCTGGCCACTTCGCGGTTGGAATCGGCAGTAGCTCCAACATCATTGTCGAACGTTGGAACAGCATTCCCTTCGAAAAGCCATACCAACGTGTGCGCGACACGGTCCGCTTCCTGCGGTCAGCGTTGACAGGCGAGAAAATCACCGAGGTGTACGAGACATTTGCTGTCAACGGTTTCAAGCTTGGTATTGCCGTTTCCGAACAACCGCCAATTCTCATCGCTGCGTTGCGTGAAGGAATGCTCCGACTCGCAGGACGCGAAGGCGATGGAGCGATCATCAATTGGCTTTCGGCCGCAGATGTTGCCACGGTTGCGCCATATGTCGGGGGCAAAGAAATCATGGCTCGGCTGTTCGTGCTGCCCACGGAGGATCGCGATCTGGTGAACTTCGTCGGGCGACGTGCGATTGCGCAATACCTCAACGTTCCGGTGTACGCGGCGTTTCATGAGTGGCTCGGTCGCAGCGAAATGCTCCAGCCAATGTGGGACCATTGGAAAGCCGGCGATCGCAAGGCTGCCACAGAAGCAATACCAGCTGAACTTGTTGACGATCTCATTATTTCGGGATCTCCGCAACAGATCGCCGAGCACATCGAACGATATTGCGCAAACGGCGTCACGACCCCGGCGCCAGCGATACTCGGAAACGCAGTACAGGCAATGGAGACAGCACGCGCCATCGCGCGCCACCGAATCCCATAACCAGTGAACCTATGACCGGCTACGGTGGGAACCAAGATGACTGTTGCATCAGCCGGTACCCCGACCCGAGAAGTAATTCTGACGGTTGCCCGGCGTCAGTTCGCCGATCACGGCTTCGCTGCAACGCGTCTGAACGATATCGCCGACGAGGTTGGTATTCGTCGCCCGAGTTTGTTGCATCACTTCACCTCGAAAGAGGCGCTGTACCGCGAGGTCGTGCTCGAAAGTTTCGCCGATTGGATCAATCTTGTCGAAGACTCAACGGACGATCCACGCGAAGGTTGGCCAAAGGTTGAGCGCGTCATGCGCGCGGCATTTCGATTCTTCGAAGAACACCCCGACTTCGTTCGGTTGGCGCGACGCGAAGCGCTCGACGGTGGGCCGATTCTTTCGCACGAACTCACGATGTTCCTGCGGCCGTTGTTCGATCGTGGTGCGGAATTTCTCGAAGGGGAAATGGATGCAGGACGGTTACGACGATACGATGCGCGTCAACTCCTACTCACAGGTTACGGCGCAGTGTTGTCGTATCTTTCGGATGCACCGTTAATCGCAGGTTTACTCGACGACGATCCAATGGCACCAGAAACATTGGAGATTCGCCGCGAACATGTACTCGACGTGCTCCGCACCGCGATTGCGCTGTAGCGCCAACCTGCAACCTGGCTCAGCCGCGTTCACGCGTCGATCAACGCGTCGAGCGGGATGGGATCCAAGAGTTCCGCGAAGTTATTCGCAGCCTTGTTCACCAACGTCCGAACTGGGTAATACTCGATCGAGTCGTTCGGAGCTGGGACAAGCAAACGGGTCAGCAGATCTACTTCTGCATTGTCGGGATCAAGCCATTCTTCAAAATGTTCTACGTTGAGCATAGCCGGCATTCGATCGTGAATCGGAGCCATCGTCGCATTGGCACGAGTGGTAATGATCGAACACGTCCTGACCCATGGCGCATCGTCGACAGTCTTGTCTCGCCACACCTCGTACAGACCGGCGAAGACGAGCGTTCCATGCGGCCGGGTCGAGTGGATGAACACCGGTTGTTTCGCTTTGCGCGACAACATCTTTTTCCACTCATAGAAGCCATCGACCGGAATCAGGCACCGACGCTTGGCAAAAGCTCTCCGAAACGCCGGTTTCTCCAACAACGTCTCGCTTCTTGCATTGATCAGCTTGTCTCCTATGGAAAGATCCTTCGCCCACGAAGGCACTAGGCCCCACCGCACGCGATCAAGCACACGATTGTGTTGCGAATTCGCTGCGACAATGACGACGTCGGCACGCGGCGTCACGTTGAAATCGGCGCCGGTTTCCTCTGCCCGCACTTCGTCGACTTGCAATCGCTCAGCGAGGTCTGCAACAGATGTTGTCGTCACGAACCGTCCGCACATACACCAAAACTATTGGAAAACTATTGGGCTGCGCGCCGTTTCGGGCGATCAGCCACGCGAAATACGAAACGCAGCCCAGACCAAGTGTCGTCGATCGCACAGACTTTGTTGTCGACCAAACCGTGCTCCAGACCAATCTCGCGAACGATGCGCTCGGTCAAATCGGTCGCGACGTTGGCGGTGCGTTTTGGCCATGCAATCCACATTCCGCCGTCGGTGTCGATCGCATTCGCGAGTTTCCCGAACCGCCGATGGAGTTCATTGCGTCGCGTCGCGAAGAACACGAGCACGTCGTTGCGGCCGCGCGCCGCTTCGAACAAACGCACGCCATCTGGAAGCGGTTGCAAACTCGCGCAGAAACCTGTGGGCGCAGAAACGATCGCGACCCGTGTGTCAGATTTGATCCCAAGCTTTTTCGGCAATGGTGTGGATGTGTACCCCGCCACGTCGGTCAGTCTCGCCGCTGCAACGACGCGACGTCAATGCGAAGGCACAAGGAAATGAACTCGGCGGGAATATCCGACCTCCCAGGTCGACTTTGCATAGCTGGCCGCGTAGGCTCAGATCACATCAATACGAACCCTTGAAAGGAATCCGCCATGGCACTACGACTCGGCGATGTCGCTCCCGACTTCACTGTAGAGACCACCGAAGGCACACTGAACTTTCACGACTACCTTGGCGACGGATGGGGCGTGCTCTTTTCGCACCCAAAGGACTTCACGCCCGTCTGCACGACAGAACTCGGCATGGTCTCGAAGCTCAAGCCAGAGTTCGATAAACGCAATGTCAAGGTGATGGGCCTCTCCGTCGACTCGCTCGACAGCCACAAGGCCTGGGTCGGCGACATCGAAGAGACCCAGGGAACCGCGCTGAACTTCCCGTTGATCGCAGATCCGGAGCGCAAAGTCAGCGATCTCTACGACATGATCCACCCGAACGCAAACGACACGATGACAGTTCGCTCCGTGTTTGTCATCGGTGCCGACAAAAAGGTCAAGCTCATCATCACCTACCCGGCGTCGACGGGTCGTAACTTTGACGAGATCTTGCGGGTCATCGACTCGTTGCAACTCACGGCGAACTACAGCGTGGCGACGCCAGTCAACTGGAAAGACGGCGAGGACGTCATCATCGTCCCCGCAATCTCCGACGACGACGCCAAAGCGAAGTTCCCTAAGGGCTGGAAGGCGCTCAAGCCGTACCTGCGAATCACGCCCCAACCCAACAAGTAACCAACGCACGCACTCGCTCACACCTCCGCCCGCGTTGCGGGCGAGGGGTGGGTCTGGGCGAGGTGGGTCTGGGCGAGGGTGGGGCGGTTCGGCCCGGGCTGCGGATCGTTGTGCGAAGCCCTATACGTCGAGGAAGCGCCAGAGACCGATCACAGCGCTGAGCATGCCGATGACGGCGCTTCCGATCAGACCGCAGGTTCCCAACAACACGGCGTCGGAGTTGGTCAGTTCAAAACCCTTCAGCACAAGCAACGCGCCACCCGATTGCCCCGCGAAATCGTTGAACAGCGACCTCGCAGCGAAGGTCAAACCGAACGCGACGCCTCCGCCGATCAGTCCTTGCACGATGCCCTCGGCGAGGAACGGCACACGCACAAACAGGTTCGATGCGCCGACGAGTTTCATGACTTCGATTTCTCGGCGTCGCGCGTAGGTCGCGAGCCGCACAGTCATCACGATCAGGAACATCGAAGCGAGCACTTTCCAGGAAAGGTCGAGCCGGGCAATCACGAACATGGGCAACTCCAAAAAAGCAAAACTATGAATTGCGGAACGGATAGGCTAAAGTG
>JBBRPC010000087.1:0-13475 GCA_038228615.1 Acidimicrobiia bacterium | reverse complement strand
GTCGTGTCCGATGAACGCGTGGGCCAAGTCGCGCAGCGAGTGTGCTGTGGCGATACGGGCGGCGAGATCGGTGTCGTGGGCGGCGTCTTGGCTCATTGCGCTGCCAGTCGATCGGCGCCGACGGCGTCGAGTAGTTCAAGGTCGAGGCGAGCGTCGCCAGCGCGTCGTGTGTTGTGGATTTCACGTCCGGTCGGGCCTGGTGTGTCGCCGAACGATCGTCGCGCGTTCGCAAGGATCGAGTCGATTTCCGATTCGAGGTTGTGCATGAGTATGCACAGTACGCTCGTCGGCCATGACATTCGAATCTGAGGTGTTGACAGTGGAACGTTCCGACGATGTCGGAACGATTTGGCTCGACAATGCGGCAAAACGCAATGCGATGGGCCCGGCTTTTTGGGCCGACCTCCCCGGCGCGGTGAACGAGCTGCTCGTCGTGGGAGTTAGGGCGATTGTGATCGCCGCGCGCGGCCCTCATTTCACTGTTGGCTTGGACTTGAAGTCGATGTCGGGAGGAGGCGAACGCCGTGCAGATGAATCTCAAGCGACGGCGCGGCGCCGCATGTTCTTCGACGTCAAGCGACTGCAGGCAGCAATCACGGCGATTGCCGACTGTCCTGTTCCTGTGATCGCGGCAATTCACGGCTACTGCATCGGCGGTGGAATCGATTTGATCTGTGCCGCAGACGTGCGACTCGCCAGCGCCGATGCCGTATTCAGTGTGCGCGAAACCAAGGTGGCGATTACGGCCGACGTGGGGACGTTGCAGCGGCTTCCGTTGGTCATTGGCGCTGGGCATGTCGCCGAGCTCGTGTACACGGGCTGCGACATCAGCGCTACGAGAGCCGCGGAGATCGGTCTGGTCAACCATGTGCATGCCGATCGCGATGCCACGGTCTCTGCGGCCCACGCGATGGCTGAAGACATTGCTGCGAACTCACCGTTGGCTGTCGAGGGAGCCAAGGCCGTGTTGCGTGCCGGGCGCTCAATGACAGTCGAACAGGGCCTCGACTACGTGGCGCTATGGAACGCTGCGTTCTTACCGTCCGATGACTTGACCGAGGCGATGACGGCATTCGTGGAAAAGCGCCCGCCAACGTTTCGGGGCCGATAGCGAGTAGCTCCAGGGCATTGCCCAACCTGGCATGGTCGCTTTGCGCCTGGTGAGGCCACTACTGTTGGGTTATGACCCCTCGACGTGTTGCGTCGCAATTCGCCAGCACTAGCGTCGACGAACTGTTCTGAACTACCGGTGCTCGACGAACTGCTCGCAACCTCTGGAGTCGTTGAGCACTGCGCGTTGCGGAGTCCGGCAGTCGGGTTTCTTGCGATCCACGGCGGTCTTGAGGCCATCACCTTTGAGATCGCGCGCGCAGCTGCAATGCGTTGCGGCGCGTCGTTGTATGCCGTAGTGCAGCCAGACGACTTGCAGTGGCACGTGCCGTCGCATCGATATGTCGTGAGTCAGGCGCCAAAATTGCAGGCCTTCTGCGAACATGTCGACATCGCGATTTCGTTGCACGGCTATGGGGGGGTGCGCGGTTCCGACCACCGTTGGACGACGGCGTTACTTGGCGGCGCGCGTCGAGACGTTGCGAGTGACCTCGCCGCCGTCTTGCAGGAGGCGCTTGGTGAGCACTACCACTTTGTCTCAGAACTTCATTCGATTCCGACCGCGTACCGTGGCGTGCATCCGTCGAATCCGGTGAACTGCACGAGAGGTGGTGGCGTACAAATCGAGCTTCCGCCGCGCATCAGAGGTAGCAGTCCGATGTGGGAGGGTGCGGACCGCAATGAGGCAGGATTCGTGCCGCACACTGAACAGCTCGTTGCGGCGCTCGCCGCGTTTGGCTGTGCGGCTATTGCAGGTGCGAAGTGTCGTTGAACCCACGCACGATGATGCGTGGGCCGTGCACCACGATTTCGCTCACCGAACCGTTGTCTGCGCCTTCGAAGGCGAAGCCCCGTGATCTGGTCGCGCTCGCGAGTATCTGACCGATTACGCCGCCGTGCACAACGGCCACGACGCGCCCGCCTGGGTGTGCGTTCGCAATCCGCCGCACGGCATCGACGACCCGCGCCTCGAATGCGTCGGCCGGTTCGGCGCCTGGGATGACATCCCAACGTTCGTGCTCGAAGATTTTCTGGAAGAGGGGATCGCCCTCTGCCGCTTTCATTCGAATTTTGCCACCTTCCCACTCGCCGAGGAATACCTCGCGGAGTTCGGATTCAACGACGGGCACAAGACCGAGTTCTGCTGCGAGTGGTGCTGCAGTTTGGTGCGTCCGTTGGAGCGTCGTGACATAGATCGCATCGATCGGTTCAGCGCCAGGTCGTGTGAATCGCTCAGCAATTTTTGCCGCCTGGAGGTGACCTTGTGGATGCAGCGCCGGATCGCCATGGCCATCGACAAGCGCGAATGGTTTGTCGGGTTCTGCTGGCGCCGACTCGCCGTGGCGCACCAGCAGGATGGTGGCGGCTTCGGGTGCTGGCGAGAAGCGATATTGGCGGTATTGCGCGTTCGTGTCACTCATATGCCGCACGATATCCAGATAGTTTCGAGTTTCATGGCTCCAATTGTTTTGACTTCGGAACAAGCCCGCGTGTTGGGTTCCCTGATGGAAAAGGCAGTGACGACGCCCGAGCAATACCCGCTGTCACTCAATTCGCTTCGCCTCGCGTGCAATCAGACCACGAACCGCGAGCCTGTTGTGTCGTACGACGAACGCATCGTGCAGGTCGCGCTGGAAGGGTTGCGGGAGATGGAGCTCGCGACTCGCAACAAGGCCCCGGGCGAACGCTCAATCAAATACCGTCATCGTGCGCCGGAGGTGCTGGAGCTAGATCGAGGTGAGGCTGCCCTGCTCTGTGTGCTGTTGCTTCGCGGAGACCAAACGCCTGGCGAATTGAAACAACGCTCCGACCGTATGCATTCATTCGCGACGCCGGGCGACGTTGAACGCACGCTTGTTACGTTGAGCGACCGCGGGATGGTCCAAATGTTGCCTCGCCGACCCGGCCAAAAAGAGAGTCGTTGGATCCATCTCCTCGGCGTCGTCGCCGCAGTTACGGCGCAATACGTCGAGTCCGATGCGGCGCCCACGAGCGTTCGCAACGACATGCGCCGCGAAGCCTCGGGCCCAGTGGAACAAGCTCAACTGCACGCGAGCGCGCCGCAGGTCGCGGCGGTCGCTCCGAAAACGATGACTGTCGTCAATCCCACAAATGGTGGAGTGATCCGCGCCGTCGAGATTTCAGATGACTCGGCGATCGCCGCGAAGCTGCGCCGCGCCCGGGCAGCGCAGTCAAGTTGGGCGACGCGTCCGTATCTTGAACGAGCCGAGAATGTGTTGAGTTGGCGTGACGAGATCATCGCCCACGGCGAAGAGTGCGGGCACACGACGAGCGCGGAGATGGGCTCGACAGTCGCTTCGTTGCGCAGTGAGCTCGTCGCAGCTACCGGGCGAATGACAGATTTCGTGGAGATAATCGAGCGTCTCATCCGTGTCGAGAATGTCGTGGACGACCTCGACTATGAAGAACGCGTTGCGTACGAGGCCCGTGGCGTTGTTGGGTGCATCGGCGGTGTCTACTCGCCATACGCGACGAGCCTGAATTTCATGGTTCCTGCCCTCTTGTGCGGGAACGCAGTGCTGTACAAACCCTCGGAACTCGCGACGTTGACTGGTCTGAACCTCGTGGATCTCGCCCATCGAGCTGGGATCCCGGCCGACGTGCTGCAATGCGTTGTCGGGCCTGCGGCAACGGGTGCGGCCCTCGTGGCGTGTGGAGTTGATCTCGTGGGTTGCGGCGGCTCGCTGTCGACACAGAGAGCGATTGGTCGTGCTGCAGCCGAACGTCGTGTTCCGGTGCAGTTCGTGGCGGACGCGCACAATGGTGCCTACGTGTGTGACGATGCAGATGTCGTGTCGGCCGCAGGGATGCTCGCAGCTGGTGTATTCAACAATGCGGGCCAATCGCGTGAATCGATTTCTCGAGTTGTCGTGCATGCCCAGATATGGGATGCCTTCGTAGCTGCGTTTGTGGAGGCGTCGAAAGCCTTGCAGCTTGGTGATCCACTCGACGACGACACGAATTTGGGTGCATTGACGAGCGCTGACCAAGCCGGCCTACTGGCAACACACGTCGCGGATGCTCAAGCAAAGGGCGCCCGTGTCGTGCTGGGAGGCATACCCTTGCGCGACGGCACCGAGGTGACCGGGAACTGGGCGACTGGGAACTGGTTCCCTGCGACCGTCCTGGTCAATGTTGACCGTACGATGGCCCTCATGCGCGACCACACTGTTGGTCCGGTGATCGGGCTGCAACGCGTGGAGCGTGACGCCGACGCGATTGACCTGCTGCGCGATGCCGAGGGCCGAGGCACGGTCATGATCATCACACAACAACGTGACCGCTCCGAGCGGTTTCTTAGCGGAATCGCTGCAGATACCGTCGTGTGGTTCGGAGGAGCTGGTACGAGCCGCCACGCCCGCGTCTCGATCGACAAGGTTGCGGTTATGGAGCTTGTACGTGAGAAGGTATGGCATTCCCAACTTCGATGATGGGAGCATCGGCGCTGTTCGAGATGATGGCGCGATGGGTGCTCGGTGCGAGTCCGACGCCTGATGTATTTCCTGCCACAACACTCCCTCCGACCACGGCCACGCTGAACGCGATGCCGATCAGTGGGCCCGCGAATGTGCGCAACAACCGCCCGAGTGCAGCGGCCTCTGAGTCGGTGCATCCGATCAACTCTGCGATTCGCGTCGCGAGAACGGATTCGTCAGTGTCGAGTGCCGCAGATAGAGCCTCGATATCGCTTTCCCGCAACCGCAGCGCGTCGAGCCTTCCTTCGTTGCGAGCGTTGGTGATGAGCCCGATGTAGCTGCGCAAAATGTCGTCTCGCGCCGATGTTGCGGCGATCACCACATCGCCGGTGACGCCGGTCGCGATGGTGGTCGCGTTGACAGTCAATGGACGTCGGGCTGGGATCAGCGTCTCGACCGTGATCCCGTAGCAAGCGACGAGGCAATCGATCAGCTGTCGCGAGGGCGACTCCCAGCCCTTTTCGATCGCGATGAGCTCGGCGACGCTGAGCGATGCGTAGTGCGCAGCCCTGCGTCGACTCAATCCAGCGTTGCGGCGAGCATGGCGCAAGAGCGCGCCGAGTCGTTCGGGCGGAAGCGCTGTGGGGTCGGTCGGCACCTTGGGTATTTCGGCCTCTGGCAGTCAGAACCGAAGGGAAATTTCCGAGGCGTCCCAACCAGTCCACGCGATCCGCTCCGAACCGTAGGGATCAGCCAGGAGCGTCCACGCCACGTCGATTTGCATGGTGTGACGGTGTTGGGTTTCGTAGCGTGGCCACTCGGGGATTGCCTCGTGCTGCGGGTCGCCAAGATGCGCGAATCGGATCCAGGAAGCATGTGCCGCAGCCGCGATCGCCGCGCGTTCTGGGCCATCTCCGAGAAAGATCGAGACTCCAGCTTGATCGAGGTTGTTGAAGACAAACGGGATCTCGACGGCGTGACACGACTTCAGCGAGCCACCAAAGACTGGCGTTGGCCATGTGAACAAATACATGTGTGCTGGACCGTGTGGCAGATGTCCTTCCACAAGACGGATCGCTGGGATGCGGAACACAGCATCGCTGGAAATCGCCGTCCACAAGTCGGCCAACGATGCGTCTGGACGCTCGGACCGGTACTGCTTGATGATGGTCGTGGCATCGTCTCCGAACCGCTGCGCGACCCTCGAAGCCAAACCAGCTTCGTCGATCGCAGCGAGGCCAGGGTCGATCAGATTGAACAACGTCATTTCGTCGAGATTCGTCCCGGTGAGCAGTGCAACGCCGCGTGCAGAGCCTGCTCTGACGGCGTCGAGTGGCGATTCTGTGAGCACTACGCCGTCGATCACCGGCGCGAACGGAAGCGCAGCATCACTTGTTTCACTTCCGAGTACGGTGCTCGCTTGGACGATCGCGTCGGTGTCGGCGCCCAACAGCGCGTCGAGATCGCCCGCTGCGATCCCGAGTGCGTCCAGCACCTTGACCGCGTTTCGGGTTGCCCGCTCGGGTTCGAGACTCCACGACGCGGCACCGCTTTGCGCAATCACCTTGTGGAAGAGTTCACCTGGCCGTGCCGCCGGCGTTCCCATGAGCGTCGAGACGCTGGCACCTCCAGCCGATTCACCGAAGATCGTGACGTTGTTCGGGTCGCCGCCAAAGTTCGCGATGCATTCCTTCACCCAATCAAGCGCGGCGATCTGATCGAGGATTCCGAGGTTCCCACTCGCCGCGAACTCTGGACCGAAGAGTTCCGCCAGATACAAGAATCCGAACGGGCCAAGGCGATAGTTGATCGTGACAAGCACGACATCGCCGTTCGTTGCAAATTGGGCGCCGTCGTACCACGTTGTGGAGCCCGACCCGAACTGAAACGCCCCACCGTGGATCCACACCATCACTGGGCGTTGACCGTCGAGGCTCGGCGTCCACACATTGAGCGTCAAACAATCCTCGCTCTTTTGCGCCTCGACGCCGCCCATCAAGGTTTCGAGCATCATCTCGGCCTGCGCGTTGATCGGGCCAAATTCAGTCGCGTCCCGGGTGTCGTTCCACGCCGTTTCACGCACCGGCGGTTTCCACCGCAGTGCCGCGACCGGCGGTTCCGCAAAAGGAATGTTCTTGAACGCGACGTAGCTTCCAGCGTCGGTGCCGCTCACCATGCCACTTCGAGTTGATGCAAGAGCAGTCATACGTTCACGCTAACCCAATTCGTCGCCCGCTCAACTTCGAGGCCACGAGATGCCGAAGCAATGAACCATGCCCTCACGACGGATGTACCTGAGCGCTCGCGCGGTGCAGATCGTGTTGGCGACGTTGCTTGGGGCCGTGCTCGTTGGGGGCTTCGGGATATCGGCGGACGGCGCAGTTATTGTCACTATCGCCCCGCGGCCGCAAGATCCGACCACTGTGCCGGGATACGACCAGGATCCGCTTTCGCTCTTGGGGCCAAGCAGAGTCGATGCGGTGCACCTCGCCGGATTTGTGCAACGCCATTCGCCTCGTACGACTGTTCCGATCGAGGCACTTGCACAGATCTACCTCGAAGAAGGTGCCGCATATGGCGTGCGAGCCGACCTTGCATGGGCCCAATCGATCATTGAGACTGGGTTCTTTCATTTCCCAGACCGCGGGATGGTGCGCCCGGCCGACAACAACTTTGCGGGCATAGGCGCGTGCGATTCGTGCCATACAGGCAACGGCTATCCAGACGCTCGCACGGGTGTACGCGCCCAGATGCAACTACTGCGTGGTTACGGCGATCCGAACACGCTGGCGAATGCCATGATTCATCCACCCCAGTCGTATCGGGGCAGTGCTCCGACGTGGTGGCAGATGGGCAATGGACACTGGGCGACGTCGCCGGTGTACGCGCACTCCGTCATCACGATGTACGCGAGCTTGCTCAAGTTTTCCGGGATTGACCTCGCGTATGTTCCGCCAGCCCCGCTCATCGGGGCGGGCATGACCGACGGCAGCGTCGCGGGGAGCGACGCGCTCGCACCGCCAGAGCCTCCGGTACGAGTCGGCGATGGTCTGTACCTTGTCGATCCGAACGGCCAGGTGTATGACATCGGCGATACGCGTTTCTGGGGCTCCCCATATGTTGAGTCGCCGGATTCCACAGCGACGCTGTCGACTTCACCGCCGGTGAACACGATTGCCATGACACCGCATGCCAACGGATACTGGTTGTTCTCCGCTTCCGGGACAGTGCTTCGTTATGGCGATGCACCCGCCCTCGGGCGCGCGCCGCGCAACGTGGTGGCTGTCGCTGCTCAGCCACACGGATATGGCTACTGGACAGTCGACCGCAATGGCTCGGTCGAGTCCTTTGGGGATGCACCACAGCTCGTCGCGCCCACCGGACTGACGCCCGGCGCGCGCGTCGTCGCGATCGCACCGACTCGTACCGGACAGGGATATTGGCTCATCGACTCGATCGGACGGGTCGTCGCCGCAGGGGATGCCACCTCATTTGGCAACGCAACGCACATCACGACCGCCGACCCGATTGTGGGGATTGCCCCAACGCCATGGGACGACGGATACTGGACCACGACCTCCGCTGGTTCGGTACTGGCGTTCGGGAAGGCAACCGATCACGGCGGTCTTGCCTCTGAGTTCAGCGACGACGCCGACCGCGCCAAGTACCCCTCTCGCCAACAACGCGACTATTTCGGGTTGATCGAGGCCGACAAGCATCTCGTCACGGCAGTACGGCCGTCGCCGAGCGGCGATGGCTATTGGCTCATCACTGCGGATGGTCTCGTCGTTGGCCGCGGCGATGCGCCTGATTTTGCGCAGACGGATACGCAGGGATCCCCGATTATGAGCGCGGCCAGCCGTTTGGACGTTGCGCCACCGTTGCGCCCCTAGGCCTTGTCCCAGACAATCGGTGACTGTTTGCTGTTCGGCTGTGGGCTGCGTGCATCGAGCATCTCGACGGGCGACCGTTTGTTGATGTGACCAATCAAGCCGTTGTAGACCGAGTAGCCGACGAGTTCGCGCAGTCGGGGTGAAAATCCCGCAGCGATGTCGTGCGGGATGCCAAGTTGTTGGTTCTCTTGTTGACGTACCCAACCTGCGCAGTAGTTCATCGCCACGCCGACGCGGCGTTCAGCTGTGGTGTTGGCACCGCCACCGTGCCATAGCGATCCATGCCAGATGAGCACCGAACCTTTCGGCATCTGTGCAGCGATTGATTCGTATTGCTGACCGAAATTCGGTGAACCATCGCGCAGATGTGTATCCGGTATAACGCGGGTCGCACCGTTCGCCTCGGTGAAATCGGTCAGCGCCCACATTGTGTTACATACCGTCGGCACATGCGGTTTGGCGAGCGGCATCAATTGATCATCGGCATGAATTGGCTGGGCTTGCTCGCCTGCAAGTATCGAAATCGAACTCAGCGACGAAATCAAACAACCGCGATCGAGAACACCTTCGACTACGGGGAGCACCCGTTCGTGCACCGGAATACGTTGGTAGATCGCCCCGAGCGCGAGCAGATTGTAGATGCGAATGGTGGAGTTGCCCTCGAAACTGTTTGCTGCTGGCATCACGTCGAAGACGGCCTCAAGCTGCATGAGATCAGCGTGGAGCTCATCGATGAGGTCTGGCTCGATGACACGCTCAAGAATGCAGTATCCGTGTTCGGCGATCGTCGCGATGGCGTCGCCGGTATCCGTTGCCGTGGCGTTGGGAGCATGCACGCCAACAACGGTACCGTTCCGCAGCCGACATCCCTTGGAGGACTTGAACGATGGCGATTTACGCACTTGGCGATCACGTTCCGCAGATCGACCCGACGGCCTTCGTGCATCCCGATGCGACGGTGATCGGCAATGTCGTGATCGGACCAGAGTCATCGGTTTGGCCGCAGGCGGTATTGCGCGGCGACGCCAGCCGGATTGTGATTGGAGCTCGGACAAGCATTCAGGACGGTGCGGTGATTCATTGCACCCAGGACAGCGAAACGCACATCGGCGACGATTGCGTCATCGGTCATCTGGTGCACATGGAAGGATGCACGATCGAAGACAGCTGCCTCGTTGGCTCCGGGTCGATCGTGTTACATCGGGCAACCGTTCGGAGCGGGGCGCTCGTGGGCGCCGCGGCCCTTGTCACGAACAACACCGAAATTCCGAGCGGCGCGATGGCACTCGGCGTGCCTGCGGTGATCACGGCAAACAGGGCAAACGCTCAAGACATCAAGAACAACGCAGCCAGCTATGTGTGGAATGCCAAATACCACCGCGAAAAGTTACGCAAGATCGAGTAACGACCCATGACCCCTACGTCGCACCCCTACGTCATACGACTGCGTCAAGACCGCACGCGGGTTACTTCAGGAAGGGCACGTGCGGGCGGAAGACGTCGGGCAGGTATTCGTAGCCAGGCACGATCCAGGCGTGCAACATCCAAAGGCTGCTGATGTCGATGTTGACGCCGCCCATCGCGGCGCAGGCAGCGTCGCTGATATTTTCCGCCATGATGATGCCGTTGACCATGCACACCATGCCGTGACGATGCCAATGATCGTTGCCACCTGGCAGGCCAGCGGTCGGCGGTTGTTGACCCGACTGCACGAGCCACATGAGGCCGACGAGCGGAGCGTTAGGACCATTCCCACCGAAGAGCAAGAAGTTCGGAATCATCGGATCGAACGTCGACGAAAAGCCTTGCGGACCCATGTAGTGGGCACCCTGGCCGGGGACGTACGGCGCAACCATGTGGTAGCCAGCGGCGATAGCTGCTCCAGCGGTGCGGAACTGCAACCCGTAGCGCTTTGCGGATACCAGATCGACGACAACCTTGGAGCACTCCTTTGCCCCCAGATTGTGCTTCATCATGGGGTAGAAGTCCATTTCGTCCATCATCTGCTGATCCGACATGTCGGTCATCGGCAGCGTGTCGGAGAAGTTGCACCACGCGCGATGTGCTTGCGCGGGGGTGTGGGTCGCGACTCGTTGTGTGGTGCGCGCAGACGCAGTTCCCGTGTTGGCCACCGTGGCAGCAATGCATGTGACTGCCGCAATCGTGGCAACCTTCGTGGCAAGATTTCGTTTGCGGCGATCCATCGGAACTCCAGTTTGGTCGGCGAGTACCAGGTAACCGTAGTCCGATCCGAGCGGTTCGCGCCAGAACCTCGTCAGATATTCGCCCCGACGATGCGTCCGATGGCCCAGGTGCATGTCATAGCGAGCGTGCTCCAAAACGCAACTCGCGCCGCTGCCCGCCCTGGTGGGGCACCTCCAATGCGAGCGCCGACGACGCCGAGGCCCA
The DNA here is from genome assembly GCA_038228615.1 of Acidimicrobiia bacterium. Lineage (GTDB taxonomy): Bacteria > Actinomycetota > Acidimicrobiia > IMCC26256 > PALSA-610 > F1-120-MAGs023. Next base: position 2,626 of record JBBRPC010000087.1, on the reverse strand, counting down.
GGAGTGCCAGCAACGCGACAATGGCGGTGAGCGGAATCCGGATGGCAGACGACGCCAGCAGCATTGCGAACAAAGGAAGCGCCGCGCCGATGGTGAACGCCACCGCCGAGGTCCAGGCTGCCTGGAGCGGCCGGGCCGAGCTGATCTCGGTGATGCCAAGCTCGTCGCGCATGTGGGCGCCGATGTCGTCGTGGGCCATGAGTTGATCCGCGACGAGTCGAGCCAGGCCTGGTTCAACCCCGCGTCCCTCGTAGATTTTTGCGAGTTCGCGCATCTCCCCGACGCGGTTGCGCTGGAGCGCTTCGCGCTCGACGGTCAGGTCGGCGTGTTCGGTGTCGCGTTGGCTCGATACCGAAACGTATTCGCCGGTCGCCATCGACATCGCGCCAGCGATCCAGCCGGCGAAGCCCGCTGTTGTGATGCCGCTGCGTGGGCCGCCAGCTGCGGCGACGCCGATGACGAGACTTGCCACCGACACGATGCCGTCGTTGGCGCCGAGTACCGCGGCGCGCAGCCACCCGGCTCGATGAGAGCGATGATGCTCTGCTCCGATCGTTTCAGCTGTCATACCGCACCGACTCTATCGACGGTTCTCCCACCGAAAGCTGTCCAGTACGTATACCCCCGCGATCACGAACCACGCGCCGAGTACAAGATACGCAGGCCATTGTGACGTGATCGCGACTACTCCGTGGACCCGCGAGGGCCTGAATGACGTTTCGTGAAAGGCTCCCATGTAGTTCGTTCCGATATACGCGGCCCGAACCATATCCATGAACCACCGAAGCGGAAGCAGATCGGCGACAAGCTGCAACCACTTCGGCATTGTCTGGAATGGCAAAAACAAGCCTGAAACGAACTGCATCAAGATGAACGGCAACTGCACCATGGGTACAGCCGCGTCTCCATTCGGGGCCACTGCGCTATAGGCCATACCGAGCGTCGAAAACATGACAACACCGAACGTGACAGCTATGAGAAACGGAAGCCAATTCTGGGGCATGCCGATGTTGTAGATCAGCCGTCCGAGTACCAGGATGATGGAAATTTGTAGAACAGCGGTCGCCGCGCTCGACAGGATCTTGCCAATGAACAACGCGTTGCGGGGCAGCGGCGTGCCGCGTAATCGTTTCAGAAGTTTGAGATCGCGCTGGAACGAGACGGTGATTGCTTGGTTGGAGAATCCGGTTGCAAGTACAGAGACACCCACCATGCCTGCAACGAAATACGTGCTGTAGCGAATCCCGCCGACCGGTGAGTTGTTCTGGAACAGGGCACCGAAGACGACAACGAACATGATCGGTAACAGAAACTGGAATGCCATCGATGCCTTGTTGCGCCAGAACACCTTTTGTTCCAGTCGGAAATACGCAACGGTCATCGCGCGTGTGGAGAGTCCATCGCTGGTCATATGGCATCAGTTGGCAACTCGGCGCGATGGGCCACGATGTCGAGGTAGGTGTCTTCGAGCGATGGGCGGGTCACCGATAAACCAACGAGTTCCAGGTCGCGTGCTACGGCCCAACCAGTCATGGTTGCTGTCGCGGCGGTCAGCGCATGGGTCGTCACTACGACTGTGCCGTCGAGTAACTCGACGGCACAGTCGGCAACTATTGGTAGATCAGCGAGCGTCAGGCCACCAGGCAGAACAAACTGGAGCGACCCGGGGGCGAGATCGCGACCGCCGAGATCGTCGGGTGTCCCTTCGGCCACAATCCGACCAGCTGCGATCACCATGATCCGATCGGCGAGGCGTTGCGCTTCCTCGAGATAGTGCGTCGTCAGAAACACTGTCGTGCCGTGCTCGACGAGACCTTCGATCACGTCCCAGGTTGCCCGCCGCGCCGCAGGGTCAAAACCAGTCGTCGGTTCATCAAGAAACAAGACCTCGGGGCGGCCAACGATCCCGAGCGCGAGATCCAGGCGCCGTTGCTCGCCCCCGGACAAATTTCTGGCCCGGACGGACGCTCGGTCGGTGAGGCCGACCAGGTCGAGCACCTCCGCGACTCGGCGAGGTCGCGGATAAAAGCGTGCCCACGCGGTGATCACCTCTGCGGGCGTGAGGTCAGCGAAGTGCCCAGCTTCTTGCAGCACGATTCCGACCCGGCTGCGCAGGCCCTGCGCATCCGCCATCGGAGCCGCACCGAGCACGCGGACGTTGCCCTCGGTCGGCGCCCGGAATCCCTCCAACACCTCAACTGTTGTGGTCTTTCCGGCGCCGTTTGGGCCGAGAAACGCGAATATCTCGCCTCTCGCCACGCAGAGATCGATTCCAGCCACAGCTTCGAAGGTTCCGAAGCGCTGGTGGAAACCTTCGACCTCGATCACTGCCTCCGCCACGACGTCATTGTGGCACTTCTACGGTTCGTTCTGGCGCACCGTTTGCGAGGAAACTGTCAGGACCCCCAAATGATCCACACGAATGAACTACACGAATGATCCGCTGGCGAAACTGCTGATGCGAGATCTCTTTCTCCTAGGAGTGTCATGACCGAAGCTGTCATTGTTGCCTACGCCCGCACACCGATTGGCCGCGCGAACAAAGGCTCGCTCGTCGACATGCGCCCCGACGATCTCTCTGCGTTGATTATCAAGGCAGTGATGGAGCGTGTCCCGAAGCTCGACC
>JBBRPC010000086.1:0-13481 GCA_038228615.1 Acidimicrobiia bacterium | reverse complement strand
CTACTTGTTCGTCTCAACGAGACGATTCAGTCGATGCAACCCAACGAGCGCATCCTGACGCTGATCGGGCCTGGCGGAATCGGCAAGACGACCGTGGCACTCGAATACGCTCGCCAAGCTCGCGATGCCGGGACCGCCGTGGCATTCGTCGGCTTTTCCGAGCTCACCGATGCCGCGCTCGCGCTGCCAACAGTCGCAGCGGCGTTAGGCGTCGAGGAACGGCCAGCCGAATCGGTGATCACATCGTTGGCGCACCACATCGGTGACCAACCGTTGGTGCTCGTTCTCGATAACGTCGAACAAGTCCTCGACATCGCTCCGGCGCTCGCCGAGTTCCTCGCAGCAACAGCAAACGTGCGCGTCGTTGCCACGAGCCGCGCACCATTGCGATTGACTGCCGAACGGCTTTTTGTTGTACCTGCGCTCGACAGCAACGACGACGATCTCGAGTCGGCAGTCGACCTTTTCATTTCTCGGGCACTCGCGGTGCGCGCCGACTTCGACGGAAGCGATCGACACGCTATTGCTGCATTGTGTCGACGACTCGACGGACTGCCCCTCGCGATCGAATTGGCCGCGCAAGGTGTGCGCGTCTTCGACGCCAAACAACTGCTCACGCACATCGACGCACATGCTTCTCTTCGGCTTGACGCGCCACGCGGCCTTCCGGCGAGGCACCGTACGTTGGAAGCAACGGCGTCGTGGAGCCTGGCGCTGCTTCCAGAATCGGCACTTCGGGTCCTCGATCATCTGGTCGTGTTTGCCGATTGGTTCACCATCGCAGACGCCGCGGAGGTGCTCGATCTCGACCACGACGACCTGGTTGCAGCGGTCAGCTCGCTCACAGAACACTCGCTTGTCCGCAGCGACCCAAGTGAAGCATCTCGGATCCGTCTGCTGTTCACCGTCAGGATGTTGCGCCCAGAGCCCGGAACCGACGCCCGCCTGCGCCACGCGCAGTGGTGCGCAGATGCCGTCGCGGCTGGCCTGGCATACGACAACGGCAACGTCCGGGCCGCGCTCCGGTTCGCGCTTGATGCACCCCATGTCGAACTCGCCGGCCGATTCGTCGCGGCGTTGAGCGACAGCTGGATTCGTGCGAGCGCATTCACCGAGGCAATGGCAGCGCTACAACGAACGTTGGAACTCACGAGTGGCGCCTTGGAACCGAGCCTCGCCTTTGCTGCTGGCACCATTCATGCGAGTCGAGACGATTTCATCGTCGCCGACGCGTTTCTCAACGAGGCACTGGTTGGATTCACCAGCAGAGGCGAGGAAGGACGTTCCGCTGATGTCCTGATCAGCCTGTGCGACATCGCAGCGCTACAAGGTCGCCTCGACGATGCCGAACAATGCGCGAACGATGCGCTACGTCTCGCCGATGAGAACGGCCGCGAGTCGGCGATGCGGATGGTCGGATACCTGAAAGGATGGCTCGCCGAGGAGCGCGGCGACCTCGTGACGGCACGCGACGAATTTGAGATCCATCTCGACGATGCCCAAGGCAACGATCCGGATGAGGTCGCGTACGCGATGGTGACGCTCGCAGAGCTCGAGTTGCTATCGAACAATGTCGATCGCGTGGATGATCTGATTCGCGCCAGCCTCGACCTCGTATCCGACAACGAGTTCGCACAGCTCACGTGTTACCGAAGTCGCGTCCGAGGCATGCGAGCACTGATGGCTCCAACGGACCCACAAGCGGCACGCCACGCGTTTTTGCTCGCAATCGACGCCGCGGCGCGACTCGGGCGTGTGCTGGAACTCTCGTGGAGTCTCGAAGGTATCGGTGCTGTGGCTGCCGACGCCAACGATCTCGACAGTGCGCGAAAGGTGTTCTGCGCCGCCGACGCGTTACGCGACCGGGTCAACGCGCGCACACCGAAGATCGAACGTGAAATGTACGCGACTCGGCGAGCGAGCGCATTCGACGGTTTCGATGACACGCGACGGATTCGGCTCGTCGACGCGAACCGGCGTCGGTCGCTTGGCGACATTGTTGCGTTGGCCCACAGGACCCTCGCGAGCTACCGATAAAGGCGCGGCCCGAGCGGGACTACGGTCCCCGATCCGATCGTCGTCCTGACCTTGATGATCAACGTGCCGTTGACAATTTTTGGCGCGGCGGCCAAACAGGGCGTCGTGACGATCGGCGTGCACGCAACCAGGACAACACCGTTGGATCCCACCGAATACTGCGAGGCCGTACTGCCGAGTGCGGGCCCGCCGCTCATCGTGATGATGTAGGGCGCTGCACTTGTTGGCAGTCCACCGGTCGCGGTGTACGTGAGTTGTTCACCAGCCACGCGCTTGCCGGTCGAGCCATAAAACCCGCCGACGTTGTTGGCGTTCTGCTGCAAACTGACGGTCGCCGTGGTCGCAGCGAGGTCGGCAGAGTTCTGGAATGCTTCGCTTTGCACCACCGCTGCCACGCAGGGCTCCGTGACGGTTTGCGGCAAACAGCGGTTGGTGCCCACAGCGCCAGTCGCGTTGCGCGAGAGCGTCCCGTTGAGTTGTGTCACGTTGTTCGCAACCGTGTCGAGAATCCCAAGAGCCGTGCCGTTCGCGATCATGATCGATCCTGTGTTCGCGAACTTCGCTGCCATCGTGAACGATCCAACGTTTGTGCTGCGACGAATGACCGCGTTCGTCTTGTTATTGAAAATTGGCGGGCTTGTCGGCCACCCAAGATCGCTGCCAAGAAACCCTTCGAAGTAACCGACCGCACCGAGTAGTCGTACGGTTCCGTTGTTCGTAAACAACGTGCCCCAGTCGGCGGCTACGTAGGCGCACTTCGCCATAACAAACGTCCCGTTGTTCACGATCCGTCGACCATCGCGCAAATTGACACCGCTCGCGTCACCGTCGCCACAACCGACCGCGGCCGAATCGTCGACCGTGAGCGTCGCGCCGGTGCCGATCGCCGTCACACCAAATCTCGACGGAGGCGTGACCGTTGTCCCGGCCGGAGGGATCACGTTGAGATCACGTGTCGTCATCGTGGCCGCGCCACCGATGCCCGTATTGACGTCGAACGGCTCGGAATGCCAATTCATCGCGACGGTGATCGTGACGGTTCCGGTGCCACCGAGTGTTGCAGAGTTGAGGTTGAGTTGCGCGATCTTCGACGCGGCGGTCGTGGGATCACCGTCGAGGAGTAACCGACCGCCGGAGTTGATCGTGAGCATGCCGCCGATCGAGACCGCCGTCAGTGTGTACTGATCATTTTGGTTCATGACAACGGCATTGCCCGCCGCGACACACGCAACGTCGAGCGCGTTCGTTCCTGGCACTGAGGTGGGTGTCCAGTTGTTGGGATCGCCCCAGCTGACGTGATCGCCCGTCGTGCTTGCAGCGTTCCAATTGTGCGTGCACACCGGGTTTGCGGCCGCCGACGAGCCGAGACCCACGACGCTCGAAACGGTGGCCATCGAAGCGACGAACAGCGAGACGAGCACCACAAGTGTCGTCGACGCGCGCATTCGGCCGATGGTTCGGCGAACAGCCCGCACGCTGTGGTGTTGCAGTTCAGTCACGTGCTGGGTGATGTGCAACAGTCCCCCTCGGGTCAGTTGTAGGGGCCAGAACCTTGCACCCAAGTATCGCATACAGGGTGCAAATGGTGCAACGCTGTGAGGTTGCGACGCGCCGTTGCCCCCGATCGCTCGAATCGCAGCGGTCAGGGGCAACGTCGTCGTCGATGAACAGCAGCGCATCAGCCGGTGATGGCGAAGGCGTCGATGTCGATCGTCGGGCGGCCGGCGGTCGCTTGATTCACAATTCGCAGCGTGTGCGTGCCCACTGTCGTTGCATTCCAAGCAAGCACAACCGAACGTGGCTGAGCGACTCCTGCATACAAATCCCAGGTGCCTTGGTAGACGCCATCGAAGTACACAGAAGCCTTGCCCCGATTGGTGTCTCGAGAAGCGATCCAAGCGATGCTGTTGCCAGTGAAGGTGAACGACGTTGAGGCGTTGGCTTGCGAAGTCATGGCGATCTGGCCACCAACGGCAGCAGCGAACGCTGCGTACTGCCACTGGCCTGTGTAGGAGACGTACGTCGAGTTCTCTTGGAACTCGGCCATGCCAGACGTTGGGCTGTACTGATAGTTGCTCCAATTCCCAGCGCCGTCACGGGCACTTACAGCGAACTGGTACCGATGTCCTGGCGTGAGATTGAATGGAGCCGAGGTTGCCGTTGCGCTTGAGAGCGTCGTGGCCGTCCAGGTGCCACCATCCATCGAGTAGTAGAGATTCGTCGCAGCGATACCGCTGGCGTCGTTGGCACTCCACGTGACGTCGTAGCGCGTGAGACCGTTCGTCGCGGCGCTCGAATTGAGCTCCGGCTTGGCCACCGGTGCAGTCACGGTTGGTGGCGTGACATCGGTGCTGCTCGCACTCACAAGACCCGAGATCGTGTACGCCGACGTGACGTCTTGGCTCACGACAGCCCACGAGAGGTACGCGTACCCACTCAGGCCCCATCCCGTGCCCCAAGAGTTTTGGATCCACAAACCGGAGGTGCTGTATCCCAACGCCAAGACCTCGTGACCACCGATGATGGCTGACGTCGTGTCGTTGTCGATGTTGCCCACCGGAGCTTCGAAGCCATTGCGGTAGTTGAATCCGATGGCAACCGGTTGACCGTTTGCGAGCGCAGTCTCAATCTGGGTCACCGTGGTCAATTGCGTGTAGCCCCGGATCTTCCACCGTGCCGCGTTCGCGTGTTGCGAGGTCGACGGCAGCGTCTTGTAGTCCCAGTACGCGGCGTTCGCGGTGCCGTAGTCGGCGGTGTTGTCGTTGCCTTGCGATTTGGCAATGTCGAGTGCTTGGTTCGTGTACGTCGGCTTGTTCTGGCCGTGATCAAGTTGGGTATAGGTATACATCGGCGCGAACGGTTGGCCGGCGATGCCGTCGTGGCGGGCATACCAACCCATCATGGCGTAGTCGATTGCCCAGGCGACGCAGCTGTTCACCGAGCTTTGGTTCCCGACAGGCACAGCCCACTGGGAAATGTTGGCGCTCGCGGCGAGCGTCGCGCCGATTCTCGTCGATTTCGAGGGCGTCAGGTGATGGTTGCTGACGACGCCACCCGCCCCGTGACGATGTGCGTGTTCACTTGCAGCGCCAGTAGCGGCGTCGGCACGCCCCACCAACGAGGGAGAAACACCAGCGAACGCGACTGCGATGGCCAATGCGCCGAGACCCGTTTTGACTTTGGCGTGGTACCTGAGTGGTTGCATCTTGGCTCCTATGTAGGAATTCGATGCCGACGCCCGGCTGAGCGGTCCGGCAGTTCCTACTTTCGGACAAGCCGCTGAAACCGCGCTGAAAGCCAGCGGGCGCCTCCCTCTTGGCTATTTTCAGCTCGCGTTGTGAGGGCGGGCGTCTGAACCGCTTACAACCCCAGGGTGAGCCGAACGATGCGGTCTTTCACCTCGGTTGGCGTGAGGCTCGACCACAATGCCAACACATGTGCGTCGTAGCCGACCAGATACCGGGCCCGAGGCCGCGACGTCGTCAGCGCGTTCCCGATCACGCGCGCACAAGTGACGGGGTCGCCCATGATCGGGTGCATGAGACCCGTCGTGCGCAGGGTGCGTTCGTAGTTCGCATCAAAGCGCGAACCAGCACGCTTTGCGATCTCGCGTTGGGTCTCTTCCCAGATTCCGGTCTTGAACCCACCGGGTTCGACGAGCACGACCTTGACGTTGTCGCGCGCAACCTCCATGCGTAACGCATCGCTCAAACCTTCGAGCGCGTGCTTCGCACCCTGGTACCAGCCGGTCAGCGGCGTAGCCGCTCTCCCATAGATCGACGACACGTTGACGATCCGCCCACCGCCACGTTCGCGCATCATCGGAATCGCGAGCCTCGCAAGCCGCATCGGTGCGAGCACCATAGTTTCGAACGCATGGCGGGCCTCTTCGTCGGTGACATCCTCAATCGCGCCGGTGATTGAGTATCCGGCGTTGTTCACGAGCGCGCTCGGCTCGAACTCCGCGATGACCTTTTCGCAGCCGGACGCGTCAGTCACGTCGAGCACGGCCGTGTGCACCTGCACCCCGGCGGCACTGGCCGCATCGTGCACAATCTTGGCCTTGACGTCGCTGCGGACCGTCCCCACACTTCGAAAACCGCGTCGTGCGAGCTCGAGCACCGTCGCTAGGCCAATACCGGAGTTTGCACCCGTGACAATCGACGTTCCCTTGTCGCTCATCGCGTCACCGTAGTTGCAGCAGATGCATATCTTCAGCGCGACAATGAAGCTGTGAGCGACCCCACCGAACATACGACGCTTGGCACTGTTGGCGACAGTGAAATCCTCAGGACCGAACGTCTCGAACTGCGGCACTTCTCCGTCACGTTCGCGCGCGCAGTAGTGAGCGGCGATGTGTCGGGCTTCGATGTCGCTGTGGACTACCCCCACAGCGACACTGTTGACATCGCGTACGGCGTGCTAGAGGAATCTGAAGCATCGGGGAGCAGCACTTGGATCATTGTGCGAACATCCGACGGCGTCATCGTCGGTGACTGCGGTTGGTTCGCGGTTGCTGGCGCCCACGATGCCGTCGAGATCGGCTACGGCATGGCCGAGTCGGCGCGGGGATGCGGGTTCGCTACCGAGGCAGTCGGTGCCCTAGCCGAACACATTTCGGAACTTGGCGTCGCGCGGATTGTCGCCACTACCGAAGCCGACAACGTCGCGTCGGCACGCGTACTCGACAAACTCGGTTTTGGACTGCACGCCATCGATGGCGGCCACTGCACTTACCAACGTGTCTCCGCCGCCACCACGTGACGCGTCGTTTCGATGGTCACCGCACTCCTCGCGCTTGAGTCCGCACGCGACTCGCCGCCCGGTCGTCGACCGGGCGGCGAGTCGCAACGGATTGTTGGTCATGCGTCCATGTAGATGTATTGCAGTCCGGCTGTGCCGGCCGCGCCGGACACGGTACGTTCATCGACGATTCCGGGGCCCTTCCAGTTCATTTCCGAAATCAACATCGTGTTCGTGCTCGGATAGAAATCTTCGACCCAAGCAACATGGCCGACACTCCCAGCCCCAGCGACTCCAGGCTGAAACACGGCGATCGATCCGATTCTCGGAGTACTTCCGATCCTCCAACCATTCGCCGCGGCATTGCCTGCCCAAAACTTGGCATTGCCGTTGTTCGGACCAAACGTGTTGATGTAGTGGAAGTTGTAGCTGGCGGCTTGATTTTCGGCCCACCAAGTGCATTGTCCGGATGCTCCAGGGTTCGAAGCGAGGGTTCTGCCTGACGTTGCCGCGATGCCAGTCATCGTTGCCCACACCGCACGTGATCCGGCATAGATCACGAGGTTGGCATCGGTCTGCATGGCAAGCACGGCACCAGCACCGGCTTGGGTGTGCGACGTCCAGATGTAACGCCCAGAGGCGGCGTAGACGACAAAGTTGCCGTCTGTTTGCAGCACTGCCCACGCTCCTGGGTTGTTGTACGTCTCCGACTGGAATAGCACCGCACCGGCCGAGTTGTGGATGACCAGGTTGCCGTCGCCCTGCATGATGAGTTGGTAACGCCCATCGGCCGATTGGAGGTACTGGCCAGGAGCCATCGTGGATCCGGCATGCAACGTCGTGCCAAGGTTCGGGCTTGCGGCCGAAGCCCCGCTGGGCGAGATCATCGCCGCACCGACAGCCAAGGTTGCAGCCACTGCGACGCTGGCACTTATTTTGCGTGCCCGATCATGGAGCAAACGGGTGTTGTCCGTGCGGGTATTGCGAAACGTGTGGTTCATGACGTGCTCCTTTGTTGGTAGGGAGGATTCCCTACCAACAGTCTGCGGAAGTGGCCTCGCAAACGGCATGGTCACATCTACCCAATCGCGTTGGGCATTTCTGCGTGCAATCGAAGATTGAATGGAACTAGCATTTCGGGACGGCGTCACGACTTTGAGGTTGGTTTCTGGGATGGTGAGGATCGCCGACTATCTCGTCGACGCGGAGTTGGGCCGCGGCGCATCGGGGATCGTGTATCACGCGCGGCGCATCGATGACGGCGGCTCGGTTGCGCTCAAAGTTCTGTGGCCCACGTTGGTTGCGCTGCCAACCTTTCGAGACCGCCTAGGCAGCGAGGCCGACGCGATGCGTCGACTCGCACACCCACGTTGTGTTGCCGTCTACGACGTCGGGCAGTCTGGCTGCGACGCTTGGATCGCGATGGAGTATGTCGACGGTGCGACGCTCAGCGCGGTGCTTGCCAACGCGGGGTCGCTCACACGTGCACAGGCATGCGGTGTCATGACCGGCGCGCTCCACGGTCTCGAATACGCGCATACTCTCGGTTTGCTCCACCGCGATTTCAAGCCTTCCAATGTGCTCGTCGACCGAAATGGGGAGTCGAAACTCGCCGACTTCGGTCTTGTCGTCGACCGCGGAGTGAGCGAGCCAACATGGAGCAAGGTCGAGGGCAGTCCCGCCTACATGAGTCCTGAGCAAGTACGGGGCGAACAACTCGACGCCCGATCCGACGTGTATTCGGCTGGCGCGGTGCTCTACGAATTGCTGACCGGTCGACCTCCATACCTCGCCGATACGCCGATGGGAGTACTCCAAGCGCACGTCGAGGCGCCTCTTCCGTCGGTGGCCGAACTGCCAGAGCGCGTCGGCGACGTCGTTTATCGCGCGCTGTCGAAACACCGAGCCGGTCGCCCGCCTACAGCTGCGGCGTTCGCCGCCGAACTCGACGACGCTGCCGAACGCGATCTCGGACCGGGCTGGCTTGCAACTGCAAGTTTGGCGGGCCTTGTCGTTGGCTCCATTGGAACAGCACTGACCCAGCCGGGGAGCCGGCCAAAGTCGCGTGACGCCCGAACCACACGAGCACGAGTCACCCTCATCGCCGGAACCGTGGCGGCGGCCAGCACTCTCGCGGTCGTGGTCGGTGCCACAATCGTGCGTTCACCATCGAGCCACCCGGCCAACCACATCCCAAGCTTCGCGCCAGTGAGTTCGTCATCGAGCTCAATCGATCCATGTCTGGTTGGAAACTGGATGCTCACCACACCAACTCATGGGCAGCCACGGATCTTCAGCGGGGGCGTGGGAATCGTCCGGTCGATCCGTGCCGTCGGGTTCGAACGCTACGACTACTCCCGCTCGCAGGTGTTCGTTGGTGGACGGGTTGAAGTGACTGTCAGAGGTTTGTCGTCCAACATGTTTCGCACCCACACCAACTCCGAAATACCCATGCCGAGCACCTGGTCGTCTCACGTTGTCCAGACGTATCCTGCCGGACCCAACGACGAGCCGCAGGTCGTCGCGCAGTTCGGTACACCACTCCCCACGACGACCAACGTGAGGTACCAGTGCCACCCCGGAGTCATCCAGGAGCAATTGGCGGACGGCACTCGGCTTTCCTGGAAGCGTGTTTGATCTTGTTGCCTACCGGTGTCGTCACCTTCATGATGACCGACATCGTCGGGTCGACGCCGCTGTGGGATCTCCACCCCAATGTCGCGCCTGAGGTGATCGCCACGCACGATGCCCTGATCGCTGCAGTCGTCGCGCAACACAACGGCGAGCTCATTCGCTCACGCGGCGAGGGAGACAGCACGTTCAGCGTCTTTAGTCGCGTGACGAACGCACTCGACGCGGCCACCGCGACACAGCTTGCCATCCAGGAGCACATATGGCCCGACGACATCCTGTTGCAGGTGAGGATCGCGCTTCATTCTGGCGAGGTGGTCGAACGCGACGGTGACTATATGGGCGGCGCCATCAATCGAGCGGCGCGCATTCGAGCGCTGGCAAAGGGTCGACAGATTCTCCTTTCAGCCACAACAGCCCAACTCCTCGCGGATCACATGCCCCCTGGCGCGCAACTGCGCGAACTCGGACGCCACAGCCTCACCGGGCTCCGTCGAGATGAGCACATCTTCGAAGTAGTTATGCCAGGTCGCGACGCGATCCCATCAGATCAGTCGTTCGGCGAGAGCGCGGTCGAGGTGCCGTCTTCGCTCAACGCAACAGGGTTCTCAACAGCTGCACAGTTCACGATGCAGAGCTCGATCGGGTTGAGCAACGCAACGCTCAATGCGGCGGGCACGACGATCGGTCGCCACGCGGCAAGCGACATCGTGCTCGGCGGCGATGAATTGGTTTCTCGTCACCACGCAACGGTGGAGTTCCGTCACGGCAGCTGGTGGATTCGCGACAATACGAGTCGCAACGGCACCCGCGTCGATGGTGTACGCATCGTTGATGCCACACCGCTCCGCCATGGCGTTGACGTGCAAATCGGGGCGACGGTGCTGACGTTCTTGCTGCGTGCAAGCGACCCCGATGCGACTGTCTCAGATAACGGCTGAACTGCGATGGCCCTGATCAACCAAGGAGGGGGACGGGCATCATTGGCCATCCCCCTCCGAGGCTTGAGAACTTCAGTCGACGCTTTTGAGGTGTCCTGCTACATCTTGCGACATTGGTTCCGCACGAGCCCAACAATCCCGGCGGCGGCACCAGCGAGCAACAAGTAGACACCGAGGCCGGGCTGGGCACGCTCGAACAGCGTGTTGTGGGCGTTGCATCCTGCAATGACGAACACACCAGTGATAGCGCTCAAAACGCAAGCACTGGCCGCGCAGACAGCAAGCTTGACCGACAATGTGGAGCGTGATGCCCGCGAGGCGGCGTAGATCAGCAGCGCCGCGAACAACCAACCGATGACAACGGCAACGCCCTTGGGGTGCGTCGCCATTGAGATCAAACCCGTGTAGCGCACCCATGGAAAGAGGGGCGCCGCACCGATCGCGCCTCCTGCGCCGGTCAATAGCCGCACATTCACGACGTGTCGCAGACCACTGTCCTCTGACACCGCCAGATCCGCGGACGTGACGCCGTCGGTGCTTGCAATTTCGTTGATTTCGATTGTCGCCATGACATTTCTCCCTTATTCCACCGGACGTTTCTTCGAGCCCGCGTGTGCTTCAAGAATGCGACACGAAGGCGACGATGGCGATCGGCCGAAATAACCAACGTTGCCCATCTCGCGTAGGCAATGTTGAGGATGGCCGGCGTATATCGCCAAGCGCGATGATCACAACGAGTCTTCGAAAGGATCACCGATGGACGCGACGGTTGGTAAGTACACGCTCGAGTCAGAACTTGGCCGAGGTGCGACGGGTGTCGTCTTTCGTGCCAGAAGCGCACTCGGCGAATTGGTAGCCGTCAAAATTCTCGACAACGCGCTCGCGAGTGACGCAACGTTCCGCACCCGATTCGGTAGCGAAGTCGAGACAATGCAACAACTCGACAATCCGAATTGTGTCGCGGTGTACGACCATGCGATCTCCGTCGGCGAGGCTTGGTTCGCAATGGAGTACATCGACGGCGCGCCGCTGAGCGTGGTGCTCGAACAGGCCGGAACGTTGACGGCAGCGCAGGCATGTGGCGTCTTGATCGGCGCTTTGACCGGGCTCGGTCATGCACATCATCTCGGGCTCGTCCATCGCGACTTCAAACCCGCCAACATCCTCGTCGATCGGAAAGGTACGTCGAAGTTGACCGACTTCGGACTCGTCGTCGATCACACCCACGAAGCGCCGTGGCGGACTGTCGAAGGCACCCCTGCGTATATGAGCCCAGAACAAATACGCGGCGACGCGCTCGACGTTCGCAGTGACATCTACGCGGCTGGTTGCGTACTCCGCGAACTCATCACGGGCGAGCCTCCGTATAGCGGCAACGACCCACTAGCCGTGATGAACGCGCACGTCTCGGCGCCCCTCCCCAACCTGGGGGAAATACCCGATCACATTGGCGCTGTCGTGAACTGGGCCATGGCAAAGGACGCCAACGACCGGCCTGATTCCGCTGAAGCGTTTGCCGCGGCACTCGAAGGCGCAGCCGAGCGCGACCTCGGACCACTTTGGCTCGCGAGTGCGACCATCGCCGGCCTTGCAGCGGGTGTCATCGCCACTCGCACCGCCAGTGCACGTCTCGACACCAGGCACGGGGCACGCAATCACTCACCGCTCCGCGCCAGGATCGCGAGGCTCTCAACTTCGACCAAGATCATCGCGTCGACTGCGGCGGTCGCCGTACTCGGAGCTGTCGGCGTCGTGGCCGCGAACGCTCACGATTCAACTCGGCGTGTGACGACACCCGCTGTCAACAAACCTGCGGCGACAACCGCGACCAACGTGAAGGCGAAATTCGTTGTCAACACAACGGGTCCGTCCGGGTCGCGGAACCTCTTGTTTCGCTCGATCACGCCATGTCCCAACGGAACAATTCCGATGTTCAACATTCAACGCCCGCCGGGGACATTCGATGGCGGCTTTACACTCGCACCGCCGGTACACGACAAGCGCGTCGTGCTTTCGGGACCAGGATCGTGGCAGGACTCCAACGGTTCGTGGGCTGCGAATATGGGGAACGTCACGACGTGGGGGCCGGCTGGTCGCGTCGCGTTCATTGCATGGTGTTCGGGACGCAACCGAACCGATTCGCGTGGCCGCGCCGTAGGAACCGCGCCTGATCTGCTCGACTATGAACCGGTGATCATGGTGCTTCCCGCGCGCTGAGTGCCGACAACGCGAAATTCTCCGTCAGTTGTGCTCGGGAGTATCAGTTGCGATCGCGCCGCGGCGGCACAATGCCCTGCTCGACCGCGTAGCGGGTCAGTTCGGGGCGGCGGCGACAACCTGTCTTGTCGCGGATGCGATCGAGGTGTGATCGAACGGTCGCGACTGAGATGAACAGCTCGCCTGCAATTTGCTCGTCGGTGTCACCGCGAGCCAACAATGTGAGCACCTCACGCTCGCGCATCGAGAGGTCGACCACCGATGCTGCGTCGGGTAGCGCCAGACGTGTATCGGCGTCGAGCAACGTGCCGTCCCCATCGGCATGCTCGTCGAAAAACGCGAGCCGCCAGGCGCCAATCTGAATTTCATCGCCGGGACGTAGGGCAACTGGCGCCGCGATTCTGTGGTCATTCACGAAGGTTCCATTGCGGCTGCCGAGATCAGATAGCCGCCAACCGCCTTCGAGACGCTCAAAGAGCGCGTGCAGACGCGAAATGCCGCCATCGCCCTCGAGTCGAATTCCCGCGTCGTTCGCACGGCCAGCCGTCACGGCATCCGTCGGAAGCGAAAATACCTTGCGGCCTTGCGCGCTATATCCCTCGAGATGAGCCACGTATTGGACCTCCGACTGTGCGCATTGACATTGGATGCTACGAGGTCTCCAACTCCCACAGCAACGCGAATCGATGCGGGCAGTGCTACACCATCGCTCATGCGTGAGATCGCGTTGCCTGATCTTGAGCTGATCCGAATCCTCGGCCACGGCAGTGCGGGATCGGTCTATCTCGCCCGCCGGCCATCGAGCGGCCAGCTCGTCGCGCTGAAACACCTCCGTGACGCCTTCGCCAGCGATGTTGCACGCGCTCGCTTCGAACGCGAAGCTCGCGCATTAGCTGAGGTACGTCACCCGTG
>JBBRPC010000085.1:0-13647 GCA_038228615.1 Acidimicrobiia bacterium | reverse complement strand
GCTATTGATGGTGGTGACATCCAGCGATGTCGATGCCGCGGCGATTCGCATCGCGCCGTTCGTCCACCGCACGCCAGTCATCACATCCCAACAACTCGATCGTTGGGCGAATGCAACGGTGTTCTGCAAAGCCGAACACCTCCAGAAAGCGGGCGCGTTCAAGTACCGCGGAGCAACAAATGCTGTGCAGCAACTCAGCGCTTCGATTGCAGCGCGAGGCGTCGCAGCCCATTCTTCTGGTAACCACGCAGCAGCACTTGCGCTTGCTGCTCGCACGCGCGGAATCGCCGCACACATCGTGATGCCATCGAATGCTCCCGCTGTCAAGCGCGCTGCCGTCGAGAGTTATGGAGCGACCATCACAGAGTGCGAACCCCAAGAATCAGCACGCATTGCGATGCTGATGGAGGTCTGCGAACGAACAGGTGCGATGGAAATCCATCCCTTCGACAACGATCAGGTCATCGCCGGGGCAGGAACAGCGGCGCGCGAGCTGATCGACGCGGTACCCGACCTCGACGCCATCGTCGTGCCCGTTGGTGGCGGGGGGCTGCTGAGCGGGACATGTATCGCGGCATTGGGCCGTGGCGCCACCCGCATTGCAGTCTTCGGTGCGGAGCCAACCGGTGCCGACGATGCGACGCGATCCGTCACTGCCGGCGTGCTGATCCCCCAAACACAGCCGAATACGATCTGCGACGGGCTCTTCACGTCACTTTCGCCGCGGACGTTCGCGATCATTCGCGAGCATGTCGCGTCGATGATCACCGTTGCCGATACCGACACTCACGACGCCTTGGTCATCGCATGGACACGGACCAAACAACTCATCGAACCAAGCAGCGCCATCGCACTCGCTGCGGTGCGCTCCACGCCAGCACTTCACGGCAAACGCGTCGGCGTGATCCTCTCAGGCGGCAACGTCGACCCGATCTTCAATTCTTCAATCTCGTAGCGCTGCAACCGCGAATTCTCGCATGCCATCTTCGAAGCTCATTTGCGCAACGAAGTCGAGTTCCTCTCGAGCGCGTTGGGTCGAGGCGAAGACGTGACGAACGTCTCCGAGCCGGTAGCCGCCGACGATGTCGGGACTCAGAACCGCGGTGCCCTGCACCTCCGCGCAGGAATGTGCGAGCGCCGCGGCCATCTCGCCGACCGTATGGGGTGTTCCACTCGCAACATTCGCAACGCCATCAAATGGCTGCGGATTTGTCAGCGCGAGCACGTTTGCATGTGCCACATCACGTACGTGCACAAAGTCGCGCTGCTGCCCACCATCTTCAAAAACTCGCGGTGCCTCACCTCGCTGCAACGAGGAGCGGAAGATGCTCGCGACACCCGCGTAGGGCGTATCGCGGGGCATCCTCGGGCCGTACACATTGTGGTAGCGCAATGCGGTCAGCGCGCAATCTTCGTGCTCGCGAACGAAGGCACGGCACAAAAACTCTTGATGGAGTTTCGTAGCCGCATACACATTTCGTGGGTCGAGCGGCGCGTCCTCCGGCACAGTTTCAGGAATCAACGCCAATCCGCACTGCGGACACGGCGGTTCGTAGCGACCGCTGTCGAGATCGGCTACCAGGCGTGGACCCGGTCGCACGCGACCGTGGTCGGCACAACGGTACCGTCCTTCGCCATAGACCACCATGCTCGACGCGAGCGCAATTCGGCCACAGAACCCGACGCGATGGAGCGCTCCTAACAGCGCCGCAGTCCCGAAATCGTTGTGGTGCGCATACGCCTCAACATCTCCGAAATCCACGCCAAGTCCTACCATCGAGGCCTGATGGCACACGGCGTCGATGTCGCCGAGCAGCGGTTCAAGCGCGCCAGGGGTAGTGAGATCGACCCACGCGTAACTCGCGTCGTCGTGCAGATAGGTCGGCGGTGCAAGGTGCGCCGCCGGAAGCAGACAATCGATCCCGAGCACGGCATGGCCAGCCGCGATGAGTTCGTCGACGATGTGGGAACCAACAAAGCCGGCTGCGCCGGTCACCGCGACACGCATGCTCGCCGAGCCTTTCAAACCAACGTCGTTCTCACCAAAACAGTTGCATATTTGTCTGCAACCAGACTGTAAAGCCCACCTGCACGACCAACGCGAGTTGGGCAGCCCTTCGCGGCCGGGGTCCGAGCCACAGTGCAGACCCTCCGGCCAACAGAAACGTCGTGAACGGCAACCAGATTCGTTCGACCTCCGCTCTCGACATTCCGCTGACGTCGGCGGCGATCACCGCCACAACAACACTCCCGATCAAGATCCAAACCCGACGATCGCGAAGTTGAGAGTAGGCGACGGGAATCATCGGACCGAGAGCGATACCAAGCGCGGCAATGTTCGCGAACAGAAAATACGACTGTGGACGGTGTCGAGCGACACCCTGAAAATAGATCATCTTCGTCGTTCGCAGTCCGTCGACCCACCAGAACCCTTGGGTACGAACGAGCAACAGACCCACGCCAGCTGTCGCGAACACCGTGACACACGGTACCCAACGTCGTCGCCACACGCACATGACAACGATGGGAATAGCGAACAGCGCGAGGCCGTATGACAACATCAAACAGCAGAAATAGGCAAGCCCACAACCCACTGACAGCACGATCGAACGACGACCGGTCGTGGTAATCGCGTAGGCGAGGCACACAATCGTCCATGCTGCGACGCCTGCAAAGAAAGCGTCTGCCGTCGACGCGATCCAGACGCACGCCGGAGCGACCGCGACAAACGGAAGCGCTCGACGCGCAGTGGTCTCATCAACGAGACGCCGAACCACAATCAGCACGCCACCGCCGCCAAGCGCTCCGGCAACGATCACGAGCATCGCAAAACGTCGTCCGCCATGCTGTCCGAGTTGATTGAAGGCCCACGCAACGATCACCATCCCGGGCGGGTGGCCTTGCACGTGGATACCAACCCGCACCTCTCGAATAAGTCGAATGAAGTCGTGCAAGAACTGGCCGACCGAATGCACTTTGGGGAGTGCTGCGAGAAATCCGGACGGATCATCGACGCCACCCTGGAATCCTCGCCAACCGTCGTTCAGCGTCAAGATGCTCGCGAATCCGATGGTGGTGAACACGCCAGCGGCGAGCGCTATCCACCACCGCGCGCGTTCAGCGATGACCGGCAGGCCAAACGCGATCAGCAGCCCAGCGGCTGCAGTTGGGAACACCGCTTGGTTCAACCTGCGATGCCAAAATCCCGCGAGCGGCGGAGCTGGGAGGTTCATTGGGTAGCGCATCAGCAGATGCTCACCCCACAGTTTCGTGGTCCACCACAAAACGGCCCATCCAAGCAACGCCGCGGCGGCGAAGAGGATGTAACGCCGCGACCGCCGCCCGCCACTCACATCTTGATGCACACATTCGAAGTTAACCCGTAGGGTGCACCAGTGCCCGATGTCATCCTCCCCGTGTTGAATGAAGCCGCGGCACTGCCGGGCGTACTCGCGCGGATTCCAGATGGTTACCGGGCGATCGTTGTCGACAATGCCTCGACCGACGATTCCGGGGCGGTGGCAACACGCTGTGGGGCGATACTGATACACGAACCGCAACGCGGGTTCGGCGCAGCTTGCTACGCGGGCCTCCTGGCGGCGACATCCGACATCGTGTGTTTTATGGATTGCGACGGCTCGTTCGATCCGCAAGAACTTCCGGCTGTCGCCGATCCAGTTGCCACCGGTACGGCCGACCTCGTGCTCGGCGCTCGGAATCCGACGGTTCGCGGCGCGTGGCCGTGGCACGCTCGGACGGCGAACAGCGCGTTGGCAATGTTCATGCGACGCCGCGCTCACATCGCAGTGACCGATCTGGGCCCAATGCGCGCGGCGCGACGCGAGGAATTATTGGCCCTTGACGTGCAAGACCGGCGCTTCGGCTGGCCACTCGAAATGGTGCTTCGAGCCGCCAGCGCGCAGTGGCGTATCCAAGAGGTTCCCGTCTCGTATGCACCACGTATCGGAGTGTCGAAGGTAACAGGAACCGTGAGAGGCACGCTCCGCGCGATTCAAGATATGAGCCGAGTCGCAAAGGACCTGCGATGACCCCCGTGCAGCGACTCAACGTCGCGACGCCACTCACGCTGCTTGTCATCGCCAAAGCACCCGTCGCCGGGCATGTCAAGACTCGCTTGTGTCCTCCATGCACGCCGAACGAAGCTGCGTTTCTCGCTGAGGGCGCCATCATCGACACCTTGAAAACCGTCAGATCCACTCCCGCAGATCGGTACGCGCTCGCCCTCGACGGTGTATCTGGCGCTTGGCTCCCAGACGGATTTGAGGTGCTTCCACAACACGGCCGCGGGCTCGACGAACGGTTGGCGAACGCATTTCGCGACGTGTTCATGAGTTCGCCAGCGCCGTGCAGAGTCGTACTCGTCGGCATGGACACACCGCAGATCAGCAGCGCGGATCTCACGGCCGCTGCAGATGCGTTGTGTCGCAGCGACGCCGCGCTCGGGCTCGCCGACGATGGTGGATGGTGGTGTATCGGCCTCAAACAGTGCAACGACGACGTGTTCTTAGGGGTACCGATGAGCGAATCAACGACTGGCGTTGCCCAACAGCGCCGACTGGATGCGCTTGGGCTGCAAACCGCTCCGCTCAGAGTGCATCTCGACGTCGATACATTCGCTGACGCAATCTCTGTTGCAGCGATCGCTCCCGAGGGCGAATTCGCCCGCCGCACATCATTTGTCGATGCTCGCGTCACGCGCGAGGCCAACGAGCACACTGAGGCACGATGAGTATGAACAAGATGTGGGACAGCATGCCGGCGCCGCCAAAGGTGGGGCCGTTCAAGCCAGGAGCTTTTTCGAGTCGACTCCACGACGAACGCACCGCGGCTGTGCTTGGACTCGCGCTCGGTGTGGCCTTCACGACATGTTTTTTGACGGGGCTGTATTCACACGAGCTGCAACATCCAGCGTCGTGGTTTGTCGCGTTCCCACGGCCAGTCGGGCTGTATCGCCTCACCCAGGGCGTCCACGTTGCCACGGGGATCGCGGCCATTCCGCTGCTCTTCGCCAAGCTCTGGACGGTCTATCCAAAGCTGTTCACCTGGCCGCCGTTCAAGAGCTTCGCCCAAGCGCTTGAACGCATTTTCCTGTTGCCATTGATTGGGGGCGCGTTATTTCTGCTGTTCTCCGGCATCAACAACATCAATGGTCGCTACCCGTACGGCAAGTTCAACTTCCCCGAAGGTCACTACTGGGCAGCGTGGATCACGATCGGATCATTGATCGTGCACATCGGGTCGAAAATTCATACGACGCGAACCGCGCTCAGCCGACAGCACACGTCGGTCGCAAACGATGTCGAGTCCCAAGACGACACGACGAAGTCACGTGGAGTCAGCCGTCGCGGATTCTTCGGCATCGCGTTCGGAACGTCGGGTCTGATCACGCTCTTCACCGTCGGACAATCGTTTGAGCCGTTGCGCAAACTCGCGCTGTTGGCCCCTCGGCGAACTGACGCTGGGCCGCAAGGGTTTCCTGTCAACCGAACGGCAGCCGGAGCTGGGTTGGCGAAAATCGATCTCGCTGCGTACCGAATGACCGTGCATGGGCAGGGCATCACACCGACTGTGTTCACCTACGACGAATTACGAGCGCTCCCCCAGCACACCGCCGAACTCCCAATCGCGTGCGTTGAGGGGTGGAGCAGCTCACAGGTGTGGAAGGGCGTGTCGCTGCGGACCATCCTCGACAAGGCTGGCGTCACGCACGACGCCGAAATCACGGTGTTGTCGATCCCACCTGCAGCATCGGAACGCAATCCGAACCCCCGACGCCCCTCGTACGGTTCCTCCGACATCACGTCGAAAGAGGCCCGCGACCTCGACACCCTGCTCGCGCTCGAAGTGAACGGTGAAGTACTCCACGCCGACCACGGATTCCCTGTGCGTCTCATCGCTCCCAACCGTCCTGGCGTCGAACAAACCAAATGGCTCAACGAAATCGTGGTGCGGTGATGGAAACAACGGAACGAAACGAACATGGGCTGGCGTTTTGGATCGGTCTGAGCATCGGCGTTGTGGTGTTCGGTTTCGGAATTCGCGGCGCGCTCCGACAATTCGACACGTACTCGTCGCGATTCGTGTACACGAAATACGTGATCGGCTTCGACTTCTTGCACGACCTGATCGTGGCACCCATCGCGTTCGTTGTTGCGTTCGTTGTGAGTCGAGTCGCTCCGCACAAACTCCGAGGTCCTCTTTCGTTCGCGCTCTTCGCAACCGCGATCGCGTTCACCGTCGGGTGGTATCCGCTTCACCACACTGCCGGATACAAGGGCAACGCAACATTTCAGCCGCTGAATTACGCGACTGCTGTCGCGACCGTCGTTGGCGTCATTTGGTCGATCGCTGCGGTCTGGGCTGCCATCGCCTACCGGCCAAAAGCCACGAGCATCGCCGGCGGTACTAGCGGCCAGTAAATGTCGGGTCGCGTTTTTCGGCGAACGCAGCCATGCCCTCGACGAGATCGCTGCTGGCAAACGCCGCGTTTTCCAGCGCGGCGATCTCACGACGAGCGTCATCGGTCAACGCCATCGACTCACTCACCAAGTTGAGGGCGCGTTTGTGACCCTGCACGCTCAGGGGTGCCAAGCTGGCAACGTGGGTCGCGATGGCGAGCGCTTCTCCACGCGCATCGGTGGCGAGTCGCTGCACGAGCCCCAACCTCAGCGCTTCTTCGCCAAGCACGAGTCGACCCGTCAACAAAAAATCGCGGGCGGCACCACTGCCAACGAGTTGCGCGAGCCGCCAGATATTCGTGGGGCTCAACAAGATTCCAAGCCGCCCACCTGGGATCGAAAATTTCGCATCCGGAACGGCAACGCGCAGATCGCATGCGACTGCAAGTTGCATGCCGGCGCCCATCGCCGGCCCGTTGATCGCTGCGATCACAGGCGCCGGATGCGCGACGATCGCGTCGAGCAACACTTCAAATTTGGGCCGGAACGTGTCGGTTGCACCGCCTTCGCCGTCGCCGGCGCCGAACCGAGTCACCAAATCGGCACCGGCGCAGAACGCCGATCCGGCACCCGTAATGACTACCGCTCGCGCATCTCGTTGCGCTTCCATCGCCGCCGTCATCTCGGCGCACAAGTCGCCGTTGAGCGCGTTACGCCGTTCTTCACGGTCGAGGGTGATGGTGGCAACCGCGCCGGAACGCTCGACGATGATCATGATTCGTCGACCAGTGCGATCAGATCACCTTCGCGCACGTGAGAACCGTGCTCGACATGAAATTCACGCAACACTCCAGGAACTTCTGTCGTCACGGGGATCTCCATCTTCATCGATTCAAGAATCACGATTTCATCGCCCTCCGCAACGAGTTGTCCCTCCTCGACGCAAATTTTCCACACCGACGCCGCGATTTCCGCGCGAATTTCATGCATGGCAGCGCACGCTATCTGCACGATTGGAAATGTTCACCGTTGCCCACGCGTCGGCGCGTCCGAACCTCAACGACCGGTCCAATTGGGAGCGCGTTTCTCCGCAAACGCTGCCACACCTTCGGCGGCATCGGCCGTGTTGGTGGTGATCGTCAGCATTGTCTGCAAATAGTCGAGCGCGGCTTGTGCGTCGGGCTGCTGCAGCGTTCGATAGAACGCGGAGCGGCCCCACTTCATCGTCAGCGGTGGCTTTTTCGCCAACCTCGACGCGAGTTGGTCAACGGCGCTGTCGAGTTCGGCGACCGGGACCACTTTCGACACACACCCGAGCCGTTCGGCCTCGCGAGCGTCGATGCGCTCGCCGGTCATCATCAGCTCGAGCACCTTCTTCGGAGGAAGAGATCGCAACAGCGGAACCGTAATCATGTATGGCCAGAGGCCAACATCGATCTCCGGCGTACCGAAGATCGCGTCGTCGGCGGCAACAACAATGTCGCACGCACATGCCAATCCAAAGCCGCCTGCCAGCGCGTATCCCCGCACCCGCGCGATCGTTGGTTTACCAACATCCCACATCGCGTTGAACAACTCGGCCAATCGACCACGGCCCTCATGGAGTTGCGCAAAGCTGGTGTTGTCGGCGATACCGACGAGATCAGCACCTGCGCAAAACGCTTTGTCGCCAGCGCCAGTCAGTACGACGACCCGAACCTCGTCATTGTGTTTGGCGTGTTGCACAGCGTCGAGGAGCCCTTGCATCACGCCGAACGACATGGCGTTGCGTCGCTGTGGGCGGTTGATCGTGATGCGCAGGATTCCCGCAGCGAGTTCGACTTGGACATCGGTGTCGGTCACAATCGGCATCGTAGGTGCAGGCGAATCCGGGCGCACGACGCTGATGTCCGCGCGTTTGGCAGCTGACGCCTGTACCGTTGCTGACGATGAGCGGCTTTCTGCTGATGACAGTTGGGGTGGCGTTGTTCGTGCCCCTCGTCAGCCACGGCAGTTACCGAACGCTCGTCCGCCAACGCTGGCACTGGCAATTCCTTTTCGCTGCGGGTTTCGCGCTGCAGGCCTTCAGCGGCCATCTTCCCCACCCGGGAGGTCATGATCTCGGGTTCGGAGCGATCGTCGCCTCGTACGTGTTCTTGCTCGGTTTCTGTGCGCGCAACCTCATCAGAACCGGGATGATCGTGGTGTTGATTGGCATCGCACTCAACGCGACGGCGATCACGACAAATCACGGTATGCCAGTGGCCGTTCCACCGGTGTGGGCGCACGCCGGTGGCATGTCGCCGACCCTCAAACACCATGCACTCACGAGCGCCGACCACTTGTATTGGCTCAGCGACGTGATCTATCTCCCCACCACGGATGAGATGATCAGCTTCGGAGATCTCGTGCTTGCAATTGGCTTGCTCGATGTTGCCTTTCACGTCAGTCGGCGGCGGAGACGCACAGCGACGATTGTCCGCACTGGCAACGTGGCATCGCTCGATCTGCGTTCCCTCACTGCACCCGACCCGACCCCGGCGATCAAGGCCCGAGGCCGCCGGACGTTGGTCGCCGAATTGGAAGCAACCGAATCCCAATTGGTATCCACGCGCCAAACGCGCGCTGGCAAACCTCCATCTGGCAACTCTCAATCTGGCAACTCTCAATCTGGCAACTCTCAATCTGGCGATGCAGATTCACGCCAAATCGATTCAGCGAGTGCCGATCACTACGAGTTCGAGAGCGTCGATTACTAAATGCTCCTCCGGACCGACGACACCAACAGCTTCACGTAGTCCTTCGATCGCCACGGCCGGACTCAACCGACGTTCCGACACAGCTTCATCGAAGGCATTCGCGTGCTGCAACACCATTGCTGCGGTATTTCCCCGTGCGTCGAGAAACGTGAAGCTACGGCGCGATCCAGCGCGCGCCACGATGTCTCCCGCACCGGCGAGCGGCGCGATCCCGCGCAACATATCGGCGGTCACGTGCGCGATCGTCGCGGCGGGCGCGAGTGGTCCCCCGAACGCTGGATCATCGAGCGTGACTGCTCCAAGATGGTGGAGCCGGGCGGCGGTCGCCAGCCGATGCAATACAACGTCGCCCAACCCGAGCGCGCGCCCGATTGACACACTCAGATCTGCAACGCGGTCAGCGTGGCCGGCGGCCACCAACCCAGCGAACTCGGGGGCCATCGCCAGGGCCTCAATCGTCTGTTGATGCGCACGAGTCGCGGCGTCAAAACGCTCGAAGCTGTACCACGCAGCGAACAGGGGTATCGCGAACAGCATCGGACCCCACACCCCCAGGTGGCAACTTCCGGCAACGCCCCTTTCACCAATAGCCATCAGCATTCCCGACGACGAAATCGCCGACCACGCGCGCCGTCCGCGATGACCGAGCGCGCCCGACTGATGTAACCAACCCTGTATCCCAGCGTCGACGAACACCATGGCCAGCACCGTAACGATGAGTGTTCCCAGCAACACGCTGAGCCGTTCATGTTGACCGAATACAGCGAATACGACGTGGAACGTTCCGAAGGCGATGGCTCCTATCACAAGATGATGCAAGGTCCGCTGCACTCGTTCGCGCACCCGGGGTTCAAACCGCAGCGGGAACACGACGACCTGCGCGGCCACGAACGTGGCGATCGCTGGCCGCCAATCGAATGAGCTAGCGAGCACGATCAACACCGCGAACGACAAGGGAAGTTCGGCGTTGGTACGGCGCACCATGGGGGCAGTGCCGCGCAGCGCGCAAACGTCACCCACACGGAGCACCATGAGCTCACCGGCAGCGACGCCGGCGCCGAGGAGACACAGGGTGGCTGTCGAGCTACTCGGGACGATCGCCGCTGCCGCGGCGGCGGCCAGCAATCCGCAGAGCGCGAGCAGCGCACAACGTCGCCATACGAGCGTCACGCGCGTTCGAGTCCTTCGGCGAGGTCGCCGAGTCCCGCCGAACCCAGGCCGGCGTACGGCGGTGCTACAAGCCACGATTCGCAATCATTTTCGTAGCCCGCGCCGTGACGAACGCCGTGACGCGTGATCGCGCGGGCGAGCGCCTCCACGCAACCAGGATGGAATTGGGTGCCAGCCTTGTTGCGGAGTTCTTCGAGTGCCACCGCTTGGGGGAGCGCCCGGCGGTAACTCCGTGTCGACGTCATCGCGTCGTACGCGTCGGCGACGGCGATCGCGAACGCTTCCATCGATCCAGAGTTGCGCGCCGCGCCGAAATGACTGTGATCACCGCTCACCACCGGCGCTATGGGACGCAAAAAGTCGATGTGTGACAGCATCGCGACCGAAACACGTTCGTGGCGGCGAACTACCGCGAACTCGTTCGCCGTCAGTCTGCCCGGCTTGTTCAGCAGCTGGTTGGGAACGACCAACTTGCCGATGTCGTGCATCAGCGCAGCCGCGCGCATGCGGTCAAGCCGCCACGGCATCAGATGAAGTTCCTCGCCGATGTATCGGGCGTAGATCGCGACCCGTTCGGCATGCCCTGCGGTATAGGCATCTTTCGATTCGAGGGCGCGCACCAACACCTGCATTGTCGCCTCGTTCGTCGCGCGCAATTCGAGATATGAGGTGAACACGCCCCGCATCAACAGCACCGGGACGAAGAGCATCAACGCGACCGGCCACCCGAGGTCACGATAGAGGCGTCCGAGAAACAAGCCGACGAGCGCGAACGGAACTACCTGCGCGATCGCGGGCGCCGCGCCGACCAACGAGCGCAGCACCGAGGTGCGCGATTCGAACCAATACGAAAGTGCGACGACGACCGATTCGACGAATACAACTGTCAGCGCAGCAGGGATCACCGCTGCGATGCCGAGTGGTAGGGGTTCAACCAGCCGTTCTGGCATTGCCGAAAAGACCAACGCTGCTGCGCCAGTTCCCAATGCAAAGGTCGCTGCGTTGAACAGGATCCAAGCACGTCGACCGCGAACGAGGTCGTGGATGTGCACCCCCATCATCAGGCCAACAAGCATCGGGCCGGCTATCGGTGACGAGCTTCTCAACACCACGATGGCCGTCATCCCCACCATGAAGCCGGGGCTGACCACAACGCCGTTGGGCAATCGCACACGCTGATGTTCCGATGCCGAAGCCAATATGCCCAGCACGAGAATGGGCATCACGCGGGTCAACGGGTGTTGTACTAACGCGAGGGTCAACGCTGCGCCGGCAAGCGCGACGATCGCCAGCGTGTAGCTGCGTAACACAGTAGGAAATTCCAACACGTCAGGATTGTGGCAAAACGATCACGACCGGTAGACCGCGGATTCGTGTCGCGTCACACGCCCCTTTCTCTTGCCCGTTGGATCTCGATGCTGGCCGGTTCGCGATCAACTGATGCCGCTGAACAACCGTGCGGCCATCCATCATGCGTCACTTGAACCTCAGGAGTCTCACCGAATCGGGCCAGGATCGCAACCAAAAATCGCCGCACGGCGAACGAAAACCCACAAACCATCACTCTGTGCGCGCGAAATGACTATGAGCATCACTCTTGGTAGCAACGGGTCGACATCTCGTCATTCACTGAGAACCCACACCGGTTACTACGTTGCAACCGATGACACCCGTGGCGATGTTGCTAGGAGGATCCGAGCGCCCCGCACAGCCGGTTGCGGCTCCCCGGACGATCACCCAGCAATCCCACGCATGGGAACAATCTCTGCAGCGGCTCGGATTTCGGATCGTCCGTCCGGTCACTCCCCCTGGCCCTCCGCCTGGCACTCCCCCGGCCACCTTCGCCGACGTTGCCCTCGTCGTCGTCGAACACAGCGCTCGCCGACCCGACCAAATGTTGGAGGCGATGTTGGACAAGGAACTCCAGGAGTACGCCGCGAGCGGCGGCGCCTGCATCGTGCATCATCATGATCTGGCTTCCATCCCCACACCCGACCCACTATCTGGCGACCGACCCGTGCGAGACATGTCGATCAATCTGCACGGCGCTCGGGTGCGTCACGTCGCCGTCAATCTGCGTGCCCGCCGCGAACTCCACGCGCGAGGCGTCACGGCATCCTCGCTCGTGCCCTACGCCTTCGATTTCGCACAGCCAGCTGGCGATCGCGCCGCGATCCGAACCGAACTTGGCATCGCTGACGACACGATCTTGTGTTTGCAAGCCACACGCGTCGCCGCAGACAAAAACGTTGCGGGTTCGATTCTTGCCCTGCAACATCTCGCAAGAATCATCCCAGCAAGTCGTTTGCATTTCTGGCTTTCAGGTCCGATCGAACCCAACTTTCAACCTATGTTTGAACGTCTGATCGCACAATGCCCTGTCTCGCACACCGAGCGCCCATTCACGATGTCGGCCGATGCGTACGCCGCGTGCGATGTGGTGTTGTACCCCGCCACCTTCGATCGCGGCGGTACTGCGATCTTCGAAGCCATCGCGGCACGTCGGCCCTGCCTCGTCGGGTCCTTCCCGACACGCGGCGAGCTCGAGGCGTGCGGGCTCAGATTCTTCTCCTTCGATGCACCAAACGAAATCGTGAAATTTCTTGCCAAGCCGAGCGAGCAACTTCATGACGTCAACCTTCGACGAGCCAAGCTTTCGTTTGGCACCGACCTCCTCGACGAGTCGCTGCGCGCGCTGTGCGACGAGATCGGGGTCGTGCGATGAAGTTGCGGTGCCGCGACAAAACGCTGGATCTCACACGGCCGCTCATCATGGGTGTTGTCAACGCGACACCCGATTCCTTCTCCGACGGAGACGCAACAGATACCGATGATGCACGCATCGCGCGCGCCGTTGCAATGGTCGAACGCGGCGCTCAGGTACTCGACATCGGCGGACAATCGGCGATCACTGGCGTGCCTGAGATCAGCGACGCCGAAGAAATCGACCGCGTGCTCCCAGTGCTCACAGGCATCCGCGCGCAAACCGATTGCCTCATTTCGATCGACACCTATAAACCCGCAGTGGCTCGAACCGCACTCGAGGCCGGCGCCGACATTGTCAACGACATTTCAGGAGTCCTGACGCCCGAGATTGCAGAGGTCGCGGCGCAGTATCGGGCGGGGTTCGTTGCGATGCACACGCGTTGGCGACCGAAGACGAAGTTCGATGCTCGGACGCTGTACGACGACGTTCCAGGTGGAGTCGTCGCCGACGTGTTCGACTTTCTGCAGCAACGGATGTTGCTGCTGACCGAACTCGGACTCAATGCAGAACAGATCATTCTGGACCCAGGACCTGATTTTGCCAAGACCGCTGC
>JBBRPC010000084.1:0-13942 GCA_038228615.1 Acidimicrobiia bacterium | reverse complement strand
GCATCCTCTCCGGCGACATCAAGGCTCGGCTACTCGCAGCACTGCCATCGGTGCATGCAATCCTCGAAGCAATCGGATCGTCAGAGTCGCCGGCACAAGCCGTATCTGTCGTGACGCAGGGCTCGACGCCACCACCATCGTTGACGTTCGGCGCCAAGCCCGAGACAACAGTCGTCGACGACGATCTCCGTCCCGTAGCGAGCGGCGTTGTCGGCAGGCTCGCGACGCGAGGCCACGTTCCCCTCGGATACCACAACGATATCGAGCGTTCCTTGCGTACGTTCGTGACCATCGATGGCGAACGATGGGCGCTCCCAGGAGACATGGCGTATGTCGACGAACACGGCGCAATCCGGTTGATCGGGCGCGGCTCGTTGTGCATCAACACCGGGGGCGAGAAGGTCTATCCCGACGAAGTGGAAGCGGTATTGAAAGAGCACCCTGGGATCGGTGATGCACTTGTAGTTGGCGTCGCCGACGAGACATGGGGACAGTTAGTCGTCGCTGTCGTCGAACCGATCGCGAGCAATTCGCAGATCGATCTCGAAAATGTACGCGACCACTGCAAACGACTCCTCGCCGGGTACAAAGCACCGCAGGCTCTCGTTCTCGCCGACCACATCGAACGATCGGCTGCCGGCAAAGGCGACTACCGATGGGCTGGCCGGCTCGCCGCCGACTACCTACGTTAATCTCGCCAACCTCGCACGCTGCCCTCGACTGGTAGCCAAACACGACAGGAGACGTGGTGACTCGACAAGGCCGCACGATGGCCGGTTCTGAGTCGTGGTGGCCGCCGCGACCCACACCTCCCGATCAGGCACCGAACGTCATCATCATGGTCGTCGACGACCTTGGGTGGGGCGACCTCGCATGCTTCGGTTCTGAGATCGCGACCCCGAACCTCGATCGGGTCGCGACCGGCGGAGTGAAGTTCACAAACTTTCACGTCACTCCGATGTGTTCGCCTTCGCGCGCTGCGCTCCTCACCGGAGTGCACCCGCACCGCGCAGGGATGGGAGCTGTCGCGCAATCCGATCCTGGTTTCCCCGGTTACGCACACGAACTCCGCGACGACGTCATCACAATTGCCGAGGTACTCCGCGACCACGGCTACGCGACCGCGATGGTTGGAAAATGGCATCTCGCAAAAGACTCCGACATCTCCCACGCTGGCCCAATGCATTCCTGGCCATGCCAGCGCGGCTTCGAGCGTTTCTATGGATTTCTGGGTCCGTTCACGAATCTGCACCAGCCAAATCAACTCGTTGAGGACAACACGATCGTCGATCGAGACGACTATCCAGACGGCTACTACTTCACCGACGACATCACCGATCGTTCAATCCGCATGTTGCGGGAAGTCAAGACCGCGAATCCGACGAAACCAATGTTCCTGTACTTCGCGCATGGTGCCGTGCATGCGCCACTCCACGCCAAACCTGACGATATCGAGAAATACCACGGCCGCTATAGCGAGGGTTGGGACGCGTTGCGTGCGCAACGTTTCGCGAGGCAACAAGAACTCGGCGTCGTACCGCAGGGAACTGTCGTTGCGCCACGGAACGCGGAGCGGGACCACGACGTCTGTCCTTGGGACGACCTCAGTATCGACGAGCAACGGCTCTTCGCTCGACATATGGAGGTGTACGCGGCGATGGTCGACAACATCGACCAAAATGTCGGGCGCCTGCTGACGGCGCTCGACGAGCTGGGCGAATTGGACAACACCATCTTCATGTTCACTTCCGACAACGGCGCATCGCGTGAGGGCGAAACGTCGGGCACGAGTTCGTACTACGTGCATCTGCTGCAGGGCGACGATATCGAGGCCGACCTCGCCCGCATCGACGACATCGGCGGGCCAACAACAACGCCGCATTATCCACGCGGTTGGGCTATGGCGAGCAACACTCCATGGCGTTTATACAAGGTCAATACACACGCAGGCGGACAGTCGGCGCCGATGCTGATGCACTGGCCTGCTGGCAACCTCGAAGCGGGCGGCCAACGCGGGCAGTACGCCTACGTGACCGACGTCGTTCCAACCCTCCTCGAATTGATCGGTATCGAACGCCCTCTACTGCGTCAGGGTGTCGAATTGCGCGACCTCCAAGGTTGGTCGTTCGTTCCTGTGCTCCGCGGGGCGACGCTGTCATCGACCCACATTGAGCACTACGTCGAGATGAACGGACACCGCGGTTATTACAGAGACGGATGGGAGATCGTCACCCTCCACCATCCGCTCACGCCATTCAACGACGATGAGTGGGAGCTCTATCACCTGACTGTCGATCCGACTGAGCTCCACGACCTCGCCGCGACACACCCAGACAAGCTCCGTGAACTCGCCGAGGCATGGGAAACGGCCGCGCAAGCCAACGACGTCTATCCCCTCGACGAAGGTAGCTCGATTAAGTATTTGATCCGTCCACCGTGGCATGAACAATTGCAACGTCCAATTACAATTCCTGCGGGAACACCAACATTGGAACGTTGGCGGTCGTTGCAACTGATCTGGTTTCGCAGCTTCGACATCGACATCTCGTTCGCCCACAACGCAGGAGACCGGGGATGGCTCGTCGCGCACGGGTGTCAAGGCTCTGGGTACGGCGCCTACGTATTGGACGATCAGCTTGTATTCGTTCATAACGACGGGCGCGGGACGACCGCAGAATTTCCAGGAGGATCTGTGCCGGCGGGAACGACGTCGATCGGCCTCAGCTTCACCGCAGTCGCGCAGCGCGAGTGGGAAGTGTCAGCTGCGATCGACCGCCATGCACACGAGTCGATCGCGCGCGTGCCAATGCTGTTTGGCATCGCTCCATTTGAAGGTATCGACGTCGGGATCGACCGTCGGTCGCCCGTTTCGTGGGCGATCCGCCAGCGTTTCGGTACATTCCCGTACACCGGTACCTTGCACCATGTGCGTTATGCGCCAGGGGAACCCGGCCCTGATTCACCCGACCGACTCCTCGACGTCATCCGAAAGATGGGCGCGCGCTACGAATAGCCGCCGGGTTCAGCGTTGCAAGATCGGCTCGAAGGTTTCTATGTACTCAGCGAGGCGGTGGGTGACTTCAAACACGAGTTCCGAATCCCGAAAATCGAAATCGTCCCACGTTTCAGACACTCTGCGCCACCGATCATTGCCGATGAACGGCCCCATTACAGGATCCTTGCCCAGCGTCTTTCGCCACTGCGTCTTGTGCGCCGACAAACGCTCGAGCACCGCGTCGTTGCGGTCGGCCTTCGGGTACTCGCTGTGGAAGCCGATCTCAAGTTGGATGCTGCCAGCGCCCTCGCCTCGTACGAGCTGCACCTCATAATGTTCCTTGGTACGTTCGCCGTCACCGAGCGTCACCTTCAAGCCATACCCGTGGGCATAGCCACCGAACGCCTCATACTGAGCAGCGACCACCGTGCGAAGCGCATCGCGCACCTGCTCAAAGAACTCGCTACTTGAGGGATCGCCCATCGTTGCAAGCCTATTGCGAGCGGGTTCCGCTCTCCACAGCGCAGGGATTACCCCACATCACCGGACGGGAGTCGACGAGCTGCTCGGTCGATGACGGCACCGACGTTGAACAGCGCAGCGAGGTTCGCCCCCTGCTCAGCGAACGCGATTCCATCGATATGTCGCCGACTCATCAACGCCACGTGGTTCGAGTGAGTCATTCGCGGGACCTTGTCGATATCGCACAAAATCGTGAACCCAAATGAACGCAAGACGCCAATTTTGGGTGAGGAGAGGGGAACACCAGATCCGAACGGATAGACGAAGATGTCCGTCGGACCGACGATCGGTTCGACCTCGGCTTTCCAACGGGCTGAGTCTTTGGTGAGCGTGGCAATATCGCGTTTGTGCACATCGATGTGCCCATAGCTGTGACTCGCGAACGTCCAGCCGTGGGCTCGTAGCGCCGCGACCAAGGCGCGCGCCCGTGCGATACGTTGCGGAAGATCAATTGACGTCCGTTCATTTGTTCGTTCCCCGAGCACGCCCTCGTAGCCAGTGACAGCAAGCAATCCCTTTGCTCCATCAGCTGAGAACTCAGGGTGTTTCACTACGAACTGTTCAACGATCGGGATGATGTCATTGTCGGTAATACGCGTTCCGTTCGGGTCGCGCTCCTCGACCTTGACGTCGCCGTGCGGGTCGAGCACGAGTCGCCAACCAAGACCTAGAGGTCGTGAATAGTCGTAATAGTTCACATCGTCGACCGACAGCACAAATGGTCGCCGACCCGCTGGAACACGGACGGTGCCAGCGACCGCGCGATGGATGTCTACGAGCGTCCAGCCGTTGGCGAAAAGCTGATCGAGTATCGAGCGAAATTCACCGACCGTCACGAAATAGTCGCGGAACCCTTGGCCGATGTGGTCATTCACAAACGCGAGTTGAGGTTGAATCACCAGCGTGTGGAAAAACAGGTGTTCCACTGGGCCAGTCCACGCGACCAACGGAACAGTTTTCACCGTCGTCGGCGATACCGATGTCGGCGCGATGAAAACCGTCGATGGCGAACGATGTTCGGGCTTCTGGCGAGCAGCTTCGTGCGACGAACAGCTCATTGTCAGCACGGCGATGCACAACGCAACCGCTGTTGGCCTTACGCGCATTGCAGTGTCTCTTTCCCCGACGGAGCGTCCTCTCATCGAGTACTTAACTCGATTCCGACCTCGGTGCGCAAACAGGAACGTGTCAGGTTGGAGCCTTCGGGCCCCGCTTGGTCAGGTCGCGATCGCAGCGGAGGAAGGTTCGTCGGCGATCTGTCCGTTTGCCTGCTGATTTCCGGGCTGATTTCCGGACCGGAGCGCGACCAAGCAACCAAACCCAGCGATCGCCGGTGCGACCAACGACACGCCACGCCACAGCAACACCGCAGCCAATCCGGCGGCGGTCGGGACATGGAAGTGATGCAGCAACGCTGGCACTGCAAGCTCAACAAGCCCAATGCCACTCGGAAGCAACGGAACCCACGACACGACGATGGCTGCGACATACCCGATGATCGCGAGCTCAAATGAGATTTTTGCGTGGACGGCCGCGAGCATGCACCACAACACCGCGGCATCGGCGATCCAACACAACGCCGACACGAAGGTGACGAGGAATCGGTTGCTCCGGTTCCCCATGGTTTGGCGAATTTCTGCGTGGAGCGCCACCGCATCCTCGGCCCGCTCCACCGCACTTTTGCGTTTTTGGTTCGGGAGCCAGCGAGTGAGCCCGGCGAGCCGGCGGGCTGTCGAGGGCCGCCGCACGAGCCAGGCCGCGGCGGCCGTCACTGCCAACAAGATCGCCGACGTTGCAACAGTGCGCCACGGATGTCGATGATGGACTTCGCCCACCGCCGTTGCCACCAATCGATCGATCGCAAACACCACGATGAGTGCCCAAAATTGCACCCATTGCGAGCTCACCAGCATGAGCCATGCTTGACGTCGCGACATGCCACGCCGATGCAACACCCCGCTCGCCAACGTGAACCCTTCAGCTGGGGATGCAGGCATCAGGCCACCGAGACCGAAGGCGATCAGCCCGACTCCTATCCCAACCCCGACGCTCGGCGCCGCCGCGTCTCCGCGAAGGAAACGGAGTTGCATGCCCAGCAGCCCAAAGCGAATCGTGACGGCCGCTGCAGCCGGAACCAACCACCACGTCGAGATGTGATGCAAATGGTCGAAGGCATCAGAGAACCCGCCCGCGGCGCTGACACCTGCGTACACGAGTGCAGCTGCCAGCGCGAGATACAGGATCGTGCGCCAGCGAGTTGCCGCACTTGGGCTGTTCATTGCAGCGCCAATGGGCTTCGCAACGGCTTCACAGCGACAACGAGCGACTATCGATGCGAAACCGCTCGTCGACAACTTTGAGTGTTGCGACAGCATCACCGAGCGGGACACGCACAATACTGGTACCCGAGAGCGCCACCATCGAACCGAACGCACCGTCGTGGACAGCGTCGATCGCAGCCAAACCGAACCGACTCGCAATCACCCGGTCGTAGGCAGTCGGAGTTCCGCCGCGCAACACATGGCCCAGGATCGTCACCCGGCTTTCATAGCCGGTTCGTTGTTCAATTTCCTGCGCGATCATCGTGCCGATACCACCGAGACGAACGTGACCGAACGCATCAACGTCGCCGCTCTGGACCGCCATAGTGCCCAAGACTGGTGTCGCACCTTCGGCCGCAACCACAATCGAGTAATTCGCGCCACGCGCATGGCGCTGCGTAATCGCGCCACACACCGCGTCGATATCGAATGGCTCCTCTGGGATGAGTACGACGTGTGCGCCACCAGCCATCCCGCTGTACGAAGCGATCCAGCCAGCGTGGCGACCCATGACTTCGACAACCATCACGCGATCGTGACTCTCAGCAGTTGTGTGGAGACGATCAATTGCATCCGTCGCGATTTGCACCGAGGTATGAAATCCAAAGGTGAAGTCGGTCCGGTCCAAATCGTTGTCGATCGTCTTCGGAACGCCAACGACAGCGACACCGAGCTCGCCAAATTTTTGCGCGGCGCCGAGCGTGTCCTCTCCGCCGATCGCGATGAGAGCATCGATCGATCGCGCCTTCAGCGTTGCAAGCGCCTGGGTCGTTCCGCCCGGTGTCTGGAAAGGATTCGTTCGAGATGTTCCCAGGATTGTTCCGCCGCGGGTCAGCAAACCAGCTGTGCTCATCGCCGTGAGTGGCATCGTGGTGTCGTCGAGGATGCCGCGCCAGCCATGGCGGAAACCGACAAACTCATCTCCGTACGTAAGTTCTCCGCGCTGCACCACAGCGCGGATCACCGCATTCAATCCAGGGCAGTCGCCTCCCCCGGTCAACATTCCAATCCGCATCGACCGTCTCCTTACGTCATCGCGACGCTGGCATCAGCCGTGACGCATCAGCGGTGACGCATCAGCGGTTGGCCTGCTTGGCCTTTTTGTCGTTGCGCTTCTCTTTGAGGGAGCGCACCGCTTTCTTTTTCTCATTCGGTTTTTGTTGTGATTTTTCTGCCATCATGACTCCCTGTCGATCGCCGAGAACCCGACCTTATCCGATTCCCTGCGGGGCGAAACCGCACCAAGTGGTGAATTCATCCACTTCAGCACGCGACGTCCGCAGCGAATTGACTGCGTTGTTCGGATCGGCGTACCCGAGCGACATTCCGCAGTACACAACGTCGTGTTCCGCAAGACCAAAGTGCTGTTTCAGCGTACAGCGGCGCATGGCCCATGCCTCTTGCATACACGTCGCCAAACCGGCTTCCACGGCCGCCAACGCAAGGGACTGCATGAACATTCCGAGATGCGCCCACTGGCCGTGTCCCATACGGTCGTCAATGACAAAGAACAAGCCCACCGGTGCGCCAAAGAACTCGAAGTTCTGCATCACTCGATTGATCCGCCCGGCCGAATCGTCGCGAGCCAGTCCCAAACGTTCGTACATCGCTTCACCGACTTGATAGCGCCGAGATCGGTACGGTTCCCAGAGCGACGGCGGATACATCAAGTAGTCGGCTTCTTGGGAGCTCGGATCTATCAATGCTGCGCTCGTCACCGCGTCGATCACCGCCTGGCGAGCAGGACCTGCGACTGCCACGACCTTCCAGGGCTGCAGATTGCCTCCCGATGGCGACCAACGAGCCGAATCCAAGAGCGCGCGCAACGTCGCTTCGGTGACGGCGTCGGGAAGGAAGGCTCGAACCGAGGTTCTCGACCGCAATGCAACATTGACATCCATGCACGAAACCTAGCGACTCACACTTCGAGGACCGCGTTAGTAGAGCTTCACAATCGTTCGGCCGACTGAGTTGCGATTTGCCATTGCGTCAATTGCTGCGGGGACCGCGTCGAATTCCACCACATCTCCGATGACGGCCCTGATCCGATGCGCCCGAACTAACTCAGTGATTTCGTGATGGATTTTCGCGCCGAGCTGCGCCGACGCGAAATTCCAACCCATCGCTTGTTTCAAAAAACCCGACATTTCTTCGTTCGCGTACGCCAAGAGGACACCACACAACTTGAAGTTGCCCAACGCCAAACGACGCGGAACGATGAACGGTTCATCTGCGACGACCTTGTTCGATGCGAACCCCATCATGAGATAGCGACCGTTGTACGCGATACAACTCATCGATTGTTCCATCACCGACTCGCCAACGTTGTCGAACACCACGTCGACGCCGCGTCCCGCTGTTGCTTCGAGCACGGTTGGAACGAACTCATCTTCGCGATAGTTGATCGCAATCTCGGCACCGAGCTCGCGACACAGCGCAAGCTTCCTTTCGGTGCCTGCAGTTGCTATGACACGAGCACCGCGGCTCACCGCGAGTTGAATCGCTGCTGAACCAGATCCTCCGGCGGCAGCATGTATCAACACCGTCTCGCCAGATTGAAGGTTGGCCCGATCGAACAATCCGAGCCAAGCAAGATGAAACGGGAAGAACAGGGCCGCAGCGTCGGGAAGTGGGATCGTGTCCGGCATAGGAAACGCGGATACCGCTGGGCACACCGCGTACTCGGCGTAACCGCCATGGGCTCCCTTCGTCATCGCGACGACCCGACTTCCCATTCTGCCGAAGTCGACGCCATCGCCGCACAACTCCACGACGCCCATCACCTCCATACCGGGGCTATAGGGCAATTCTGGACGGACCATCATGTTGCCGCCATTGATGCGCTCGAGATCGTTCAGATTCAATGGAATCGCCTGGACGCGCACCAGCAACTCTCCGGCCTCAGGTACGGGGATCGGTACCTCGTCGAGACAGAGCGCATCGAGCGGCGATCCATATTCGTGCGTGCGCCACGCGCGCATAGTCGGGCCGTGTGTCATGTGTGCTCCTGAGGTAGGTCCTCGACGGCGTTCCACACCACCGTCAACGATGACTGGCGTACGACACGTCGTAGGCATCCCAATTCGGTTCGGTCATTTCATCGCGAAACCGATCGAAGGTCCATGGCCACGTCGCCGGAATTCCCCGGTCGTCGAGATACCAGCTCTTGCAACCGGTCATCCAAACTGTGCGTCCCGCCGCCTCGACTCGGGCATCCTCGCACGCGTTCGTAAACGCTCGGTTCGGTCGAATCTCTACGGCGTCGTGACGGAGGCGCTCGATGAGTTGACGTATATATCCGAACTGCAGTTCCGCAACCTCAACGAGCGAAAAGTTCCCTACCGGTCCGTTCGGGCCATTGATCATAAAGAAGTTGGGGAAATCGGGCATTGTGATCGACAAGTACGCCAATGGCCTCTTCGCCCAGGCCTGCGCGAGCGTGACTGCATTCGTCCCGACAACCTCCATTGGACGCATGAACCAATTAGCGTGAAAACCCGTCGCCAACACCAGCACGTCGAGCTCATGTAACACGCCGTCTGCGGTGCGGACGCCGCGGGGTTCAACCCGGGCAATTGCTTCGGTGACAAGCTCCACATTGGGACGTTGCATCGCCTCATAAAATTCGGACGACACGATCAGTCGTTTACATGCTGCCTGATAGTTAGGTCGAAGACGTTCGCGGAGCTGGGGATCTGAGACGTTGGTCTCGAGATTGTCGAGACATAGCTGGGCGATCATGCTGGCCTCGGGCGAAGTCGCGTCGATCACGGCATTTGTGAAGCGACCGAACAATTCCGCGAGCTTCGCGTGCGTCGCTCGCAGTTGTTGAAGGTCCTGGTTGTGCGCAAGTTGTTCTGGCGAAAATGGTTCATTTGGAATCGGCATGATCCATTGCGCGGTGCGCTGAAACACATCGAGGTGCTCAACGCGCTCACGAATCGCCGAGATGATCTGCACACCAGTCGAGCCTGATCCGATCACGCCGACTCGCGCACCGTCGAGTCGCGTCGCGTGATTCCAGCGCGCACTGTGAAACGCATCGCCTGCGAACGAGTCGAGGCCACTGATGTTTGGCAGATTTGGGTGGTGCAACACGCCAGTTGCCGCGATCACAATGTCGACAACATCGTGTTGCCCGCTGCGAGTGCTGAGATGCCAACGTCCGTCTATGAACTCGGCCTTTGTGACTTCGTCGTTGAATCGCGCGTGGCCGGTGACACCATGTTCCGCTGCGACGCGCGCAAAATACCCTTCGATTTCTGGGCCGGGTGAGTACGGGTGGCTCCAATCAGGATTCGGAGCGAACGAATAGCAATAGAGCTGCGATGGCACGTCGCACGCGAGGCCAGGGTAGGTATTCTCGCGCCACGTTCCGCCGACACGGTCACCTTTTTCATAGATGGTGAAGTCGGTGAGTCCCATCTCGGTGAGCTTGATCGCACTGAGAATGCCGGCCATCCCTGCACCGATGATCGCACATCGAAGTTGTCGGGGTTGAGTGCTCATGCCTCACCCGTGGCAATTGCCGCGTTGATAAGGCCCGCGTGGGAGTAACCCTGCGGGACGTTGCCAAGGGCGACTTCGCGTGTCGGATCGTATTGTTCGGCGAACAATCCAGTCGGCCCCGCAAGCTCGCGGTATCTCGCGAACAGCACGCGGGCATCGTCGGTTCTCCCGATCCGTGCAAGTGCTTCGATCAGCCACGTCGTGCACAGTAAGAAACCGCCTTCCCGACCCGGAAGCCCGTCGTCGTGCACATACCGGCGCACAACAACACCGTCCCGAAGCTGACGTTCCACCGCCGCGACCGTCGCGATCAAGCGCGGATCGTACGACGGGAGGAATCCAACGAGTACAAGTTGCAGCACCGCCGCATCGATTTCGGTATCTCCGTACGCCGCAGTAAACGACCGTTCAGATTCGTTCCAACCGTGTTCCAACACGTCGGCATGAATTTGGTCTCTCGCCGCGAACCAAGATTCTGGTACTGGTTGCGCGAGCGTCGTGCCGATGACGATCGCGCGATCGAGCGCGACCCAGCACATCACCTTGGAATGGACATAGTGGCGCGGCTGTCGTCGTTGCTCCCAAATGCCGTTGTCCTGTTCTTGCCACCGCTGCGCGACAAGACTCGCGAGTGAGTGAACAAGATCCCAGTGCGAGTCGCTGATGGCGATACCTCGTTCAACGAGCGACGCCACGAGCTCAACAATCGGGCCGTACATGTCGAGCTGGAGCTGTCGTTCCGCAAGATTGCCGATACGCACGGGCCGTGAACCGCGATACCCCTGCAACGTCGGGATCACGGCCTCTGGAAGAAACTCATCGCCAGACAACGGATACAACGGCCGCAGGAATTCACCAGATGGAACACTCGCCACGCGGTCGTGGAGCCAATCGAGGAACTGACCGGCCTCGACGGTGCTGCCAATCGCGACGAGCGCAGAACACACCACTGCCGCATCGCGCGGCCAGCAGAATCGATAGTCCCAATTTCGAACGCCACCGAGCACTTCAGGCAGGCTGGTCGTCGCAGCTGCAAGTATCGCCCCAGTTGGTTGGTGGCACATCGACTTCAAAATCAACGCACTCCGGCGGACGAAGCCGCGATCCGTATCGAGTGATTTGACCCAACTCGACCAGTAGTCCATCGTGGCGCCGCGGCGTTCGAGCTCACCACCATCGCCGCCGCGTTCTTCCCCACCAAGTTGCATTTCGAGTATGCACGGTTCACCTTCGCGAAGGTCAACAACCGCACGCGCTCGGTCGTGACCACGGTCATGATCGATCTCCCACTCGATTCCCGCGCTTCGAAGTCGCACCGATTCAGGCGCTCCAACGATCACGAGCGAATCGTCGACCATCCGCAAGCTCGTCGACGCACGGCCGTAGTCGAGACGCGGAGAAAATTCCAGCGCGACGCGACAAGTTCCTTCGATCACTCGTATGAGATCACTTTGACCCGCAGGTTCGTGCGGCCGCCCGCCCGAGGCATCGAGGTAGTCGGTCACTTTGCAATCTGCCCAACGTGTCTCAAGCACCATCGACTCTCCGACGTAACGCTGATCCAGCGGCGGACGATAGGGATCGGGTGCGACAACAAACGACCCTGCATGTGCTCCACCGAGCAGCTCTGCGAAGATCGACGGCGAGTCGGGTCGGGGGTGACAGAACCAACTGACCCTTGCATCAGGTGTGACCAACGCGACCGACCGTTGATCCGATAGCAAACTGTGCCGCTCGATGGCTGGAGCGACATCGCCTTCTAGCCACGCGCGACGTCGATCACAGACTTCTGCAAGAAGCCGAGCGACATCATTTGTATCCGCCACGTGAAATGTCGCGATCGTCGGTTCCGTACCGACCTTGATTCCGATGTCAGGACCGGACAACACAGCGAATGCATCTTCGTCGGTCGTGTCGTCGCCGATGAAGATCACCGCGTCTGCGTGCACCTGCCGACGGATTTCACCGAGCGCCATGCCTTTGTCGGTATCAAGCACCGAGATTTCCACGACCTCTTTGCCGTGCCGGACGCGGATGTGATCGAGCGATGAAGCTTCAAGTGTCGCGACGATGGCCATCACCTCGGCGACAACCTCAGCGACGTCGGCACGGTCAACCATTCGGTAGTGAAACGCCGCGCCAGTCGGCTTCTGCTCAACAAATGACCCCGCAACACTCGATGAGAAGGATTCCAACTCGCGGATGACCGTGGTTCGTACCGACGTGGCTTGCGCGTCGAGCCGCTGCGCAATCCCGACGTCGAACTCCGACCCGTGTGAACCCACGAGGTGGACTTCGTCGGGGAGCCGACTCAACGCCGCGAGATCGCGGAGTGCTCGGCCCGAGATGACGGCGACGTGGGTGTCGACCAGCGTTGCGAGCGCCCGCAGCGCGACGATCGACTCTCGGATTGGAATGGCAAGCGCCGGATCATCAACAATTGGTGCCAGCGTGCCGTCGTAATCGCAAGCGATCAGCACCACCGGCTCGGTGACAAATTCCGATATGCGGTCATTCAATTCGCCGTTCATGCTGCGCCATCAAGAGCAGCGAGGAAGGAGTCGGCCCAGCGACGGGCATCATTGCGACGTACCACCCGCGCAAGCACAGCCATGTCGGAACGATGGCGACTCCGATCGCCATTGACCGCCAGCTCGATCGCGTCTTTTAAGCCGTCGACGTCGTACGGGTTCACAAGAACTGCACGAGACAATTCATGTGCAGCGCCTGCGAACTCAGAAAGTATGAGCACACCATCGTGATCGAGGTTTGCTGCGACAAATTCCTTAGCCACCAAATTCATACCATCCCGAAATGGAGTAACGAGCATGACATCCGCGGTTCGATACAGCGCGACCAGCTCCTCGAACGTTTGACTCTGATGCAGGTATCTGACCGCGAGCGAGCTCATGCTGCCGTGATCACCGTTGATCGACCCCACCAGTTGTTCCACCTGCGCCCGAATTTCTGCATATCCCGGCACATCGTTACGACTCGGTTCAGCGATCTGGACCAACACACACTTCTCCGCGTCGATCCGACCCTCGTCGAGTAGTTCTCGGTATGCCCGCAGCCGAACCTCGATGCCCTTCGTATAGTCGAGGCGATCAACGCCTAACAGCACAGTCTGCGGTTGACCGAGTTCTTCGCGGAGTTCCCGTACTCTCGTCAAGGTCGCCGGATTCGAGGCGGTGCGCTTCATGGCCGCAGCGTTGATGCCCACCGGGAATGTGCTCACGAACACTGAACGACCGGCATTCTCGACGACCTTGCCCCGAACCGTGCAACCCAACAACCTCTGGGCAACCTGGCGGAAATTCTGTGCGCCAACGAGTGTCTGAAACCCGACAACGTCGGCGGCGAGAATGCCCTGGGTGATCTGCACACGCCACGGAATCCGAAGAAAGAGCTCCTGGGAAGGAAACGGCACGTGCAAAAAGAAACCTATTTTGACATCGCTTCGCAACGAGCGGAGCATCGCCGGCACGAGCTGTAACTGATAGTCGTGAACCCAAATCGTTGCGCCGTTCGGAGCGACCCGTGCGGCGGCTTCAGCAAACCGTTCGTTGACAGCGACGTAGGAATCCCACCAGTG
>JBBRPC010000083.1:0-13984 GCA_038228615.1 Acidimicrobiia bacterium | reverse complement strand
CGCGCAAACCACCCCTCCAAGACGGCCTGCACCGTTTCGAAGTGTGTCAACGTACCGTTCGCATCTCGTCCGAGCAGGAGATGTAACGCGACCGAACTCGCCACGCGATTCACACCGGCGATGCCAGTCGTGGCGCCATTGTCAAGCGATACCGCATTGGCCAACATGATCGACACCCGCGGAGTCGTCGCGAACAATTCGGCGAGATGTGCGTCGTCGAAAACCTGCGTATGGTCGATGCGCACACCGAGCGCGTTTTCCACAGTGGTCGCGAAGGCGCGAACGTCGCCGGTACGCAACAGACCGTTGATCGGCTCCAAACCCAATGCCGGAACTTCGAGCACGGTGGTCACCGGCAGCAGCAGGAGCGTCGCTCGTTGCCGTTGTGGTTCGACACCGATGACGAACGCGAGGTCGACCATGTTGGCGGCGTTGTGATGTACCCACAGCGTCGTACGAATGTCGGAATCGATCAACGCTCGGACATGGTCAACGCGGGGGCCCGCACTCGAAAATAGTCCTCTCGGCGATGTCGCGTAGGTGGCGATTGCACCCAGTGTGAGAGCCGCGACAACCACGCTGGCTTTCCAACGTCGATCGTTCGACCGCACGTGGACTCTTCGGTCGCGTTCGGCACGCTTCGGGCGCGACAGGGTCACCGATACAGGCCTTCTCGCTCGATATACGACACGACCGATGTTGGCACGAGGCCGTCGATGGCGCGGCGACGGCTGACCCGTTCGCGAATCTCGGTCGAACTGATTTCGAGGCGTGGCATCTCAACGGATTCGAAGGTCCACCTGCTACTCGGGACCACCGCAGCTTCTCCGCCGCGATGCACCGCCGCAATGGTGACGAGCTCAGCGAG
This sequence comes from Acidimicrobiia bacterium, assembly GCA_038228615.1. Taxonomy (GTDB): domain Bacteria; phylum Actinomycetota; class Acidimicrobiia; order IMCC26256; family PALSA-610; genus F1-120-MAGs023. The sequence continues at coordinate 13,116 of JBBRPC010000083.1, read as the reverse complement.
TTCGCCGGCCCGCGTCCAAGAATCCAGACCCGCGATCGCGTCGGCTCCAAGCGTCAATATGATTTCTCGGCCGGGCGCGGCAAGCTCCAACACCGTCTCGACCGTGTAGCTCGGGCCACCTCGACAGATTTCCATGTCGCTTGCGGTCAACACGCTGATCGGAGCACATGCCAACCGCACCATCTCAAATCGGTGTGCCGGACCAGCAACCGGCCCGCCAGGACGCTGCCAGGGGTCGTTCGCTACGACCATCAGCGTACGATCAAATTTGCAATGCTGCTGGGCTGCGAGCGCAGCGACGATGTGGCCGTTGTGAATTGGATCGAACGTTCCCCCAACGATTCCGACCCGCTCCGTCATGCGGCAAGCGTACGCGGTCCGTTAGTGATCGCGACGCTTATCGCGATCTTCGGCGCGCAGCGTCGCCATCGCCTTTTGACCTTTGCTCGCCACGCGCTGCTGCTGTTTCACAACTCGTTTTCTCGCCTCGGCTTCATCGTCGAGCTGATCGAGTTCTGCTTGCAACAATTGATAGTTGCCGACACGGTCGCGGTCGACCAATCCCATCTCGACGGCGCGCCGCACCGCGCAGTCAGGTTCGTGATCGTGCGTGCAGTCGGAGAATCGACAACCCGACGAAAGCTCTTCAATGTCTTGAAACGCGGCGGCGATACCTTCGTCGCTGCGCCACATCCCTACCGAACGCAAGCCTGGAGTATCGATGAGCACGCCGCCACTCTTCAGCGGGAACATCGAACGGGCCGACGTCGTGTGCCGACCTCGTCCGTCGTACTCGCGGATCGCTCCTGTGGCTTGCACCTCGCTACCAAGAATCGCATTGACGAGCGTCGACTTCCCAACTCCCGACGCGCCGATAAACGCAAGCGTCCTGCCGCCGCTTCCGTATTCGGCGAGGGCGGCGACACCAACCCCTATCGTCGCTCCGGTTGGAACCACGCTGGAGCCCGGCGCGCAGGTAGCGACTTGGGCAACAAACGCAGCGACGTCGTCGCACTGATCGATCTTCGACAGCACCACAACTGGCTCTGCGCCGCTTTGGTGAGCAAGCACTAACTCGCGTTCGAGGCGACGAAGATTCGGGGGACCGTCGCATGCGTGCACTACGAAGACGATGTCGACATTGGCTGCGACGGCTTGGGCTTGAAGCTTGTCGCTGTCGCCTCGCAGAAATACCGACGAACGCGGGAGCACGTCGCGAATCACATTGTCGGCGTCGAGCATCACCCAATCGCCGATCGTCGGACGTCTCGTTGGGTCGTGAACGTCTTTGAGTTCGCCAGCAAGTGTCGTCGCACGCACACCCAATTCGGTCATCACCGTGTAGACACCACGATCAATGCGAGTCACCCTCGCGGCCGTTCCGGCGCGATCTTCGGCGAGCGCGGCAATGCGGTCGTTCCAACCGAATGTTTCCAACATTGTTGGCCACGCTACCGATTCAGATAGGCGCGCATCGTCGCACGCGATTCCTCGTCGTTTCCCGCTTCTGTGATGAGAATGCGATCCATGTCGCTGCGATGGGTCGCTACGAGTTGTTCGCTGGCGATCCGAACCTGCTGCTTCGTGGCAAGAACTCCACTACGGGGTTTCGCGGCGATCAATCTCGCGAGTTCGTCGACACGGGCGTACAACGTCGCTGACGACACCACATCATTCAGAAATCGCCAGCTTTTCGCCTCGACAGCACCGAACGGTCGACAGGTGATTACCAATTCCTTCGTGAGCGCCGGGCCGAGTTCGCGCACGAGCCGGGGCAGGCCACTCCAGCCGAGCGGGATACCCACATCGATCTCGGGGATGGCGAAGCGGGCGTTGTCGGCGGCGATGCGAAGATCACAGGCGCTGGCGAGCACAACACCTCCCCCGACGCAATGACCCTGAATCGCTGCGATTGTGATGGCACGAACCCGATCAAGTGCATCAGTCGCTCGATATCCCAACTCGGCGCCAGACGTGTCGCCGCCTGCCAAGTCGCCAAGGTCAAAACCAGCGCTGAACGCTCCGTCGCCAGCACCGCGCACTACGACGACACGTAGGTCGCCTTCGCGATTCAACGAAGTGCAAGCTTCGATCAATTCACCCAACATGACGATACTCAGCGCGTTTCGTTTCTCAGGCCGATTCAGCACGAGCTGGGCGATGCGGCGCGACGCATCGAACGTCAACGTGATGGTCACTGCGAATCGACGACCGCGATGACGAATTTCTGCAGTTGTCGTAAATTACGACACTCGAACGTGCCGTCGCAGAACTTGGCGTATTCCGAGATGATTGAATCGCCGGTGTCCCAATACCCTCGCGGTTCCGGATCTAGCCAAAACACTCGTCGAGCGCGTTTCTGTGCTTCTTTGATCGTCCACGCCTGCGTTGCGTGATAGTTGTTTCTTGCATCTCCAAGGATGATGACCGTCGTCTTTTTGGTGACCTCGGTGATGTGGGCGTTGTGCCACACTTCGAAAGCGTGGCCGTAGTCGGAGTGGCCGTCGACCCACACCACGTTGGCTTCCGTGTTCACCTTCTGAATCGCTTCGGCGATGTCGTCGCTCTCCTCGAAGAATCGCGTCACTTCGTCGACGCCGTCGATAAATACCCAAGATCGGACCCGAGAGAATTCGCTCTGCATCGCGTAGACGAACTGCAACGTGAACCGAGCGAAGCTGGCAACCGAACCGGAGATATCGGCGATCACCATGATCTCAGGTTTATGCGGACGCGGATGCTTGAACTTCGGGTCTACCGGCACACCGCCATAGCTCAAGGAGTGCCGAACCGTCTGGCGAAAGTCGAGCGTTCCCCTGTTGCGACGACGCCGACGCTGCGCCAATCGCGCGGCGAGCGCTCGCGTCAGTGGGTAGATCGCCCGCTGCAGATGTTGCATCTCTTCGCGAGAGGCATGCATGAAATCGACATCTTCAGGAAGCGGCTTGCGCAAGGTACGCGCCATGGCCTCAACGCCACGGTCCGCGACGAGCCGCCGCCGGATCTCGGCCTCGATCATTTCTTTGAGAATTTTGAGTCGCGCCTCGTACTCTTCTTTTGCCAGCCGTTCGTCGTATGCACCGTCGGCGATATCGCCGGTCTCTTGGGCCTGCTGCAACATTTTGGAGACGAGACCCTCAGAATCGAGTTGGCGCAATGTGCGGTACAAGTAATACGCACCGCCGACTGGTCGGCCCGGCTCCATGCCCGCGAATCTGCTCACTGCCGCGCCAGCGATTTGGCGCAACATTTCTCTATCCATGTTCATCAACGCGTCGAGCAACATTTGCGCGAGCGCCTCGTTATCCACGTCGCCAAACGCCCCGCCGCCCTCCATGGCAGCCATCATCTCTTCGAGACTCATCCCCTCGGCATCACCAGACGGCGTGTCGTCGTCACCTGCTTTGACACCTTGGGAGTAATACGCGAAGTACACGTCGAATACGGTCTCGAACACTTTCCAGTGTCCGTGATGCTTCACAAGTGTTGCGCCGAGCGCTGCTTTCAAAGAATCCCGGTCGTGTAACGGAATAAATTCGACCGCTCGCATCGCGTCGAGGTTTTCCGTCATCGATACGGGCAATCCAGCGGCACGCAATTCGTGCACGAAGCCCTGGAACGCGTCGAACAGCGTTTGTGTCTCTCCAGCCGTCGTCATTGGTTGTGGACCCAACGATCGAACGCCTTCAACCCATTGTTGGGCTGTCGCACGCGGCACAGTTTCACCGCGACGCGGTGCCGCGCAACGGCGACGTTGGCCCGTCGACGCCAAGTTCTTTGCGCGCCTTTTGGATATCGCCTTGATATTTGAGCAGCACGTGCAACGTTTCCCCAATGGTTTCAGGGTCAATTTCATTTCGTCCGAGATAGATCAGCGTCCGAGCCCAATCGATCGTTTCAGAAATCGACGGTGCCTTTTTGATATCAAGATTGCGAATTGATGCAACGACTTTGGCGATTTGAGTTGCCAACGCAGCGTCAATTTCGGGCACGCGGACGCGCACAATCTCTTCTTCGCGTTCCAACGTTGGGTAATCAATGTGGAGGTACAAGCACCGGCGTTTCAGCGCCTCCGAGAGCTCACGGGTGTTGTTCGACGTCAACAACACGATCGGACGAACATCGATTGCAGAGGTAATCGTTCCGAGTTCGGGAATCGAAACCTGGAAATCTGAAAGGACCTCGAGCAGGAGCGCTTCGGTTTCGATTTCGATACGGTCGACTTCGTCGATGAGGAGCACAACCGGTTCCTCCGAGCGAATTGCTTCGAGCAGCGGCCGCGTGAGCAGGAACTCTTCGGAAAAAATGTCGCTCTCCACAGTGTCCCAGTCGCGTTCGTGTTCGCGATCAGCTTGGATTCTGAGAAGTTGCTTCTTGTAGTTCCATTCGTACAGCGCCTTGGCTTCGTCGAGACCTTCATAACACTGCAGTCGGATCAGACGGCTCCCCGTGATCGCAGCGATCGCCTTCGCAAGCTCAGTCTTGCCAACACCGGCAGGACCTTCTACCAAGATGGGCTTGCCGAGCTTGTCGGCGAGGTACACAACTCCGGCAATGCTGGCATCGCTCAAATAGTCGACCGTGCGCAAGCGCTCAATGACTTGCGCGACGGATTCAAAACGGTCGGCCATTAGCTTCGGACCTGCCCTTCACCCCATACGAGGTATTTGTAGGTGGTTAATTCGCGCAGACCCATGGGACCACGGGCGTGCAATTTCTGTGTAGAGATTCCAATCTCGGCGCCGAATCCAAACTCTTCGCCGTCGGTAAAACGCGTTGAGGCATTCACCACAACCGCAGCCGCATCGACTTCGTTGGTGAAACGCCGAGCAGCGGCGAGGTCCTTGGTAACGATGGCCTCAGTATGGCCGGTACCGAATTGGTTGATGTGGTCGATCGCATCGCTGAGCGACGCGGCGACCGCAACACTCATTTTCAGATCCAGAAACTCGTGACCGAAGTCGTCGTCGGTCGCGGGCGTGATGTGTGCGCTTCGACGCCGCGCGCCGACATCGCCAACGAGTTCCACACCGTGGCCAACCAATGCGTTCGCGACGATCGGCAGGAACACATCAGCTATGGATTCATGAATCACGAGCGACTCTGCGGCGTTGCACACGCTCGTGCGTTGCGTTTTTGCATTGACGACAATGTTGAGGGCTTGATCGAGGTCGGCAAATTCGTCAACGTACACGTGGCAGTTTCCATCGCCATCGATGATCACCGGAACGGTCGCGTTCTCGCGGATACTTTGGATCAGCGAAGGGCCGCCGCGTGGAATCAGCGCGTCGACGTGCTCGACCAGCTGCATGACTTCCACGGCGGTTTCGTGCGATGGGTCATCAACGACAATGAGCGCGTCGTGCGGCAGTCCGGCTTCGGCCAATCCGGCACGAAGCACGTTGGCGATCGCAAGATTCGAACGCAACGCCGTCGCGCTCCCCCGCAGCAATGCCGCATTGCCAGATTTCAGGCACAAACCGAACGCGTCACTCGTGACGTTGGGGCGGTTTTCGTAGATGATTGCGACAACGCCGAGGGGAACACGCACGCGTTCGATCCGCAGCCCATTCGGCCGGGTCCAGCCATCGAGCACGTCGCCGACGGGATCAGCAAGCCGGGCGACAGTTCGTAGGCCCTCAGCCATCGCGACCAGTCGGGAGTCGCTGAGACGCAAACGGTCGAGGGGGCCAGGGTCCATCCCAGCTGCTCGGGCCGCGTCGAGATCCGCTTCGTTCGCGGCCAGGAGCTCACGGCGGTGCGACTCCAACAGGTCAGCGGCGGATCCGAGAGCGGCATTCTTGGCATCGGTGCTGGTGGTCGCAAGAATTCGGCTCGCTGCTTTGGCACGACGGCCTAGCTCCGAGACTGCGGCGGACGGCGGCATTCAGCGAGGTTACCCGTTGACCGGTCGGTCAACTCTATTGGTTTTCGCCTCAGAACGCAGCGGTACGCTCGCTGGGAATGCCCACTTTTACGAACCTCGCGGCCATCATCGTTCATCTGGAGTTGCTCGGGACCATGCCGTCTTCGGAAAGCGACGAGTTCACAGAACTCGGGCACGGACTGCAAACAGCTGCCCTCCTCGTCGAGTGGTCGCCACACGACGTTGAACTCCAGGTCGCTGGCCTTGTGCACGACCTCGCGCATCCCTGGGACGGTCCTGGCCAGCCGAAGCATGCGACCATGGGCGCCGATGCCGTACGCGGCGTTCTCGGCCATCGGGTCGCCGACCTCGTGGCAGGCCACGTGCCAGCGAAACGCTGGCTTGTCACGCGAGACGCGCACTACCAATCGCTGCTGTCGACCGACAGCATCATGACGTTGGCGCAACAGGGTGGCGAGATGACCGAAACGGAATTGCGTTGGTTCGAATCACTCGAACATTGGGAGGCAATGGTCGAACTGCGCCGCGCTGACGACAAGGCGAAGGTCGCAGATGCAATCGTCCCAGCACTCGACGCGTACACGACCCAATTACATGCGGTGGCAAACCAGTAGCCACATCAGAAGCCCACATCAGAAGCCCAAATCAGAAGCAGTGTCCAAGGTAGAACATGAGGATGGATATCCCAACGAAATCATCACGCTTCTTCGAACTCCATGCGTCCGGCACGTTCGTGATGCCGAATCCACACGACATTGGCGCTGCCCGGCTGCTTGCGACACTCGGTTTCAAAGCGATCGCAACCACGAGCTCCGGTTTCGCAGCGTCACTCGGACAATTCGACATGACGGTGTCGCGACCACAACTCGTCGAACACGCTCGCCTGCTTGCCGCTGCGACGGAGATCCCGCTCAATGTCGATTCGGAACAGTGCTTCCCCGACGACACCGGCGGCGTTGCGCGCACAGTCGAAATGCTCGCCGACGTGGGCGCAGCGGGCTGTTCGATTGAGGACTGGAACCCGCACACGAAAACACTTGATTCGGTCGAGGTCGCATCTGAACGTGTCTCGCAGGCATCGGAAGCTGCGAACCGAGCCGGCATGGTTCTCACAGCACGCGCCGAAAATCATCTTCGTGGCGTGACAAATCTCGACGACACCATCGCGCGGCTGCGGGCCTACCGCGAGGCAGGGGCACATTGCGTCTTTGCGCCGGGACTTGCAGATCTCGCCAAGATCCGACGTGTGGTGAACGAAACCGAAGCACCCGTCAACGTGTTGCTGGTTCCCGGCGGTCCAACAGTTGCTCAGCTGAGCGAAGCTGGCGTGCGGCGCATCAGCCTTGGCGGCACCCTCTCGCGCGTCGCGTACGGTGCAGTCGCTCGCGTCGCGCAACGGCTTTTGGAATCCGGCGAAATCGCAACCGACGAAGACTTCCTCGACCGCGAGCTCGCAGCAAAGGCGTTCGGCACCGCAGCAGCGCAATAAGGCCAGGGTCGCTCGAGGGCGGACGACGGAGCCAAATTGTCAGGGCGGACGACGGAGCCAAATTGTCAGGGCGGACGACGGAGCCAAATTGTCAGGGCGGACGACGGAGCCAAATGGTCAGGGCAACACGACGAGGTCGTCGCGGTGGATGATGGCTGCAGGCGCGTCGTTGGGAAGGTCGGCACTTCGTTTTCCGGCGAGGGCAAGTGTGGCCGCGGCGTCGGTGCCTGCGAGCCCCTTCGCAAACGCGATGCCATCGGGACCAACGACCTCCACCGCATCGCCAGCATCAAAATGACCGGTCACTCCTCGAACACCGGCAGCTAACAACGAACTGCCATTTTGTAGCAGCGCGCGGCGCGCACCATCGTCGACGGTGATGCGACCCTTGGCTCCTTGCGCGAACGCGATCCAGAGTTTGCGGGCCGGTAGACGATCCTGACGAGCGCGCACCGTCGTTCCCACGCCTGCACGGCCCTCCAGCGCGCCGAGCATCACGTCGTCGACGTTCGCGGCGGCGATCACCGCACGAACTCCAGACCAGGCAGCAATCTTGGCGGCTGCAAGTTTGCTCGCCATCCCGCCGCTCCCTCGAGCAGTGCCACTTCCTCCGGCAAACGCCTCAAGCGCAGCATCAACTTCGAGGATCTCTTCGATGAGTGAGGCTTCGTGGTCGAGTCGCGGGTCGGCGGTGAACAGCCCGCGTGTATCGGTGAGGATCACAAGCGCATCGGCGCGCAGCAGATGCGACACCAGCGCGGCGAGACGGTCGTTGTCGCCGTAACGAATTGCGTCATCGGCAATCGTGTCGTTCTCGTTGACAATCGGCAACACGTTGAGGTCCAACAGGCGTTCGAACGTCTCTCGAGCATGCAGATACTGCGAACGATGCCCAAAGTCGTACGGGGTGAGCAACACTTGGCCGGCGACGAGATCGTGGACGGCTAAGAGTTCGTTCACACGAGCAATGAGACGTGGCTGGCCAACGGCGGCGATCGCTTGGAGCACGCCGACATCTGTGGGCCGCTCGTGCATTCCCAGCGCTGGCATTCCCGCTGCGATAGCGCCAGAGAGCACCAACACGATCTGCCAACCACCGGCGCGCGCAGACACGACGTCGAGACACAACTTGCGCAGCGCAGCGTCGTCGAGTTCGCCAGCAGGATTCGTCACCGACGATGTCCCTACTTTCACAACCGCGGTCCGATGCATCACAAAATATCGCCGTTGTATTCGAATTCCATCTGGCCAATCCGCACGACATCATCGTCGCCAACACCGGCCCGTTCCAACGCACGATCGACGCCAAGTTTTCGGAGACGCTGTTGCACGTAGATCATCGCGTCGGGTTGGGTCAGGTCGGAAAGAGCAACCGCGCGTTCCACGGAACGCCCGACCACTCGCCACGCACGCGCGCCATCCTGCACGACCGAGAAGCCTTCATCGAACGGGCGCAACACCGCGAAGGTTTCGACGTCGCTTTGCTCGGCGCGTGCCTGCTCCACCAAACGTGCAAGTTGCGCGAGCAGCGGATCGAGTCCCTGATGCGTCGCGGCAGAAATACGCAAGCCACGGAACTCGTCTTCGTCGAATATCGAGACGTCGTTTTTTGATCCGACGATGACGCGCGGTCGATCGAGAAGCTCCGGTCGGTAGGCGCCGAGCTCTCCGAGCAAAACCTCGATTTGTTCATGAGGGGTGCGTTCATCGACTGGCGCGAGGTCGACGAGGATCACGAGCACTCGTGCCCGTTCAACATGACGCAGAAATTTATGTCCGAGGCCGCGACCTTCTGCTGCGCCTTCAATCAGCCCGGGAATGTCGGCAACCACGAATTCGTGTTCTTGGTATTTCACTACGCCGAGGTTGGGCTCCAGTGTTGTGAATGGATAGTCGGCGATCTTGGGTTTCGCGGCACTGATTGCCGAAATCAACGTTGATTTTCCGGCATTCGGGAATCCCACGAGCGCCGCATCCGCCATCAATTTCAGCTCGAGCCGAAGCCAGACTTCTTCTCCGAATTCCCCTTGTTCCGCGAAATGTGGAGCGCGACGTTTGTTCGAAAGAAATCGTGCGTTCCCTCGACCGCCGCTCCCACCGTGCGCTGCCAGCCATCGGTCGCCGTGATGCACAAGGTCGGCAAGCACCTCGCCGTCATTGTCGCGCACCACTGTGCCTTCTGGTACTTCGATCAGGAGATCGTCACCATGTTTGCCATGACGTTTCTGGCCTTGCCCGTGCACGCCACCATCTGCTTTGCGATGGGGATGATCCCGGAAACTCAACAGCGAGGCCATGTTTCGATTGGCCTGCATCCAGATATCGCCGCCCTTGCCGCCATCGCCGCCATCTGGCCCGCCTTGGGGAACGTGGGCCTCGCGCCGAAACGACATACACCCAGCTCCGCCGTCGCCACCGCGGACATTTAGCTGAGCTTCATCGACGAATTGAGACACACAACGAGGATAGAGGTCTGTTGGGTTCGAGCGGCTATTTCGCTGCCTTCGCAGCTTTCGCAGCTTTCGCTGCCTTCATCGCGCGTTTGGCGTCGCGGATTTCGCCGATGCGTTCGAAACGATCAACGTCGGCGATCGACGGCCAATTCGCGGCGGCAACTTCCCAACCGTCGGGCTGCACGCCGAGCCGTTTTCCAAGTATCCCAACAAAGATCCGCGCTTTGTCGTTGCCGAAACCTGGGAGCGCTTTCATTCGGTCGAGCAACTCAGCGCCGCTCCCGACTCCCTTCCAGACATTTTCAGCCCGCCCCTTGTAGTGCTCAACGAGATACGCACAAAGCTCATGCGCTCGTTTGCCCATCGATCCAGGGAACCGGTGAATCGCAGGACGCTCGCAACAGATCGAAACAAACTTGTCTTGGTCCATCGCCGCGATCGCGCCGGCATCAAGGGTTCCACCGAGACGTTGCTTCAATACCAGCGGGCCGCTAAACGCCTTTTCCATCGTCACCTGCTGATCAAGCAACATCCCGAGCAACACCGCGAGCGGTTCTTTCGCGAGGAGCTTGTTCGCCTCTGAATCGGGCGTGAAATACAATGCGGTGGGTTTCGCAGCCATAGCGCACAGGTTAGACAGATATCCAGCCAGCCAGTCAGCGCAAGCGGATCACGTTTCCAGTCACCAGACGGCTGGCTATTTCGACTCGCCGACAAGGAGCGCGAACCCACGCCATCGCCAGAGGCACTCGACTTCGGTCAGCCCCGATTCGCGCATCCACTGCAATTGATCCTCGATTGGCACGAGTTGATCTTCGGGGTCATCCGCGGTGCGGCCAATCGCGGCAAGAAACTCCGCATGCCTGCGTGGCGTCGCGGAAGCAACGACCTCAAGATTGGCAAACATCCCGCCCGGTTTCAATTGATGTACGACCTCGACGAAGAGCGCGCGTTTCCTCGCATCGTCCAAGTGATGGATAGCAAAACCAGATACCACGAGATCGAATTCTCCGAGGGGCGTGATTGGACACTGCAAATTCCACTCACGCACGTGAACGGTCGCGACGTCAGCGTCGATGGGCATTGTCGCAAAGCGGTCGCGCGCACGTTGCAGCATCGGTTCCGACACGTCGACGGCGACAACTTCCTTCACCGACGGTCGACACTCGACCACAAGTGCGGCCAAACGTCCATCGCCACAACCGAGATCGAGCACACGTCGCGGAGCATCTGGAAGGATGTCGGCGAGTATCTGTTCACCGGCGCGGCGAGCCTCGAGCTTTCCGATGCGGCTCGTGTACCACTCGACCTGGGCCGGATCACTCCAGCCGCCGGTCGGCGTCGGCGCAAGCCCCTCAGATGACATCGGCCAATGATGCCATACCGAGTTCGCTAGAATCATCAATCCCCCATTTCCGGGCTACATCAGATTTGCGCTGTGGATTCCAACGACCTGCTGCAACAAGAACTCGCTCTAGAACAAGCCCACGTGGACGCTGCCTATGAGCGTCTCGAAGTCATGCGCGCGCAAGCCGAAAGTGTGCGCAGCGCATACTCCGACGTGCGACAAGGTGGCACCCACCAGGCACGACTCGAACGGGATATCGCAGTTGAGGTGACCGTACGGCGCCTAGCCGATCTTGAAATCGGTACGTCACCCCTCGTGTTCGGTCGGCTCGATCTCAGGGCGGAGCACACCGACGACCAGGGTCGTGACGACGAAACCACCTGGTACATCGGCCGACTCGCCGTCGACGATGCCGAGCACACACCCATCGTCATCGATTGGCGGGCGCCAATTGCCGAACCGTTTTATCGGGCGACTGCAGTCGAACCCATGAACGTCGTACGCCGTCGCCATTTCCTTACGAAGGGCGGGCGAGAGATCACTGGGATCGACGACGAGGTATTCGATGCCGCAGCCTCGGAAGCAGCTGGCCATCAGGTCGCCGGGGAGGGCGCGCTGCTCGCCGCGCTCGATCGTCATCGCACCGGACGCATGGGCGACATCGTCGCCACGATCCAAGCCGAACAGGACGAAGCAATCCGTTCCGATTTGCAAGGGGTCATCCTTGTCACCGGCGGTCCAGGCACGGGCAAGACCGCAGTGGCTCTGCACCGCGCCGCGTATCTTCTCTATACGCATCGCCGCCATCTCGCGTCGCGCGGTGTTCTGCTCGTCGGTCCCAGCACTGTTTTTCTGCGCTACATCGAACAAGTGCTGCCGTCGCTTGGCGAATCCGACGTGCAGCTCGCGACAATCGCCACACTGAAACCCCAGCTCGGTGCGACGCATCTCGACACACCGGAGGTCGCAGCGATCAAGTCGCTTCCGGAAATGGCGAGCATCATCGAAAAGGCGGTCGCCGACCGGGAGCGGGTGTTACACCAAGACGTTTCATTCATGATCGACGGGATGCGGGTTCGATTTTCGCGTGAAGACAGCGCCCGCGTGGTGCGGGGAGCACGCCGTCAAAAAGGAACGCACAACGAACGGCGCCGCTACGTCGTGCGCCGAGCGAGCGACATTCTTGTCAGCAACTACAAACAGGCTGCGAGTCGGACCTATCAACGCGATCGAGCCGATCGGGATCGCGGCCAAGACCAACTCGGCGACGACTTCGGAATAGGTCGCGGCGCAACCGTCGATTCGTTGGTCGGTAGGGCGATCACACGTGGAGAGCGACTCCCGGATGGTTACGAGGCTGAGCTGGCAACGCGTTTGCGGCGCTATCCGCAAGTCAAAGAGATGTTGGAGCGGATGTGGCCGGTGCTGTCTGGCGCAGAGCTGATCAACGATCTTTTTGGTTTTCGGGCGCTCGTCAACTCGGCTGCGACCAAGTACCTCAACGACGACGAACGCGAAGCATTGCACAGACCAAGAATCAGCGAGCTGGCCGACGTCTCATGGACGGTGGCCGACGTCGCGCTCGTCGACGAAGCCGATGCGCTACTCGGCCCCGTCGAAGCCGCGCTCCCGCGCAGGACGCGACGATCCGGCGGCGACCAAAACGCTCTCGAGTCGGCGCAACGCGTCATCGAGAACTTCGACATTGGTCATTTCACCAACGCGTCCGATATCGCAGCACGATACGGCGAGCCAAGCCAGGGAATTGAAGAACTCGCGGAGCTTCGAACGTTCGGACACATCCTCGTCGACGAAGCACAAGATCTGAGCCCGATGCAATGGCGCATGCTCGCCCGACGCTGCCCATCCGGGAGCTTCACGATCGTCGGCGATCTGGGTCAAGCATCGAATCCTGGCGCTGCACAACAGTGGGAAACGG
>JBBRPC010000082.1:0-14001 GCA_038228615.1 Acidimicrobiia bacterium | reverse complement strand
CTCATAATCCTTCGGTCGCAGGTTCGATCCCTGCCGGGCCTACTAGAACGTGCAGGTCAGAGCACTGCGCGTTGATCACTGGCGCCTCGGCAGGAATCGGCCTGCAATGCGCACGGGCTCTGTACGGCGAAGGCGCCGATGTTGTACTCACCGCACGCCGAAGTGACCAGCTCGCCGCGGCATGTGAAGAACTCGGCGAACGGGCAAGCTTCTTGCGGGAGACATCACTGACCCTCAGCACCGACGAGCCTCCGTCGAGTATGTGCGACGGCAGGCTCGACATTCTGGTCAACAACGCCGGAGCGTGCGACGATGGTCCGCTCGAAGACCAAACCCTCGATGATCTCACGTCGGTGATCGAACTCAATCTGACTGCAAACCTTGATCTCGTGTGGGTTCAGCTATTCGTTCTTGGTTGGTCGTTTCGGTGCGCCGGTGGGTCGAGATCGCAATTTCGCAACGCGAGCAGTAGCAGTGAGATACACAAAAAGATCGTGCCAGCTATTGCGCAGACCGACGCGAAGAATTCGCGGCCAAAGGTGATGCTCTCGGTCCGGCCAAAATGGATTGCGACGATGGTGGTGGCCGCTACGCCGAACGACACCACGAGCAGCGCTACGCCCGCGATTGCCATCTGAGGGTTGAGGATCCGCAGAGATGAACGGTCCGCCTCGCCGCGCCGTTCTGAGCGTGGCAACGCAACCCCAACCACTGAAGCCCAAGCCGTCACGATGAGCGCACTCCCGATGACATCGCTTGGTCGGTGGCTTGCTGTTGCGACCATGGAACCGCCAACCGCGGTTGCGAATGTGGCGCCAAGAACGCCAGCGATCGAACGCCAACGTTTGGGTGCGACGAGCACGGCTGCGACGGCGAGTGACATCGCAACTGCTGTATGACCGCTCGGAAACGTTGGAACGCGATGCAGAGCGTCGTTGACTCCGAAGTATGGGCGGCCAAGTGTGTGTTTCAAGGTTTCGGCGGTCACGACCGACGCCCCAATGATGACCCCAGCGCCGAGGGCCAAACGGAGGCGGTCGCGCACCAACGCGGTGAACATGATCGCACCACCGAGCAGCGTGAGCGACGCGACATCGACCCAAGTGTGTAAACGTGCCGCAACTCGAACCCGATGAGGTGACAAAATTTTGCGGCCGCCAACTGCGGATGCGTCGAGTCGTTGCCCGAGAGCGGTGTGTACCGCAAGTAGATAGACGACGACAAACGCGACGGCAACGAGGCACATGACCGCGATCAAGATGCGTCTGGAATCTGAAAGTCGTTGGGGTTCGGGAGCGACGACGACGTCGTCCAGAGCGACCACGAAGAGCGACGCTAGTGCCGCCTCGAAATGCTGAAGCCATCAAATCCCAGTGTCGAACATTTCTGGTAGGTCGTAGAAGCCGTTGAGAATTGCCTGGACGGTCGGGTCGTCTGCACCGGTGATGGTCCAGCTGATGCGGTCGCCGTATCGTTCGATGCGGTAGTCGACGAAGGGGCAACATGCCGCCTCCCGGTGAGCGAGGTCTTGGGCCCACTCGGCCACGCCTGGCTTGTTATGGAAATTCAGGGTGACCGACAAGCCGTCGCGTTGTCGTTCGGCGAACGCCCGACCGAAGAGCCTGCCATATTCAGCGATGCGTTCATCTGGGGTGTCGGAGGCGTCGGTCATGTCGCAGGCGATCGGGGCCGACACATTGGCGGGGATATGCAAGAGGATCATGCCAACGAACATAAACCCTGGACCAGAGTCTAGAGTCAAGTAGCGTTCCCGGATGAAGATCGGAGAGGTTGCAGCAGCGACGGGGGTCAGCATCGATGCCATCCGCTATTACGAACGTCGCGGCGTTCTCAAACCTGCGACGCGAACCGCGTCTGGATACCGAAGTTTTGATCGGTCGGTCATCGGAAGATTGTTGCTGGTGCGGAGGTTGCAGGACCTGGGCTTTCTTCTTGACGAGATCGTCGAGGCACTTCACGCGCATGATGAAGGCGGCGCGACGTGCGCGACAGAACGTTGGCGTTTGACGTCAGTGGAGGAACGCATCGACGGGAAAATTTTGCAGCTTCGCCAGACAAAAAAAGCGATCAGACTCGCCCTCGTTCAATGTGAAAACGGGACGTGCTCCCTTTCAGACACATACCCCGCAAACGCGCGCTGATTCGGCTTGCGCTCACCCGTCATGTGCCATCGTGCCGTGGCCCATGCTCTGTGCGCTGATCCATTGCGCAATGCCTGCTTGAGCGCCCGGCGAGCGTTGTGTTGCCGGTGGGTAGGGTGTTGCAATTGTTGCTGTATTTGTTGAGTTTTCGGATTAAAATTCTGCGTTCTGGCTTGCGACACGAACATATGTTCGGTATACTGCGTCTATGAACGCAAGTGGGATTGTGTTGTTGCGAGAAGCTTTGGATGTGTTGCGCGATGAGGCACTTTCCAGCGAGGAGCTCGTGCAGTTTGCTCAGTTGCGCCCGCAAGTGGATTCGTTATTCGCCGCGAAGGTTGGTGCATTTGATCGTGGCGGCGCATGGGCGCTTGATGGCCGCAAATCGATGGCTGGTTGGCTGCGGTCGTCGTGTGGGATGTCAACGGGTGAAGCGCATCGCCATGTGCGTCGCGCAACCTTCGCTAGCTCGTGCCCGTTGACGGCATCGCGCTGGTCGCAAGGCACTGTGAGCACCGAGAAGATCGATCGGATCGCAAGCGCGCGTGGTGCAGTGAAAGCTGATTCGGAATTTGAAGAGTTCGAACCTGCATTGGTGCGCGTCGCAGTTGCGGGAACGGTCGAGGACGTCAGCGACATGCTCGCGAAATGGCGTGAGGCGTTGGATGCATCTCGCGACGATCCGACGAAGGCCAGGAACCAGGATCAGATTGATCGGGAACATCTTTTCGTGTCGGAGACCTTCGCTGGGATGCGCGTGTTATCTGGCGAGTTCACTCCGATCGATGGCGAAGAGATCGAAACTGCTCTCGACCGCGAGATGGCACGACTGTGGAGCGAGGGCGACAAGCGTTCGGTGTCGCAGCGTCGCTGCGAAGCGCTCGTGGCGATCATGCGTGCGTACAACTCGGGGAATATCAACAAGGGTACGAACCGGCCGCACATCTCGATCCATGTAGATCATCAGACTTGGACGGGCGAGGCTGTCGCAACAGCAGCTACGGCGCGGGGCACAACATTGTCGCGCGAAACCGTCATGCGGATGGCCTGTACCTCGATGCTCACCGTGATCACGCACGACGGCAACAGCATCCCTCTGAACATGTACCGCACCGGGCGGACCTTCAACCGCAATCAACGTCGGGCGCTTGAATACCGCGACGGTGGGTGTCGATATCCTGGTTGTGGACGAAATGCTACGCAGACTGAAGCTCACCATGTGGATTGGTGGGAGTTGGGTGGCGACACGAACGTCGAGAACGCTGCGTTGCTCTGCTATCACCACCACCGGTTGTTGCACGAGGGTCGTTGGACGATCAAAATTGATGGCAACGCCGTGATCAAGTGGTTCAGACCCGACGGGAGCTACTACGACACGTCATACCCGCGACCACCCTCCACGCCACTGCGACTCTACGAATGATTGCCCTTTCGTGCCGGTGAGCGATCAAGGCGCGGGCTCGTGTCGCCTTAGGGTGGCGACGTGAGCGATATCCCTCCCACTCGCTCGGTGCGGTTCGTGACCCGCGCGTTGTTGGTCGCGATGTTGATCGTGGGCTTTACTTCTGCCGAAGCATGGCCGTTGACGAGCTTTCATCTCTTCAGTCACGAGCGTTCTCGGATCGCGCAACAATTTGTCGTTGCGGCGGTGGATGCCACCGGTCGCGAATCCGAAGTCCGTTTTCTGGATCTGCCGATGGAGTTCCATACCACTGATCTGCAGATCAAGGAGTTTGCAGGGTGGAGTGTGCCGCACCGCGATGGCGTGTGCGATGCGTGGATCGCGGCAATGCGAGTCAATCCGAGCACTCCACAGTTGCATGGTGTTGTTTGGTTGCGCATCGAACAGGTGAGCGCCGACCTCGTCACGGGCAGGCGTGTTCGCTCGACGGTGAGTTACGAATGTGGTTCCCAGCGGCCGAAACGTGGCGTACAAGCTCGTCAGCAGCGTCACCCATGATCGACGTGGCTACTCGGCGATCGTCTCGAAATGTGTTCGCTGCGACAAGCGCGTGGCTCGACGGTGCAGAAACCGAATCACGTGCCGCAATCACCCGATGCTTGTTCGCTTTGCTGATCGCCGCTCGGATCGCATTCACGCGCTTCACGCCGATGGCGCGGATTCCTGCGGTGTTGTTCGAACCTCCATGGTTTCTCTCGTGGCTGTCGCGGCCACCGAGCGTCGCGATCATTGTCGGCCTGCAAGTAGTGGGCGTTACCGTGGCGATCTTGGCCGCATGCCGGAGGTGGCCGCGAGTCACGTTCGCCCTCGCATGGTTGATATACGCGGTACTCGCTGGGCTTCGCGCGAGCAGAGGCAAGATCATCCATCCTGATGTATTGCCGCTGCTCGCCTCGTTACCGTTGTGTTTGTTACCGGGCGACGCTCGTCGCGACGGCGAGCGAGTGGAGTCGCGGTTTGGCGTTCCACTGCGAACCTCGATGGCGGTTGTTGCGATCGCGTACTTTTTCACTGGTTACCAAAAGATTGTGGCGAGCGGCGCTGGCTGGATCACAACCGACAATCTTCGGTGGGTATTGATCGACGGTATCCGAGCGCAAGGAATCCACGCCCGATCACTTGCGCAGTGGATTATCGATCATGCAATCGTGGCGAAGTTGTTCGCTGGTTGCACGCTCGTCGTCGAGCTCGGCGCTCCGTTGGTGCTGCGATACAAGCGTTTGCGCGTTCCTTTCGCGATCGGTGCTGCGGCACTTCACTTGAGTATCTGGCTCCTGCTGAATCTCGACTATTCGCTTTGGATCGCCACGGTTTGGATCGTGATGGTCGACTGGGCAGCCGTCGCGCGAACTGTTGGTGCGCGTCAACATGCGACGGGTCGAACGGTCTGATAGCAAACACGGATGCACGCACTGACATACGAGGGCCCACACACGATTGCGTATTCCTCCATCGCCGATCCGGTTCCACCTGGCGATGCTGGCGCAGTGGTGCGCGTGTCGCTCTGTGGAATCTGCGGCAGCGACCTGCACATCTATGGTGGCCATGGATTTAGCGCCGATCTCGGTTACTGCGTTGGTCATGAGGCCGTCGGCATCGTTGCTGAGGTTGGAAACGCGGTTCGACAGGTTCGCGTCGGTGACCGTGTCTTGGTGACTGCATCGGTTGGTTGTGGCACATGCGCGCCATGCCGATCTGGGTATGTGATGGCGTGCGAGCGCGGTATGGCCGGTTGTTACGGCTTGAGTCAGGCGTTGCCCGGGAGTCAGGCCGAAGCTGTGGCGGTGCCATTTGCCGACAGCAATCTGGTCAAGATCGACCCGTCAATCAGCGACGAAGCAGCGATTGTGTTGAGCGACAATCTGCCGACCGCCTGGTATGGCGCCCGTCGGGCTCGGATCGCGCCGGGGGATACGGTGGCGGTCGTTGGGCTGGGCCCGGTTGGATTGATGAGCGTGGCATCCGCGTTGGCGATGGGTGCCGACCGAGTATTTGGCGTCGATCTCGTTGCCGATCGGCGCGCTCGCGCCGAGGCGCTGGGAGCTGAGCCAATCAATAGCGACAACCCGAGAGCCGCGATCCGAGAGCTCACGAGCGGACGCAATTGCAACGCCGTCCTCGAAGCAGTTGGCGCCGACGCGACGATCGAATTGGCATGTGATCTTGCGGGTTTGGCTGGGCGCGTCTCGATTGTCGGCGTGAATCAAAACCGCGCGTTTCCGTTTGACATGGCGAAAGCTCAAATCCTCGAACTGGAACTGCAGATCGGGCTCTGTTCGGTGCAACGCGAACTCCCCACCTTGTTGAAGCTCGTGGCGGCAGGAAGAATCGTGCCGGAGACGGTGGTGTCACACCGGATGGCGTTGAGCGATGGCCCGGCGGCATATGCAACATTCGCGGCGCGGGCCGACGGTGTGAGCAAGGTGGTGCTCGATCCGAGTCGGTAATGGCGCCCGTGACGCTGCTACGACACAGGCTCGGGGACCGCGACCTTACGTTTGCCTGCACGTTCGGCCATGGTGGTAAGTGCGTCGATGATCTCAGCGGCATCGGCTGGCGCGGTTGCTGCTGCAGCTGCAAGATGGCTTCGGAATCGTCCAACATCGAGATGGCCGTCGCGAATGCGTTTAGCCTACAGGACCGCAGCCTGCGGCTGTCGCAAATCCTTCACGATGCCGAGCGCCGCTCCCACACGTAGCACCCAGTAGGTCGCGTCGTATTCCCACCAACGAAACCCTTGCCGAGCCGACGCGGGGTAGTGGTGATGATTGTTATGCCAACCCTCACCGCCGGTGAAGAACGCGACGAACCAATTGTTGCGACTCGTGTCGTTCGTTGCGTAGCGACGCTTGCCCCAAACATGTGAGAGGGAATTGACGCAGAACGTCATGTGCCACAACAACACCGTGGATGCGAAGAAGCCAATAACGAGTCCGCTCCAACCAGCAATGAGCAAGCTCGCGATGGCGAGCGACCAAGGTGGGATCCAGTCGTGCTCGTTGATCCAGCGCAATTCAGGAAACTTCGCGAAGTCTTCGATTGCGTCGTAGTCGGTGGCGCCATACTGGTCGCACAGAATCCAACCGATATGCGACCACCAAAATCCCTTTTGTGGTGAGTGCGGATCGCGTGCCGTATCTGAGTAGCGGTGGTGATCGCGATGATGCGCCGCCCACCACAGCACACCTTTTTGCGCAGACATTCCACCGATGAACGCGAGGATGAACTGGGGTACACGCCCGAGCCGAAATGATCGGTGCGAGAAATAGCGGTGATATCCGGCAGTGATCCCGAACATGCGCACGAGGTAGGAGACGACACCAAGGATGACGGCCTTTTCGGTCACGCCGGTGAAGACGCAGAGGAAGGGAACGAGGTTCGCCACAATGAAGGGTGCCGAGCTCGACAGGCCAAGGGGATGACGGTCGCGAGGGGTTGCCAGCATTGGATATAGGCTACCTACTAGTTGGTAGGGAGCTTCGGCAGGTGGCATTTTCACGACCGTGACCAGGGGGAATGAGTTGCAGAAGCGCCGGAATTTTTCGCCATGGGCATACTGGCAATTGCGTCTCGTCGATGCGGCGACCGCTCGCCGGACCAGCGCGGGGCAGGGCGACACTTCGCGAATGTCGCGGTCGGACTTGCAGGCACTGCTTGGTGCAGAGCCGAGCCTCGTTCCACTCGATCTTGAAGTCACCGAATCGGTGGAATGCGAGCGATATCGCCGTGATCGCGTCGTGTTCGATGTTGAGGCCGCGATGTCGGTTCCCGCCTATCTCCTTGTACCGCACGAGCGAACTGTGCCTGGGCCCGCAGTTCTCGCTATCCACGGCCATGGTGCTGGAAAGTCGATGGTGTGCGACATCGACGATGGCGATCCGGCCCGTCGGGCTGAGATCATCTCGGGCGGGGGCGCGTACGCGCACGAGCTTGCGTGTCGAGGCTTCGTCGTATTTGCTCCAGACCTACGGTGTTTCGGCGAACGACAAGATCCGCAATGGGACCCGGCCGGTCATAAATACGACTGCGACTGGAATCTTGTCTGCGCGGTCATGGCCGGCGTGAATCCGATCGCTCAGAACCTCTGGGATCTCAAACGATGCCTCGAAGTGTTGGGTGCGCAGCCGCTCGTCGATGATCGTCGTCTCGGTGTCGCCGGGCTTTCCTACGGCGCCACGATGAGCCTGCTCTTGGCTGCGATGGATGATCGCGTCCGCGCGGTTGTCGTGAGCGGGTTTCTGTCGTCGTGGGAAGCCGCACATCGGGTGCCGTGGAACATGTGTGGCTCGCAAGTCATGTGGAACCAAATTGGGCTGGTGGAACACATCGATCTCGCAGCGCTCGTTGCACCGCGACCAATGTTGATCGAGACAGGTATTCATGATCCGATCTTTCCGGTTGGACCAGCGCGTGCAACTGTCGCACGATTGCGCGACATCTACAGCGATCTCGGACACGACAGTGATCTTGAACACGACGTGTTCGACGGCGAACACCGTTGGAACGGAACACGGGCATACGAATTCCTCCAATCACAACTCGCCTAAGGTCGACTCCCATGACGCCAATCTCGGCTGAGCGACGCCTGGTCACGCTCGACATCGTGTTACCTGGGCCCTATCCGCCGCACGACCCTCTCGACGCGGTCGTGGTGCACGGCGGACGAGCCCGAACTTCAGGACAATTGCCCCGCGATCACAGCGGCATGATCGTGTGCGGTGTAGTCGGAAGCAATGGCGCCGATGGCATCACGGTCGAGGCTGCGGCCGAAGCGGCCAGGTGGTGCGCGCTCAACGCGCTGTCCGTGCTGCGAGCCGAACTGGGGTCACTCGACCGTATCGAGCGCGTGCTCACGGTATTGGGGTTTGTCGCGTCGGCGCCCGGCTTTGCGCAACAGCCGACGGTGATCGACGGTGCTTCGCGACTCCTGTACGAGGTGTTCGGCGATGCTGGCCGTCATTCACGCAGCGCGGTGGGTGTTGCTGCATTGCCGCGCGGTGGCGCCGTCGAGATCGAGGTCGAAGTCGCGCTCCGTACGACGTCACCAGTCGGTGGCCAGTAGCTAAAAGCCCGGTAATCCAGGGCAGTAGTGCCCAGCGAGCCAGCCGGCATCGACAACAAAATCTGATCCTGTGCAACCCCTGCTTTCGTGTGACAACAGAAAAATCGTCATGCGCGCTGCATCGGTCGCGTCGGTGGGTTCTGGCAAAATCGGCGCCGGGAGATGATCGATATAGCGCTTCACGTCGATCTGATCGAGAAACGGTTTGACCATCATCGGGTTGCCCATTGCGGGACACACCGCATTGACACGAATGTTGTCACGTCCCAGTTCGAGCGCGGCTGCCTTGGTGAGGCCGCGCACGCCGAATTTACTCGCGCCGTACACGCTCACACTATTCATTCCGGCGACACCGTCGATCGAAGCAATGTTCACAATCGTGCCGCGCGTCGCAAGTCGCATCGGTGCAATTGCAGATCGGATCCCAAGGAACGTTCCGATGAGATTCACGTTCAGGACGTTTGCGGCCTGCGCAAGTGTGGTGGTCTCGAGCGGTGCCATCACCAGCACGCCCGCGTTGTTGACGAGCCCAGTGAGCGATCCAAACTGTTCGATCACAGCTGCGATTGTGTCGCTCCACTGGGTTTCGTCGGTGACGTCGAGATGGCGAAACATTGCGGGTCCGGTGAGCGATTCGGCGAGCGTTCTACCTTCACTGTCCAGTATGTCGGTCACCACAACGCTTGCTCCGGCTTCGCTCGCTTGGCGTGCGATCTCCGCCCCGAGTCCCTGCGCCGCACCGGTCACCAACACGACTTCGCCTTCGAGGTTCGCCATGATCGCAGCGTAACCGCAGGCCAACGGGCGGGTTCGTGGGATGCGCGTTAGCGTGCGGTCATGAGCGCTCGAATTACGATTCTCGGTGGCGGTAGCTATCACTGGACGCCACGTTTACTGAGCGATTTTGCCAACACGCCGAGTCTGACTGACGCGACGGTGGTGTTGCACGACCTTGACATGGCGAAGGTCGAACGCATGGTGGAATACGGGGCGCAAGTCGCACGACAACGGAATATCACCATGCACGTGCTTGGCGAAGCCGACCGCATGCGTGCACTGACTGATACCGATGTTGTCGTCAGCGCCTTTTCTGTTGGCGGGTTCGCGAGCATGCAACACGATCTGGAGATACCCGCGAAGTATGGCATTCGCCAACCGATCGGCGACAGCATCGGGCCGGGAGGCGTGATGCGCGCCTTGCGCGCGATACCTGTCGTTCAGGCTTTTGCACGCGACACCCAACTTGTGAGCCCAGATGCGCTCTTCGTCAACGTCAGCAATCCGCTGAGTGCACTGACGCGAACTGTTGCCAGCACCACCGACTTGCGCGTTGTTGGCTTGTGCAACGAACTCGTAGGTTGCACATTTGTGTTGTCGTTGTTAACTGATGCGCCGATGCATGAGATCGACCCGACGGTCGCTGGGATCAATCACTTCCCGATGATCACGTCGCTGCGGATCGGGGAGCGCGATGGTTTCGAGATGTTACGCGAACTCTTGGATGATCTCGACGGTCGCGGCAACGAACCGATCTGGATGACTCCGCCGAACGCAATGCACTGGGAGAAGGTGTCGCCGGGCGAAGCGTGGACGAAAGCCGATGTTGTGCATAGCGCACCGGTGAAGTTCGAATTGTTCCGACGCTTTGGTGTGTTGCCAGGTGCCCACGATCATCACGTCACCGAGTTCATGCCAGGATTTGTCAACGATCGCAATGAACACGGTAAACCGTGGCGCATCGGTCACTATGGGCTTTCAGGTCACGTGAGCGACGCGGAAGGCGACGAACGCGACTTTGTTGCGAGGCTTGAATCCGATTCGGTCACTCGCTTTCCTTCTGGTGAGCTTGTCGCAAATCTCATTGATGGACTCGTGAGCGGCGTTGCGCGCGCGTTGCCGATGAACTTGGCGAACGCGGGTCAGGTGGAAGGTCTCGACGACGGAGTTGTCGTTGAATGCATGGGGATTGCCGATGCCGAAGGAGTGCGCCCGCGCGATGTTGCCCGCGCTCCTGGCATCCTCGGCGAATACGTCCGCCGCACCGTTGTCGCACAGGAATTTACAGTCGCTGCCGGTCTTTCTGGCGATCGTTCGCTCGTCCTCCAGGCGATGATGGCCGACCCGCTCGCTGGGCGGCTGCCATTCGAGTCGGTTGTGGCAATGACGGATGAAATGCTTGCAGCCCTCGCGCCATGGCTGCCCCAGTTCGCTTCGGCGTAACGGTCGGTATGCTCGACGCATGGGTCCGAAGATCACGTTCATAGGCGGCGGTTCGTATCAATGGGGACCGAAGCTACTTGTCGATCTTGCGGATACGCACTCACTGCGAGATGCAGAGATAGTCCTTCACGATCTCAATCCAGAGCCGCTGTCGCGGATGTTGGAGTTTGTCGAACATCTTCGGATCGGTCGCACGATCGATTGGCGCGTCAGCGCGACGACCGATCGTCGTGAGGCCCTTCGAGGCGCCGACTACGTCATCGTGTGCATTTCGACGGGTGCCCTTGAAAGCATGGCAGTCGATATCGACGTCCCTGAACGCTACGGAGTTCGACAATCGGTCGGTGACAGCGTTGGGCCGGGCGGGATCAACCGGGCGTTGCGCAACATTCCTGTGATGGTGAGTATTGCCCGCGACATGGAAGAACTGTGCGCCGATGCATGGCTACTGAATCTGACGAACCCGATGACGACGCTGACGCGTTCTGTGCAAGCCACATCGGATATCGAAACCATTGGCTTGTGTCACGAAGTCACAATGGTGCAGTTCCACCTTTCGATGTTGCTCGACTGCGACATGCGGTCGATGGATGTCAAAGTTTGCGGCATCAACCACTTCCCGTTGATCGCCGAGCTCACGATCAATGGTGAGGACGGTCTCGCACTCCTTGCCGACAAGATCGAAGACCTCGACCAGTTCGGTTCCGAGGTATTGCATCTGCCAGAAATGATGGGTGGCCATGAAGCGTCAACTGCTGGCGGCGAGTTCAGCAAGGCCGGACTGCTGAACGAGCATCAAGTGAAGCTCGAACTGTTCCGCCGTTTTGGTGTGTTGCCAGCGGCCGGAGATCGTCATCTCGTGGAGTTTTTTCCGAACTTCTTAACCGAGGCGTCTGGTTGGGGTCGACGGTGGGGCGTGCATCTCACCACGATCGCCGATCGCAAGACGTGGCAAGACCACTACATCGGCGAACTCAACAAACTGATGGACCTCGCGTCGGTACCGCGACAACCGTCGGGCGAAATGGTCGCGGCGATGATTGATTCGCGCCTGCGCAATAAACCCCGTTCGTTTCCGCTCAACCTGGCGAACAGTGGCCAGTGCCCGGATCTTCCGTACGACGCCGTCGTCGAGAGCATGGGCACCGTCGACGGCGAGGGTGTACGCGCACGCGAGGAAACATCGGCACCGCCGTTGTTGGCCGAGTATCTCCGACGCGTATCTGCGTCGCAAGAACTCGTCGTTGAAGCCGCACTGTCCGGGGAGCGACAGCTTGTCTTTGAAGCGATGCTCGCCGACCCGCTCGCCAGCACCGTCGACTATGACCAGTTGTGGAAGATGACCAACGAGATGATCGACGCGAGCTCGCCATGGCTTCCCCAATTTTCGTAGATGCACTCGAGGTGCATGTACACCTCACGATCGACGACCTCGTTCGCGACGCTGCTGATATCGCAAGTGTCGCGATTCGCTCGGCAATCGCAGATCGCGGTGTGGCGAATGTGATGTTGGCAACTGGCAACTCCCAGATCGCCTTTCTTGAGCGGCTGGTGCGCGATGTGTCGATCGATTGGCACGCCGTCGTCGGCTTTCATATGGATGAATACATCGGGATGGCGCCGTCGCACCCCGCGAGCTTCCAGCGATATATGCGTGAACGCGTCAACGCGTTTGTGGAGTTCGGGTCGTTTGAGTACCTCTATGGCGATGCTGCAGATGCGGAGGGCGAAGCGGATCGGTACGGTGCGCTCCTCAAGGAACACCCACTCGATTTGTGTTGTCTCGGGATCGGAGAAAACGGGCATCTCGCATTCAATGATCCGCCTGTGGCCGATTTCAACGACCCGCGTACCGTCAAGATTGTGTCGCTCGACGACGCATGCAAACGGCAACAGGTTGGCGAAGGGCATTTCGCGACGATTGCCGATGTTCCGCCGACGGCGCTGACAGTGACAATCCCGGGGTTATTGCAAGCGAAGAAGGTCTTGGCAATCGTGCCGGAGTCACGCAAAGCTCGTGCCGTGCGTGACGCGTTAGTTGGCCCTATCTCAACTGCGTGCCCAGCATCGGCACTCCGCACAGCAGATCATGCCGTGCTGTTACTCGATCGAGATTCGGCCGCGCTCTTCGATCCAGAGTGACGCGTCGGTGGTGATCGCTCAGTCGCCAACCGCTGTTGGTGTGGGCTCGCCGGTCGCCAACTCCGGCACAGTGAACGCGGTACTCCACCCGTGTGCGTTGAGGCCGAGGCCGTGCAATGCCAGACTTGCTTCGTTGGTTGCCTCTGCCGCGGCGGGTACTCCGAGCGATTCGAATATGCGCGCCCTCGCGAGGCTCGACAGTGCACGCACGACTCGCGAATCTGTGGCGTATGCGATGTTATGGGCCTCGTCGAGTGCACTCACCGCGTCGGTGACGGCACCTTGCGATGCAAATGCAAGCGCGCAGCCCCATCTCATGATGATGCGATCCATAAACGTTCCGCCGCGTATTGCGCTGAGTTCGGCTGCGACGTCGAGTGCCTCGATGGCTTGGCCACTCGCTCCTAACGCCAGCGCGAGCACCGCACCCAACGCAGCGCGCGGTCCATCGGCATCAGTCATCCCGTACGGCACGCGCAACATCTCGGCCGCGTCGTTCGGCTCACCAGTTTGTACCAATGCCAACGCACGGATGAAGAGCCGGTCGGTATCGGCGACCTGATCCGATACGCCTGGCAACGCCGGCGTATCGGGCCAGCCGTCGCGTGTCAACGCGAGCGCAGCTTCGCCTTCGCCACGGTCAACGAGCATCGCAGCCCGAACGACAGGTGCCATACCTCGGGTTGCGCTGTCGTCGTCGCGCATGCGTCGCTCGAGTACCTCAAGCGCCGCGTCGGCTTCGGTGAATCGACCCAGCGTTGAAAGTGCACGAACGTACGGACCCGTCGATAACGTGAGCGCCCAATCGTCGCCCATCTCGGCAAACATGTTCATCGCTCGCTTGGACCGTTCGATGGTTTCAGTTGCTCGACCTCGCCAAATGGCGACGCTCGCCAGCAGCACTTCCATCATTCCTTCGGCCCAGCGGTTGCCGGTTTCGCTCGCTTCCACGG
>JBBRPC010000081.1:0-14115 GCA_038228615.1 Acidimicrobiia bacterium | reverse complement strand
CTCGTCGCTGAGCCCGCGCATGAGTTCTGGATCGCGTGCAACCGATTCGAGAAGTTCGGTCGCCTTGATAAGTCGCGCTGTCAGAACAGGATCAGGAACCGGGGTGACCACAGGTACGAATGTACCGATCGTTGTGGCTATCCGACCCCTCCGGCAGCGTGGGTGAGATCCATCGTCCAGTACATGAAGTTGGTGCTCTGGTCGAGGATCGCTTGACGATGCTGCAAATACGGCACGTGGCCGTCGCCTTCAAACGTCGTGAGGATGGCGACAAGCCCTGCTCCTTGGGCCACGTCTCGCGTGTCGACGGCCCACGCGTATGGCACAAGCGGATCTGCGGTGCCGTGAAACAACAGCGCAGGGGCATCGCCAGCATCGGGCGTGCCACGCAGCCGCGCTCCCGAGAGCGACAAGACCGACTCCACTGCAGACGACTGGCCAGGGTTGCCACTTGTTCCAACATCGTCGGGGCTATACCCGACGTTCAGCGCGGTAATTGCGCCAGCCGAAGATCCACCGATCGCAATTCGGTTCACGTCGACGTGGTATTTCGTCGCGTTCGCGCGCAGCCACCGCACCGCTGCCTGGGCGTCGTATTGCGCCTGTTGGATTCCGATGATGCAACTCGCGGTGACCTGACCGACGCAACCGATTGGTGCGAGGCGATAGTCGATCGACACGTTGAGGTAGCCCTCTTGTGCGAAGGTATTCGACTCGTCGATTAACTCAGGTGACGTCTTGTTGCCGCCACTGAATCCGCCGCCGTGGACCCATACGATCGCAGGTCGCGCGGTGGCGATGTCCCCTGTGGGTTCATACATGTCGAGCTTCAAGCTTTGGGTGTTGCCGAGTTGATCAACGGCGCTGCCATATACGAGGTCGCTCGTCACGGTGACATTGGAAAACACGGCATCGCGGTAACGCATCGGAGGCGGTCCCTGCGGAGGGAGCAGGTTGATGCACCCGGCGCTGGCGAGCGATAGCCCTGCAATTGACAGGAGTAGGGAACGACGCATCAAGACCCTCCAGCGAACGATGAGCGAATTGTCCACTCTATACCGTCGCGGCGCCACGCGGATCAGTGCCGATCAGACATTCGCCACAGCCAGTGGCGAGGCACTGGGAGTTTGCTCCGCGCCAGGGTACTCTTTCGGGAGCAATTCGACACGTTTTGCGGAGTTCAGGCTAGGTGCGCGGCCGGGGGGCGGTCCACCAGGTCGTTGACGAAAGTGGTGTCATGTCGAGTTCAAACTCATCGCGGAGGCGCTTCGTTCATTTCGGCGTGCCGCTGCTGTCGGTCCTGCTGTTGACATCGGTCGGGGCGCAGAATCCCGCACACGCAACAACTACGCGTTCGCCGCGAGCTGAGATCAACGCGTTGTTGAACCCGAGTCCGCACATCCACGTCGCGCCGCCTCGAGGAATCGCCGCGCACGTCACCAAGTTGGCTGAGCTGGCGACTGGCCAATCCGTCGACAGCAACACGGCGGCGACCGCGCCTGCTGCGGTACTCAACCTGGGGTACGGCGGCGGCCCGGTCCTGCAGTCGGCCAACAACTCGGTACCGATCTTTTGGCTGCCACCCACCTTGCAAGACGGTACGCCGTCGGTTGCCGACCCCAACTATGCCAGCGTGATCCAGCGCTACTTCAACGACGTCGGCGGTAACGGCCTGTACGAAGTGAACACGCAGTATTACCAAACCGTCAACGGACCAACTGAGTTCATCGTCAACGCATCCGGCCTCATCCGCGCGATCATCGATACCTCCGCATACCCGGCAGCGGGATCAGGTTGCGCAGGCAACGGCCCAGACTGTCTCGACGATTCCCAAATCCGTACCGAGATCACCTCAATGATCACTGCCCACTCGCTACCCACGGGCCTGAGCACTGAGTACTTCGCCTTCACAGCGCCGCACGAGTCGTCGTGTACGGCTCCAACGAATTGTTTCAAGTCGGATATTGGAACAACCGCCAACACGAACTTCGTCTACTGCGCATACCACTCCTTCTCCAACCTCAACGGTCAATACGTGGTGTATGCCAACATGCCATACGACGCGTCGGCCTTCAGCAACGAGTGCACAGGACTCTCGTCGTTCCCGAACAATCGCGATGCCGATATCGAACTGTCGACCACAAGTCACGAACAGATGGAAGCCACAACCGACCCAGTCATCTTCGGATGGATCGATCCGAACGGCCAAGAAAATGGCGACAAGTGCGCGTACAACTACGGATCGCTCACACTCGACGGCGGCCTCGCGAATGAGCAATGGAACGGGCACTTTTACGTCCTGCAACAAGAGTGGAGCAACGCCGTCTCCGGATGTCTTCAAGGTGTGTCGGTAGGCACTCCTCCCGGCGCGCCTTCGATCAGCACGATCAAAACTGGAAGCGGATGGGGCGACGTCGCGTTCCGAGCTCCCACATCGCATGGGTCATCGCCCATCACGAGCTACACCGTGACGGCATCCCCAGGCGGGAACAGTGTCACCGTCGGGGTCCCGTCGCTGCGAGCGTTGCTGACCGGCCTCGCCAACGGCACCGCGTATTCATTCACCGTCACCGCGCACAACGCGGCCGGCAACGGTCCGCCGTCATCGAGCGCGGCCGCAACTCCGAGCAGTGCGTCTCGAAGCTTCACGACAAATTGGAGCGCGAGTGAATACGCGCGCCTGACACAATCGGCGACATATCTCGGCACAACACCTGCAGGGATGCAACTCACTGCGGTGTACACGATTGCGTACGTCATCGGGATCGTGCATCCCGCAAGCCCGACCCCCTTGTCACCACCCGTCAGCACTGGACCGAACAGCGTCGCGACTTCGTACACCGTCGCCGATCAAGGTCCACTCACGACCTTGATGGGTCAATATGCCTTCAGCCCATCCGAGGCGCAATACTTCGCGGCGCAACTCGTGGGTTACCTCTTCGCGCTCGGCGGCCACTGACCCGCACGAGTCGCATCCGAGCGACGATCGGCGTCGAGATGAACGACAACATTCCCATCGATGAGCAGTTACCTGCTGGCGAGTTCTCAACTTGGCTATCTGGTCTGCAAGGAGCACTGCGCAGCGAACGCTCCTCGGAGGTCGCATGCGGTGACTGCACCGCGTGTTGCACCTCCGGGCAATTCATCCACGTCGCGCCCGACGAAACGGATGCGCTGGCGCACATCCCTTCCAAACTGCTCTTTCGCGCACCAGGGCTTCCCATTGGGCACATGCTCATGGGTTACGACACCAACGGTCACTGCCCGATGTTCAAAGACGGTAAGTGTTCGATCTATCAGCATCGACCTCGGACCTGTCGCACATACGACTGCCGCATCTTCCCTGCGACCGGAATCGAACTCGACGACGCCGACAAGCCCGCAATCGCTCGCCAAGCGCGACGTTGGAAGTTCAACTTCCCGACCGAAAATGATCTCGTGTTGCACTCGGCGGTCAGCGCCGCTGGGAGTTTCTTAGCGGCGCATCCCGACTGTTTCCCGAGCGGTACAGCCCCGCGCAACCCCATAGAAATCGCTGTGATCGCAATCGAGATACACGAAGTATTCCTCCGGCGTCACGCCGGTGGAACATTGACGTTCGTCGCGCCGCTGGTTGAGGAAGTGGCTGCCGCGATCGCACGGTCCTCGCGATGAGCCCAGCAGCGTGAGGTCAGCTCACACCATCCAGACCGACGGTCCGGAGGTACAGCTCGAACGCGGCACTGGTGCCATCGAGGTCGTTGGTCGCGAGTAGATCGAGGAGCAACCCACGCACCACTGCGAGCGCAAGCCGCGCGTGGTTCGCGGCCAGTTCTGGGTCGAATCCAGCTGCAACGAGGCGTGCAATGAATGGTTGTGTCCATCCCTCGATCACAGTGTCGAGGAAACCGGCAGTGCCCTGTCGATGCAGCAAGGCTTGCGAATAGATCTCGAAAAAGAGCCGCTCTTGAGTACGGAGTGAAGGATCGCTGATCCGATTCCAAAATTCCCGAGCTCCATCTCGGGTGATGTCCGCGGCGTAGAGATTGCTGCGCTGCGTTTCCTCAACGGCTTCGGTGACTGCGGTCAGCAATCCCTCGCGCGATCCGAAGTGATACAGCAGCATGCGGTGGCTCGTACCGATTGCTTGCGCGATCTGACGCAGACTGAGATCCGTGATGCCCCGGATGAGCGCGTGGTCGACCGCGGCAACAAGCAGCGCAGATCGAGCTTGCGTGGAGGCCATTACACATTGTACCATTTGGTACACGTACCGCTTGGTACAGAAGGAGTACATCCAGATGAACCGGCTATCCGTGCGAGCTGAAGGGACGGCGAGCGCACCGCTGCACGTGGTGTGGGCACTCGTCGCCGACGCCAATCGGTATCCCGAATGGGGGCCATGGAACGCAGGCGGCTACGCACCTCCGGGGGCTGGTCCGTCGAAGCCCGGAATGACACAGTGGTTCCGCTATGGGCGCCGCACGACTTCGCGCGAACGAATCCTCGAAGTCGAAGATGGTCGGCGACTCGTCTATACCGTTGAACGAGGAGTGCCAGTCAAGAACTACCGCGCCGAGATCACGTTGACATCAATAGCTGACGGTACACATGTGAGCTGGGCAGCGGAGTGGGACACGACCGTCTTGGGACGAGCCGTACATCGAAAGCTCAAGACGTTGTACCCAGAGATCGTCGTTGGTCTACTCCGGGCGAGCGAGATGGCTGTGCAGATCAAGTAGTGCTGATCGCGACAACTCGAGAACTCAACAACCGATCGCGTGGAGTGCGCGCTCCGATCGGTTCGCGAGCCATGTGAGTCCGCCGTGCCAGTAGGGCAACGCGTCGGCGCTGGCCCGCCGATTCAACATTTGACGGTCGGCGGCGAGGTGCGCGTCGAATTCGCCGAAAATCCAGGTATTGCGGACGAGCGTTCCTATGTCGATCCAGAGACGCAGCGTTTCGAGATCGATCTCGATTCCAGCGTCGTTCAGTCCCGAGGCGTAGCCATCAACGACGACCTCGGCGAGTTCGTCGAGGCGTTCGGGAGCCACATGGAAATCGAACACCGCGTCACCGATGAGTGTCGCCGGGTCTTCGCCGAGCGCGCCGATCCCAACGAACGCCCAGTCAATCAGCACAATGTCGTGATCATGTTGGAACATGTTCTTCGGATGCAGATCGAAGTGACACACAGTGCGCGGAAGTGTGTCGAGAAACGCGAGCATCGGCGCGCGGTTTGCCCACAACAGCACCGCTGCCTTTTTGCACTCGGCGTCAAGGTGCGCCGCGTTGCTGATCTCCGACATCATTGGTTCGCGCCGAGCGACGTACGAGCGAAGCCAGTCATGGCTCATCCAGGCGTGGCGAGGAAGTGTGCCGGCTGCGACGTAACTCCCCTGCCAGTTACCGACAGCGCGCGCGGCGCCTTCGTAGCGCCCGACCGTCCACGCCGATCCGGGTTGTGCGTCGCAAAGGTCTTCAAGCCATACCGCAACGGTGCCGTCCGCACGCTCGAACGCCCCGAGACACACTGGCATCCGCAGGCCGGGCGTTGCTTGCACGACACCCGAGGTGAGCGCCAGAGCTTCACGCTTCCAGTAATACCAGTGGGTCTCTTCCAGCCCGGCGCGCCACATCGGGTGTCCATCCTCGAGAGACGGATGCAACACCTTCAGGACCGCTGACCAGTTCTGGTCAACGCGGACGCGCCACACCCCGCGCGTCGCCGACGCCACCGGCTCATATAAGGAATCGACGACCGGCGCCCTATCGGGCGCCCCGAGCCTCGTGAGTTCTTCACGCA
Source organism: Acidimicrobiia bacterium (assembly GCA_038228615.1). GTDB lineage: Bacteria > Actinomycetota > Acidimicrobiia > IMCC26256 > PALSA-610 > F1-120-MAGs023. Next base: position 8,330 of record JBBRPC010000081.1, on the reverse strand, counting down.
TCATCGCGTCGTCCATCGCTCGACGCTACGCGTTGTCGGGACGAGCGCTTCACGAACGCGCCTGAATACTCAGACCTCTGGGTTCTGCTGGAGTGCGTACGCCTGCTCCGCAAGCTGCTTGATGGTTCTGAGTCTGCGATCCCACCGCCTGGCAACTTCAGAAAGTGCGTCGGTTGCTTCGCCAAGTCCTAGCTGGTGGACTTCGTATACGACCTCGCGCCCTTTGCGGTGTCCCACCACGAGCCCGGCACGTTCTAACACGACAAGGTGTTTCGTGATTGCCTGTCGAGTGACCGGCAGATCAGCGGTCAGCGTGGTCGCGGTCGCGTTGCCGCGAGCGACCAGCAGGTCGAGCAGTTTCTTGCGCGTCGGGTCGGCGATCGCCCCCCAGAGCTCGTCATCGTTGCGCTGCATCGTCATAGTTGACTACTCGGGTTGCGCCGCAAATAACGCTCGGAGCCGATCACCCTGGGTCTGCCAACCAGCGCGATGTTGGTCCGCAAAGCTGTCTTTTTCGGCATCGGGCAACACCATCTGTTCAAGGCCCGTCTCGACGACTCGCAAATGGGTCGTCTCGTGGTCCGTCGCCGTGAGGGTGAACGTCACAAGCGTCGAATTCGCGGTCGATGCTTCTTGGTCCGGGGGATATACCCAACGGTACGAGAATCGGTGCGGCTCGTCTGCGTCGACGATGGTGATGGGCACAACATGCGGCTCGGTATTTGCATTGAAGGTGAGCGTTCCGCGATTGCCGGGCATGGCTGTGAATTCTGCAGCATCGCTGAACCACGCTGTGATCTTTTGCGGGTCGGCAATCGTTTGCCAGACAATTGCGATGGGCGCATTAATTGTGATGTCGCGTTCGATCTCGTAGTCAGTCATGATCCAGAGTCTCGCTCAGCTTGCAATTCGTGGTTCATTCGCAAGGCCAATCCCGACTTCGAGGTATTGGCGCAGGCTCGGCAGGAAGTGGTTCCATCCAGCCTGGCACTGGTCGAAGCATTCAAGATCGGGTCGAAGACCGACGTGACGAAATGAAACTCGCGTCGTGCCGTCGGCACCCGGTTCCGCGGTGAAGGTGGGTTGGGTACCGACCCAGTCGGGACAAAAATCGCATGCAGACACTGACCATGTGACCACAGCGTGACCGGTCGCGTGATCCACCGCGAACACGAGCGGGCTCTCAGAGCCCATGAGCACCCGGATCTCGTTGCCCAGTTGTTCGCCGTGGGTGATCGATGTCCACCATTCGCTGATCTTGTTGGCACTCGTCAACGCGTCGACGACATTGGCGATTGAGGCTGGGGTGTTGAAGTCGTAGCGATAGTCGTCGGCCGAAGCTTGTTCGACGGGATTGGTCTGTGACGAAAGAACAGTCATGATTTCTCCTCATTGATGCCGTCCGAGCACCTCCCGAACGTGCAACTTATTGTTGCACATCGACGGGACAACATGCAACCTTTAGTTGCATATTCTCGTGCGTCACCCTTCTCGGTCCGTGAACCTGCCACGAAGTCCGCCCTTGACGCGGAGCGCGAAGCTCGGGTCTTCGACGATCGCTCCTTCGATCCGCACGTCGCCCTTTTGGGCGAGCGCCGCCACGACGCTGTGCATCTCAGCGAGAGCGAGGTGTTGACCGATACACCCTCGTGGTCCCAAACCGAACGGGATCAATGAACGTTGCTGGTTTCGATCCGAGTGCTCATGGCGAGACGGATCGAACCGAAGCGGTTCCGACCAGATCGACGATTCACGATTGATCGCACGTAAGTACACCGTGACCGGTTGTCCGCGCCGCACTCTGACCTGGTTGGCGCCGTCGTTGAGCACCACGCCCGGCTTCGTCGGCGTGCGCGGAAGTCCCCATACCGCAGGCGTCAATCGCAGCGTTTCATCCACGTAGAACGGCACGCGGTTGAGATCCTCACGAACGCGCGCCCATTCCACCGGAGCGCTCGCTGCGTGCGCGAGAGCCCAACACAACGCGGCCGTTGTGGTTTCGTTCCCAGCAAGAAACAAACCCAGTACATGACTGCGGCGCTGGCGATGACTCAGCGGCTTTCCAGCGCGCCGAGCATTCAACAAGGCGCCAAGCACGTCGTCGACTTGGCGAGTTGCCTGCTGCGCTTGACGAATGATCTGGTCCGCGTATCGATTGAGCACCTCACGGTGAACCCGCATCTCTCGCGCGCGTCCGCCAACCGCGAATGGGAGCGCACCGCTCGCCTTTCCAAGCTGCGTACCAACCCAATGAACAATCTCGCGCTGGTGTTGCGCGATTTCTTCGGCGGCCTCGCGTTCCAGTCGCTCACCAAGTAGCACCCATGCGGCAACGCGTAACGCGATCCTGCCCATCGCAAGTTCGAGATCGACGGTCGCGTCCATCGGAATCGCTCCAACCTCCTCGGCGACGATCTCATCCATATCGACGAGGCGTTGCTCGAGCGCTTTGCGTCGAAATGCCGGCGACACCGAGGGTTGGAGCATCGCCCATGCTTTGTCTGGTTGGGTGAAGAGGTTTTCGCCCCCACCGATCCGAATTGGCGCGAGAACTGCAGGAGGTCGCGTCCACAAGGCCCCGTCCGTGACGAGCATCTGTCGTGCGATGGCACCGTCAGAGACCACGAAACACTTCACCGGACCCAGCTGCAACCCAGTGACGGGTCCAAGCGCAGCCGCTTCGTCGAGCCAATGCAACCGATCCTCTTCGAATGCCTTCAACCCACTGCGCAACGTGCGTCCCACTTTGAGTACTGGTGTGGTATGCATTCGACGTCCCATCGATGACCAAAGCAAGTACTTTGTTTGTACACCATGAGCGAACTGAACGCAAGCACACGAGATCGGATCATCGCCGAAGCGACACGCCTGTTCGCGGCCCAAGGCATCAAATCGACGACCGTGGCTCAGATTGAAGAGGCGGTCGGGCTGCGGAAGGGCTCGGGCGGGGTACACCGTCATTTCGCAACGAAGGACACGCTCATTCGTGCGGTGCTCGACACGCAACTCCAGGCGGGCCGCGCTACGCACAATTTGGCGACGGCAATGTCGCCGCCGACCCCACATCAGGTACACGATTTCCTCAAGTCGCTCGGCGAATTTGCTCTCGCCGAATCAGAACGCAGCCGCGAAGTTGCGCTCATCATGCTGCGCGAAGCGCACGTGCTGCCCAAGGACCTTCTCGATGAGCACACTCGCCTCAACCTCGACATCGCCTATGCCGGAACCGCCGACGCCGTCCGCGAAATGCAAGGGCACATCGGACACGACGCTGGCGTCGACGCTGATGCACTCGGTTATCTCTTGATGGCCCCGCTCATCTATTTCCGTCTCATCGAATGGGCAACCGGCGCGCGGCTCTTTGATCTCGACGACGAAACACTCATCGACACTTGGGCAACCGTGTTCGAACCGATTTTCCGCGAACTCACAGCAAGCGGCGACGAATAGAACGACTCAAATGGATGCGCGTGCGATCAAACTTCCGGGATCAAGAAACCCACGTACACCGGACGGTCAACCAGCGCGCTGACCGATACGCATGACGCTGAGGTAGCGGCGCGTTGTTCGGTCGTCCATTCGCGTGCGAATGCGTTCGGCAATCGCTGCGAGCAACGGCTCGCGGACGCTCGCTGGAAGCCGCCGGTACACCGAGAGCGTACGCAGATGGTCGGAGAAGCCGGCGCCGTCGAAGTGCTGCACTGTTGGATACCAACGAACGATGGTCTCGCCGAAGAGCCCGCCAGGGTCAATTCCAGGTCCCCATCCGGAGTCGGTGGTTCGTACTTCCTCCTCGAGTGGTGGATGTCCCCAAGACAGATTGCCAGGTGCGAACTGTTGATGCAGGTCTGCGGTCTCTGCGTAGACCTCGGGTTCGCCGTTGCTCCGCACGACAACGAAACCGATGAGCGCCATCCATCCGTCCGGGCGAACGACCCTGTGCGCCTTCGGCCAACCGACGGATGGCTCGACCCAGTGCCACGACGACGCGGCGACAAGCGCGTCGAAGATCCTTCCGCCGTCGTCCCACTGCTCGAACGTCGAAACTTCGACTTGCGCCAAAGGATGGTCCGCAAGCCGCTCTTTTGCGATCGCCGCCATTGCTGAACCAGGTTCCACGGCCGTCACCGAACAGCCAAGCGACGCGAGCGAGCGCGTCGCTTGGCCAGTACCGCAACCGACTTCAAGAACACGAGAGCCGCTCACGATTCCAGCGATATCGGTCAAGGCTGCGAACAGTTCGCCCGGGTAGGTCGGTCGCATCCGGTCGTAGAGATCTGGCACCTCGTTGAATACGTCGCCGAGACCCCAACGATTGCTATCTGCCATCTCCGAATTCTGGGCCCGGTGAACGTGACCGTCAACGTCGGTGAACAGAGCAAGATCGTCATGGTCACCGTTAATTCCGACACCACAGCTGAAGGCGTCGAGACATTCAAAGTGACGCTGACCCCGCCTGGAGGCCTCACGGTTGCGAAGGGTGTTGGAACCGGCACGATTCTCGACAACGAATAGCGATATGGGCCGCGGGCTCGCCGGAGTTTGAGGAACACGCAATCGCCGGTGATGACAGGCCCGATCGGATCATGAGCGTGGTTTCGTGTCGTCAACCGTAACAACCCGTTGACGATGCGGTCAGTCGGTGGTTGCATGTGCGACGCGAAAGCGTTGCACCGGACCCTTATCGTTTGAGTCCTCCGTGAAGGACACGGGAATCGCGATACGCCAGAATGCCGTCGCCGCTACGTTCGCCTCCAGCTGTCGCAGCTGCCATTCGCCTGGGAACATCGCAAACAAGGTTCGGGCGGCGTGAAGGCCTACGCCGTGACGGCGATATTTGCGCAGCACGAAGAACTCCGCCATGTCGTGTAGTGGGCCAGAACGAACGAACGCAAACCCTGCGATGCGATCGTCGTACCGAAACAAGAACGGATGCCTGTCGGGATCCGTCCAGTAATGGTCAAGGAACCTGTATCCGAATAACCCGTGTTCATCGACATCCTCGTCGGTGAACATCGAGAAGTCGTACACGTACAGCTCAAGTAGATGCCGAACCAGAGTTTTGTCGCCGAGTGTTGCGGGAACGACCTCAACTCCCAGCGTCACGCACGCATAATGCACGCTCTGTGCGTGTGGTGCAAGCCAGCTGCGGCACTGTCGCCAGGGGTCGCCAGCGCGCGAATTCCGCGACGCGTCGGACGAGTTTCAGCCGTCGGCGACGAACTCCGCGGCACGCCTTGTGGCAATCCGCGCCTGGACACAGCTATGCCATTCATGTATTGTGCTAGTTCACTAGCATATTGGAGACATAGTGATCAGCTTCTCACTCGACACGCGCACCGGTGTCGCCCCGTATCAGCAACTCGTGCAACAGGTCCGCCACGCGATTCGCCTCGGCCTGCTGCATGAAGGCGACCAACTCCCGACGGTCAAGGAGGTCGTGGCCTCGCTCGCTATCAATCCGAACACCGTGCTCAAGGCGTATCGCGAGCTGGAACACGCTGATCTCGTCAACGCGCGCCCGGGCCTGGGCACGTTCGTGACGGGCCGTAGCGTCGGCCCACCGATCGGCGAGCACGCGGCGCTGCGGCGTGAACTCGAACGATGGTTCAACAAGGCGCGCCGCGCGGGCCTCGACGACGAGAGCGTCGACGCGCTGATCGCGACGACGCGTCGAGCAAGCGCACAGGAGGATGTGGCGTGACCGCCGCTGTCGCGACGACCGGCCTCGGCCGTCGTTACCGCCGCAAGTGGGCGCTACGCGATTGCACGCTGGCGATCGAACCGGGCAGCATCACCGGGCTCGTTGGGCCGAACGGTGCCGGTAAGACCACGTTGTTGCATCTCCTCGCCGGGATGGGCCATCAGACCGAGGGTGAGGTGACGATTGGCGGCATGGCACCGACCGACCGACGGGCGCTTGCGGCGATCGGCTTCGTCGCGCAGCACGCGCCCGTCTACCCGAACCTCAGCGTGGCCGATCACCTGCGTTTGGGCGCGCGACTCAACCCCCGCTGGGACGCCGCGCTCGCCGAAGATCGGATCTCCCGCCTCGGCCTCGACGCGCACCAAGCGGCAGGGAAGCTCTCGGGCGGAGAGCGAGCGCAACTCGCGTTGACCATCTGCCTCGCGAAGCGGCCCGAGCTAATCCTGCTCGACGAACCGGTCGCGAGCCTCGACCCGCTCGCTCGCCGCGAGTTCCTCGCGGCGTTGATGGAGACCATTGCCGACACTGGCGCCACGGCGATTCTCTCGTCGCACCTTGTGGCCGACGTCGAGCGCGTCTGCGATCACGTCGTGGTGATCGCGGGCGGTCGCGTGCACTTGACCGGCGGCATCGACGAGCTGCTCGCCGCGCACCGCCGGATCGTGTTGCCCGACGACGGCCGCGTACTCCCTTCGACCTGCGAAGTGATCCAGGACCGAGTGAGAGGGCGCCAACGCGAGTGTCTGGTGCGCGACTGGCCGACGTTCGCCGCCGCCGACGTCAGCGCGAGCGACCTGTCGTTGGAAGATCTGCTGCTCGCGTACATGCGCGACGATCGGACCAGCGAGCGAGCGTTGGACGTCGTCGCATGATCTGGCTCGGTTGGCGGCAGCTGCGTGCGCAGTTCGTCGCGGCGGTCGTGCTCGTGGCCGTCTACGTCGTGCTGCTCGTCGTGGAAGCGCCGCACATCGGCGCGAACGCGACCGATGTGCTCGATCTCGTCGATCGCACCCAACGGAATCTGTACCAGGCGGGAATCGTGCTGCTCGCGGTGGTGGCTCCGCTCATCGGCGCCTTCTGGGGCGCGCCGACTGTCGCGCGCGAGCTCGAGCTTGGTACGCAGCGACTCGTATGGAGCCAGAGCGTGACGCGACGTCGGTGGCTCACGACGAAGCTCCTGATCGGCTCGGTCGCGGCTGCTTCGATCGTGGGCACGCTGTCGCTCGCGACTACTCGATGGGCAGTCGACATCGACGGAGCGACGGCGAGCCACAGCGGCTCGTTGCCGAATCGACTTACACCGATCGCGTTCGCAATGCGCGGTGTCGTTCCAGTTGGGTACGCGGTGTTCGCGTTCGTGCTCGGCGTACTCGTAGGCATGCTTGCGCGACGCGTGTTGCCGGCGATGGCGATCACCATCGCGATCGTCGCCGCGACGCAGGTCGCGTTCCCGATCCTCGTGCGGCCAAAGCTCATCGCGCACACGACGGCGATCGTCGCAGTCAGTGACGCGACGTTCGACGGCATGAATCTCAGCTCCGCCGGTGTACATCTCTCGGTCCACCTCGACAACCGCGGCGCGTGGATCATCGAGGACCAGACGATCAACGCACACGGCAACGCGAGCGATCTGCCGACAAGCTTCACTGACTGCATCCCGGCGCCCGACGGTGCCGGCCGCGCACCCGGCGGCGGCAGCCCCGCGCCCGGCGGCGCCAAAGTCGGTCGCGCCGCACTCTCAGCGTGTTTCGCAGAGCTCACGCGCCTCGGCTATCGCCAACGCGTCGAGTACGTATCGGCAAGCTCGTTCTGGGCGCTGCAGTGGCGCGAGCTCGCGATATACCTACTAGCGGCCGCGGTCCTCGCTTTCGCCTGCCTGAGGCGCGTCAACCGACTGTGATCGGACGGCCGGTCGATTGCCCACGCCATGAACGCGAGTTCGATTCTCGCCGCGAAGAACTTCGCGTCGCGATCGGAGGTGTTCATGGTGTGACCTTGCAGAGCGGCTTTGTACGGGTGTGTTCGCGCTACCCACGTCCGCTGAGCACGCGGCCAATCATGCGTGCGATCGCGAACTGGCTGCTCGCGCACACCGCCGAAGCGCCGACCACAACGTACGCGCCTACAACGATGAGGGCTGGGTCCGACGCCCTGGTCAAGGAGCAGAGCGGTCCGCCGCAATGGAGGCGCGCCGGACGCGTGGCACGGCACTGGACTCGCTCCTCCAACGAATGTACGCGAGGGAGGAGACAGCCCCGCGGGCCATGCCGCAGGGTCCGAATATCAATTTTGTTCGGGATGCGATACTTCGCTGATGACTCTGCAGGATGAGCTTCGGACGATGCTCGACGATCGCGCCGGGACGTGGGGCATTTACGCGCGCCATCTCGGCACGAACGAAACCGTCGCGATCCGAGCCCATGAGGTCATGCCCGCGCAGAGTTCTCTCAAGGTCGCCGTGCTGCTCACCTACACAAAGCGGATCAGGCTCGGCGAGGACGATCGAGATCGTCGCGTCAGTTTGCTCGCCGAGGATCATGAACTCGGCAGCGGCATTCTCCGCTATGTCGCGCCGGGCCTCTCGCCCACGCTGGAAGACCTGACGTGGCTCATGATCGTGCTT
>JBBRPC010000080.1:0-14250 GCA_038228615.1 Acidimicrobiia bacterium | reverse complement strand
AGCCCCTCGCGACGAGAATCCGGTCAACGTGGCTGTGGCGATTGGTTGTGGATGGGGTCGTGTCGTCGACACAACACCATGGGGGTCGCATTGGGGCGCGGCAATCCTGGCGATGACCAAGGAATTTGGTCGGAGCGTCGCGGTCTCCACGAAGCTGCTGGGTCTCGTTGTGGGCGACGTTCATATCGCTCCGATCGAACAGCGAGAATTGGCTGAGGTCATGGGCGTAGCGTTCGTGCGAGGTTGTACCTGCGGTCGGCATCGTCGGGTGTGTGACGACGCGCGCCTGCACCGATGCTGTATCCGAGAGCATTCGGTGCAGCACTGGGATCCCAATACCGCGCACCTATCGGCCTATGTGGACCAGGCGGTTCGAGGGCTCGCGGGGTCGACGCTCAAGGGAGCGGCGTTTGCCGAAGGAATGCTCTACGGCGAGCTCCGTCCCGAAGGACGGCTGCGGCGGGCAGCGGTTGAAGGCGTCGCGTGTCCGAGCTGTGGCGTGGTGCGCGAGGACGGAAATTGTTCGGTACACGGTTCGGCAGTCGCCAACCACGAAGCGCTGCGAGTGGCGATGGTAAATCGCCTCGTGGTGCCAGTGACAGCCGGTGGACAATATGTCACACGCCAACGCTGGATATGTGGCGACAATAAGTGCGCGACGTTGTTTCCAATCACGACAGCCCATACCTGCCCCCGGTGTGCTTGGACGCCGGCGGATGCGACGGTGCCGCGGAGCAAACAGGTTTGGGTTCGGGCGCCGCGTGCGCCGCGTGCGTATGCCTATGGCGAGATATTCGAGCGCGAAATATAGGCCCCGAAATAGGCCGGGAAATATACCGGGAAATATAAACGACAGATGCAACAGTGGGCGAGGTACAAGATGCGATCGGAACGACGATGGAAGAAGTAATCGAACAGGTGCAACAGCTACTCGCCGAAGGGCTCCGCTCCGGAGTCGACGAGTACGCCTGGCGGACAAATGGCGGTGTTGCGATGCTTGCGACGATTTCCGAAGATCATTGGTATGGCGGACGCGATCTTTCGATCGCAGTCCATGGGGTCGACGCAGATGTTTGGCAGTCGGCGGTATTGACGATCGTGGACGGCAACGGAAACAGCGCCGCTTCGCAGTTCAACCGCCGCGGGTATGCGTACGTGCGCCGCGTCGGGGTTCACCCGTGGACGGCGCGTGTGAGCTCCTCGGAGCACCCAACTCCACAAGCAATCATGAACCGAGTACTTGCGGCCGCTGCCGCGTTCGAGGTCACACGGTCGGAACATGTTGTGAGTAGTCCCGACGGTGCTGTCACGCTGCTCGTTCGCGAAGATGACGACCACCATCTAGTTGCCGAATTTGTCGGCGAGCTCGAACCCGGCGACCTCGCCCGTTTTAGATGGCGCACTGTCAACGATGAGTCGGAGGTCGTGGATCGAGTGCTCGTGACGCCACTCGCGCCGAGTGTGCGCGGTGGCGTAGCTGGTTACGATCTCGGAGCGTTGGGTTCAGCACGGGCCAGTGAGCTGTTTGCGCTCGAAATTGTGCCAGCCTCGTCGGTAGGCGTCGCGGAGATTGACGCAACCTGTCATCAAGTCTGGTTGGGGAGCGCTCGGCGAGCCTGGCAGGGTTGGCTTTCGTCCGGAGGCCCGACCAACGATGTTGTGCGCGGCCTGATCGAACGAGCGACACGATGACGTCATGAGCGCGCAGGTTCGACGGGCGCAGCAGCCAGCGTCGCGGGCTCTGCACTAGAACCTTCTTCTGTGTATGAACCGACGCGTTTTCGTGATCTACTTTCGGAACCGAGAACAGTCGATGACCAGCGCTGGCTGATTGGTCCTCACGGAATTCTTGCGGCAGCCCAACAACGCGCTGCGACATTGGATGACGGAATATCAATTGGCGACTGCGACGATTTGTTCGCTTGGCTCGACGACCATTGCGTCGTGACGGTGACGCGACCGAGCGAACGGGCGCGAGCTTGGTTTGCGGTCTCCGAATTGTCGCCAACCCGTTTTGACGAGGTGCGCCGAGCGGATCTTCCCGCGTTGTTCGAGACCATCGCCGTTGGGTTTCCACTCGTGCGGACGTTGCAGCCAGATCTGCTGCCCACGACGCTCGAAGTGGTGGGTGACGACCAACGCCATCTACTCGATGTGCTGATCGACCATGCTGTGGCCACACAAGATGTGGTGCTCGACGACATGCTCCGCGCAGTGCACCTGCGTCATCGCTCGATCCGACGGGAGATCGCGAGCGTGCCGTTCGCCGTGTCGACGCGTCACGCCGGTGAAGTGCTGTTGTTCAACGTGGTCCGGACATACGGTCAGCCCAGCATCGCCGTCGATCTGGAATCCTCGCCGTTTCTTGAAGCCGACGCGGCGTTCGTGGCCGCCGTGACGACTGCGTGGGAACAAACGGGTGCGACCACAATTGCGACTCGTTGGTCAGCGCGATTCGAAGTGAGCGGACATCCGGTGGAACGCGTGAATGGACCGTCGGTCGGTTTGGCAGCCGCGGTTGCGTTTCGCGCGCTGGTCGAACCGACGACTCGAATCGACCGTGACGTCGTATTCACTGGTCGTATCGAGCCCGACGGCGCGGTGACAACGCTGTGGCACGACAACGCGTCGCATGGATATGGCGAGAAGATTATGGCGGTACCGATGCGAACGTTGGTGGTGCCTGCGGCTGACGTCGCGTTGGTGCAGGCGATAGCGCAACGGATTTCGCGACCACCGAAGATTGCAGGACTCCAGAACGTCGACGGTATCTCGGTCCTGCTCGATGAACTCGATAGTGGTTCCCGTAGCCCAATGCGCCGAGTCGCGACGCACCCGACGAGACCTCGCACTCGGCGCGATGGAGCTGAGGCGTTTGCCGGGCGCATCGATGAAACCAATTACCTCGTCGATACGTTGTCGCGGTCTGGGTATGCGCCGCGCCTTGTATTGGTGTCGGGCGGGCCGGGTGTCGGCAAGACTCGTTTGCTCGCCCGTTGTGTCGATGCGTGTCGAGAGGCTCGCTCGACCCTCGTGTTTACTTGCGATACGCCGAGTTCTCATCGTGCGGAGGTACTCGCTGCGCTCGATGAACAGGAGACGTTTTCCCCGGCCAGTACAGCGTCGCGTCAGCGCGCGATCGTGCTCGATGACGCGCACCTCGCAGACGTTGCGATCCTGCAACGGGTCCGTGATGTGATGTCTCGCTCCGACACGGACCTGGTCATCGTGCTGAGCTACCGAGACGACGTCGAACTGCATCACGAACTCCTTGCGTTGGGAAACGACGCTCGACGAGGACATCCGTTGATTACTTCGGTCAATTTGGCCGCATTGAGCGCAGCGGAGGTCTCGGAGCTCGTCGGTGCGGTCTTGGTCGAATACAGCGAAGCCGAATGCGAGGCAATTGCAGACCGACTGTGGCAGGCGTGCGCGGGCCACACCCTTTCGACCGTATTGGTGTTGAACATCGCCCGTCATTCGGAGCGCGCAGCCCTGACGGAACGCATGCTCCGGTCGGCAGGACGCGACGACTTGCTTGATCAAATTGTCAGACAGTGTTGCGCGCTCGTGCAGCGCAGAGATGTGCTGACTGCAGCGGCGATTCTTGGAGTCGAATTCGACTATGAGGGTTTGCGGTCGCTCACGCAGCTCGACGACGAAGTCTTGCTTGAGAATTTGGCGACGGCGACTGAACTGCGCCTTGTGAGCGATGTCGCTGACGATTCCGATCGCTATCGATTTGCACACGGAATGGTGCGCGATGTGGTGTACGCGGATGCGGCTCGGGCCCGGCTCGCGCTGCTGCATTCTCGAGCCGCTGAATATTTCGAATCGACGATGCAGGATGGTCCCGTTCGCAATGCGTTGCTCGCGCATCACTACAGCATGGTCGCACCTGCGATGCACGCTGATCTTGCATTGCGCTACACGTTGGCCGCCGCAAAGGATGCTGCCGCGCTGCGGGCTGACGACGACGCGGAGCGATGGTATGAAAAGGCTGTTGAGCTAGCCGGCGTGGGTTCGGGCATCGTTCCGCTCGTCGATGCGCAGCTTGGACTCGGTCGAGTGCGGCGCCGTCGGGGAGATCCGAGCGGTCGTGCGATTCTGCTGGGGGCATGTCGGCGTGCGATCGAAGCCAATCGACACGATTTGCTGGTGGATGGCGTTGTCGCTGCGCATCGCGGATTTTTCAGTAGAGCGACATCGGTTGATACCGAGTGGGTTGAGGTCATCGAACGAGCGCTCACGATCGTCACCGACGGCGCCACCCGCGCGGAGCTCCTTGCTGTGCTTGCGAACGAATTGACGTGGGCGAGCGACGGTGACAGACGTTTTGAACTCGCCGATGAGGCGCTTGAACTGGCTTTGCAACATGGTTCGCAACGAACGATCGCCGATATTCGCTACCGTCGTTCGTTGACGGTCGCGGCGCTCGACACGGTTGCGGAACGCGACGCGAACTCCCGTGCGTTGTTGGATCTGGCCGCGGGCGATCTTGGCGCGAGCGATCTTGCGAGAGATGAGCTTCGGTTCATGGCCGCGATCACGAGAGCGACTGTCGCTGCAGAGGTTGGTCAGATGAGCGAAGCGTTGGTATGCGTGAGCGATGCCGAACGGTACGCCGCGTCGATGGGCGATGCCATGATCGTGTTTACCGCACGGTTGGCGAGAGCCGGATCGCTGCTCACCCAAGGGCATCTCGATCTTGCGCAAGCCGTGTCAAGGGAGGCCTACAACATCGGTCAGGCAGCCGAACAAGGAGGCGACGCTGCGATTCTGCACGGAGAACAACTGTGGGAGATCCGTCGGTTGCGTGGCAATCACAGGGCGCTGCGCGACCAAGCGTCGCTGATAGCTGGCGCTGGTGACTCACAAATCGCAGTGCTCGGCGCTCGGTATCTTGTCGAAATCAATGAAGTCGACCTGGCACGCTCTGCGTATGACGAGATCCGAACCCGCGGCGCTTCGCAATTCCGCCGTGGCCTGACCGAACCGCCAGCGGTGCGCGATCTCGCGACGCTCGCGATCCGGTTTCTCGACCTCCCAACTGCGAACGATCTCTACGACCGGTTGCTGGCAAGCGCCGACCATTTCGCAAATACCACCGTCGTGCGCCCGTGCGGGGCGCACTATCTCGGCGGGCTGGCGTCGGTGTTGGGGCGAGCGGCAGAGACAGAACACTGGTTTCGCTACGCGACACGACGCCATGAGTCCCAACATGCGCCATTATTGACGGCAGAGACGCTCATCGAATGGGCACGCGGGGAGGACCGACTCCGAATGCCCGGCTATGTCGAACGCGCGGAACGCCATCTTGATGCGGCAAGTGAAATAGTTGCGGCCCACGATGCAATTGGCCTAGAACAGGTGGTAGTCCGCCTGCGCGCGGGCTTGGGGACGGCTACCTAGCGTCAGCAAGGCGAGTCCGGGACACGTGTCTGGGACACGTGGGGAAAGTGGGTGGGGATGTGCGTACCCGACAGGATGTCCTGAAGGAACCGACCACGCTTGACCACATCGCGGTCGAGCGCGCGGTGTCGATCGGCGATGCGTGCCTCCGCAACCATGAGGTGACGCTCGGCTATTGGGAATTGGGTCGCCAACTTGCGAAGGTGGTGGGCGACGAATCCGCGAATTGGTGCACCTGGGCCACGTGGGCCTCTCGCACGGTCGGGCATGCGCTCGATGTGCACGAGGAACCCTTTCTCGTTGATGCACGCACGCGGAAGTGGCCGAAGTCGGCGCGGCGCGCGGCGCTCGGTCTGGCCCACTTCAGTCGTACGACATTGAATCCTGCCATGGCTACGGCGCTCGCTGTCGGAAACAGAGAGATTTACGACGAGATCGCAGACCATTTTGTCGACTTTCTCGATGCGTTGGAGCAACACAGGTTGTCGGGGATCGACGATGCGCGCGAATGGGCGCTGCAACTTGTTCCTGCCGCGACAACCGACCACGAGATCTCGCGTCGCTTCGAACATCATCGAGCAGCCTTCGTGCTCTACTACCGCGCATCGGTCGAACGAGATGCAGTTCGGAGGTCGCAACTTGTGTTGGCCGCCAACTTGCTCATCACCGATTACGAACAACGTCGGCTGCAGCAATACGTCGAGGTCGCGTTCTTCACAGCTCCCAAAGGGTGGCGATCGTTGCGCGAGAGTGCGTGTGCACTGTTCGGGAAGCGCATCGCGCGGATCACAACCAAACGCGTGACGGCAGTCATCACACCCCGTTATGCCATACCAGTCGGAGAGCCGCTCGCGTTATTGCCAGGGGCTCGAGTGCTCTATCCGATCGAATTCGATGAACCAATTCCAGAACTTCGTGAGGTATTGGGGCGGTATGCGCCTGGGACGATTCCACAGTGTTCCAATTGGGCCGATTTCGATGATCGGATGCGATACATCACCGGCTTGTTCACCGCGTATCACTTCGATGAGAGCCTCGATGAGGATCCATTCACTGAGCTCGCGTGCAAAGAGTTGCACGTTGCGCTGACCAATCCGAAAGTGAATCCCACGGATGCCATCAACAATGCGACCCGTTTGGAACGACTCGTTGCTCGATTCAATTCGCAAGGTCGGTGATCCGATTGCCGACGGAGCAATTGGCGAATACATCGCGGCGCACGATGGCGTGACTCCGCGAACCGTGATGTGTTCGATGGTCGCATCGATGCATCCAGGCACGCAGACCTTCACGCCACAGTTGCAGGCCTACTTCGACGATATGGGGTCGTTGCCAAGCTGGGCAGATCCTGAGCTCATTGCGCGAGGTCAGCGCGTCTTTGCCGCGAGGGGTCTCGAAATTGCGACTGCGCTGTTCTGTGCCTCCCTCCCGACTGCCTATGCAGCGAAGAAGGGTGCCGAGGTCATTTTCACGACCGCAGATTTGGTCTCAACACCGCATCGCCGCATCGCCGAAACGGCACACATGATCTGCGACGTCATGAGCATTGAGTTGGACCAAGACGGCACCGATGCCGATACCGCTGCGTTGGCAGGCGGAACGCGTGGCTACAACGCAGCTCGTGGCGTGCGCCTGATGCACGCTGCCGTGCGCCAGTTCGTGCATCACGACCTCGACGCCCAACGGCGTGCGTGCGCGGGTGAGTCTGTCGCTCCGACTAGCGCAGATGTGCCCGTGAACCAGGAAGATCTCGTCGGGACGTTGCTGACGTTCACAACGGTTGTCTTTGACGCAATTGAGCGGCTTGGTTCACCGCTGACGCGGTTGGATCAGGAGGCATACCTGCACGCATGGTGTGTCGTTGGATTTCTCCTTGGGATTCGATCAGACCTGTTGCCATTGGGTGTCGACGAGGCTCGTGCGCTCGATATGTTGATCCGCAGGCGTCAGAATGCGAGTGGCCATGACGGGGAGGCGCTTGCGAGCGCGCTCGTCGGGGAGATGCGATCGAATCTTCCCCCTCGGCTCCGTGGCCTCCCGACCGCGCTCGTGCGACGGTTGGCAGGAGACCAGGTGGGCGATGTGCTGCAGTTGGATCGTTCGACTTGGACAATGCGCAGGGTTGTGGGAATTGGTGTTGATGCCACACGGCTCTGGTATCGGTACGCGCCGAACGCGGCGAGGAACGTTGTCGGAATTCGGTTGAGTCGCCGCATGATCCGGCGGTACGTCGATCGTGGCCGCCCAGCGTTACCCCCATGGGATTTCTCCCCGTATTGGCGCAAGCAGTTGCCCGAACAGTGAATCTGAACGGTGCGTACGTTCGCTACGAGCCCGAGCGGGGCCGACCAAACTGGAGCGCGAAGAGTGTGCCAGCGACTGCCGTCGCGAGATTCAAACTGGAGACCCCTTCGCGCATCGGCAGCTGGAAACATTGGTCGGCGCGCTCGAGTAGCTCAGATGAAATACCGTGTCGTTCAGTACCGAATACGAGGACTGCGTCGTTGGGTACCGCTGTCGGATCGAGCGGTTCTCCTTGCGGATCGAGCGCGACAATGCTCCGTGCCGCACGGGGCAGCGCTTCGATCGTTGGGCACCGTGCGATCCCGATCGCGTAATGCAAACCAGCAGCCCCGCGCAGCACAGCTTCGTTCCAGGGATCGAGTTCGCCGATGGTGATGACGCCTGCCGCATCGGCCGCCGCCGCGACCCGAATGACGGCACCAACGTTTCCGGTATGACGTGGATCTTCGAGCAATATGACGTGCCGATCGCTCGCTGAGTTCAGGAGGTCGGTCGGGTTGGATTCGCGCCGCTTCGCGAGTGCGGCCAGAGGACTCGTCGGTGCACGTGGGCAGGCATGTGCCATCGCCGCGTCGGTGAGCACCAAGACTTCAGCCATCAGGCGTTGCGCAATATCAGGTGCGAGTTCGTTCGAGAGTTTGAACAGCGCAACGGGATCGGTCGTGATGAAGTCGGTTGGCCGCCCACCGAATCGTATGCAGTGTTTCACTGCATGAAGTCCGGCCAATACGGCAATGTCGCTGTGCGACGCGCGGGCGGCCTCGAATCGGGCGACTACGTCATTCGCTGCGTCGCTCACGCGGTCAGATTAATGCGTCGGTGTCCCGAGTCTGCAGTGAGCGCGGGGCCGGTCGACGGAGTTGTTGTCCTGCGATCGCGATGCCAGCCACGCCGACGCTCAGCGCGATCGCACCCAACGATCGAGCGACATCGCCGGGCAACCTCGTCGGCAGCTGGCTGTGAAACCACGATCCGATGTCGACGATCCCAACGCCAATCGTGACCACCACGGCCGCGATGAGTGTCCACGGTGCTCGGTCGCGTTTGGCGCTCCGGCCGGCGATCGCAACAGCGCACAGCAATCCACCTGCTCCTGCGTACAACGCCGCGCCGATCGTCGCGAGCAGGCCGTCGCCGGTATAGCCCCATTCGCCGATGACATGTGTTGCGCAGACGACGAAGAGGATTGCTGGAATCACCAACAACGCACGGTGAGGCCGGGCGGACGCCGCGAACAACGCAACGACAATGAGTACCGCGCTCGCCAGTGGCCACTGCCACGACCTTGCTACCGGCACGTACTGGATGCTGCCGTCGATTCGAGCTGCGCTCTTGCCGTACAGCAACGGGATGTGCCAATGGAATACGACGCGACTTCTCCGCCCGTCACGCCCGCTGAGTACGGGTGGCGGTTTCGAACTCATCCAATGCGCGCGGTGGTCGTGCCACACAACAGAATCTGCATGCGACAGCCGGATCCAATTTGCAGGTGCTGTCGATTGCGCAGAACTGTTGGCATTCGTGCCCCGCATTGCGCCAGCGTCGCTCATTGCCGACGGTGTCGTTTGCTGATTGAGCACTACCGCTGGCGACCAACGATTCTCGAAGACGCCGGCGTTGCTCACCTTGAGGTATGGCTCGCCTTGATATCCAAGCACGATCACTGGCGTGGCCGAGTGGTTGATGAGTTTCAGGCGACGCCCGAGATCGATGACCTCGACGGAGAAGTGTGCGTCGCGGGGAACGATGTTGCTGACATGATTCAAGTAACTCGTCGGTTGAATTCCCCCGACACCGTGCGCAGATGCAGGTGGGATACCGACCAAAAATGCTGCCGCCGCGACGAAGGCTGCCACGGCGAGCCTTGGGGCGTGGAGCACACAGACATTGTGGCCCAAGTTCCCCGTCACAGAAGAATCTCAACGAACAGTTCGGATTGACCGGCGCGATGTCGGATAATGGGGTGGTGAACATCGCAACCTTGTCGCGGTTCTTTGCGGTGCTCGCGCTCCTGACTGCAGTAGCAACACTTGCCATCTGGGTCCTGATCGTGGTGCGCCGCGTGCGACCCTCGTTCAGTGTCGGGGAACGGCTCGACGACATCGCGGAGAGTTCGCTCTGGCTTGGGTGGGTCGTGGCCACGGTGACGAGCGCAGGGAGTTTGTACTACTCGCTCGGCGCGGGGTTTGCACCGTGCGAGTTGTGTTGGTACCAACGAATTTGTATCTATCCGTTGAGCGCGGTGCTCCTCATCGCCGCGGTGCGTCGCGACCGCGACATTTGGCGGTATGCCCTCGCGCCGACCCTCGTCGGGATCGCGCTCGCTGGGTACCACACACAACTGCAGGCGTTTCCGCATCAGCAGTCGTTCTGTTCGACAACGGCTCCATGCACCGCTCGCTACGTTTGGCAGTTCGGGTTCGTGTCGCTTCCGCTCATGGATCTGTGCGCGCTTACGTTCATCGCCACGATGCTGTATCTCGCTAGGACTCACCAATCGGAGGCCACACCATGAACTCACGCGCGGCGAAGCACAAGCGACAGATGCCGAGCGCTCGAAAGGACCCAGTGCGCAGAGGACCAGCGCCACAAGTGTTGTGGGTGGTCGGAGTCGTGGTGGTGGTTGTCGCGATTGCAATCGTGGTCTCGCTCACCGGATCAACGGATTCGCCAACGAAGGCAGCGATCTCGAAATACGGCCGTTCACCAGCCCCAGCGTCACTCGTTGCAGAGGTCGCAGCGATTCCGACGTCGGTGATCTCAGCGGTCGGTGCAGGTACCGCAACCGCTCCCACCAAGACTGGTCAAGCGGCGTCGACCGCGAAGCCAGATTTTCTCTTCATCGGAGCGGAGTTTTGCCCATACTGTGCTGCAGAGAGATGGGCGTTGGTGAACGCATTGTCGAGATTCGGAACGTTCACAGATCTGAAGGTCACACATTCATCGGCTACCGACGTGAATCCGAATACACCGACGTTTTCTTTCTATCAATCCAAGTTTGTTAGCAGCCTCCTCACGTTCACGCCGGTTGAGATCGCGACGAACGAACCGAATAGCGGCGGAGCGGGTTACAAGACACTCGAATCACCGACCCCAGCACAACAAGCTTTGTGGTCGAAGTATTCACCCCAAGGCGGAGTGCCATTCGCTTCGATCGGCGGCCAGTTCGTGATCACCGGGCCGACCTATGCGGTCGGCGTGTTGCAAGGCCAAACGTACGATGAGATTGCTGCAGCGATGATGCAACCTGATTCGGCGGTTGCCAAAGGTGCGGTCGGTGCAGCGAATTCTCTGACTGCGGCGATATGTATCACGACGAAGGATCTCCCGGCCACGGTGTGCTCCAATCCTGGCGTGAAGTCGATCGAAGCAACCCTGAAGTAGCAGCGTTGTCACACGTTGAAGCGAAATTCCACGACGTCACCATCGGACATCGCATAGTCCTTACCTTCGATCCGGACGCGGCCGCGCGACTTCGCCTCGGCCATTGAGCCTGCATCGATGAGATCGGTGTAGCCGACAACCTCAGCTTTGATAAACCCGCGCTGAAAGTCGGTATGGATGACTCCTGCTGCTTGAGGTGCTGTCCAACCTTGGTGGATCGTCCAAGCTCGTGCCTCTTTCGGCCCGGCGGTGAGGTAGGTCTGCAATCCGAGTGTGTGAAAACCCACCCGGGCCAATTGATCTAGGCCGGACTCGTCTTGGCCAACGCTCGCAAGGAGTTCCGCGGCATCAGCAGCATCGAGTTCGACGAGTTCTGATTCGAGTTTGGCATCGAGGAAAATTGCGTCCGACGGCGCGACGAGGGCGCGCAGTGTGTTGTGGAGTTCGGTGTCCGAAAGCCCAGCTTCGTCGACATTGAATACATAGATGAACGGCTTCGCGGTGAGGAGCGAGAGTTCCTGAATGGCGGTGACATCGATTCCCGCGGCGCTTGCGCCTGAGTGCAACGTCGTTCCTCGCTCCAGCAGCTGCTGAGCCGCGATCGCGGCTTCGAGCACGGCACGGTCGGTCTTTTTGCCCTTCACTTCTTTTTCTAAACGCGGGATCGCTTTTTCGAGTGTCTGTAAATCGGCGAGGATGAGTTCGGTATGCACGATCTCGATGTCATCGGCCGGATCGACTCGCCCGGAAACGTGAATGACGTCGTCGTCGACGAAGGCGCGCACAACCTGGCAGATCGCGTCGGCCTCGCGGATGTTGGCGAGGAACTTGTTGCCGAGTCCTTCGCCTTCGCTTGCACCTTTGACGATACCGGCGATATCGACGAACGAGACCGTCGCTGGGATGATTCGTTCGCTACCAAATACCTGTGCGAGTACTTGCAACCTCGGGTCGGGTAGCGCGACGACGCCGACGTTGGGCTCGATCGTTGCGAACGGATAATTCGCCGCAACGACGTTTGCTTGCGTGAGGGCGTTGAAGAGCGTTGACTTGCCGACGTTAGGAAGACCGGCGATACCGATAGTGAGGGCCACGAAGGCTGGAGCCTAGCGATACGTTCTCGCTCGGTGGCTACCCAACGCGGAGCTACGGGTTGGCAGCGATGAACGCGACGATCACGCGTGCGAGCTCTGGGCCCTTGTCTTCTTGGAGGAAATGTCCGCCACCTTCGATCGTGAGGTGCGGCTGTGTCGCTGCACCGGGTACGACCTTGAGAAACGGCTTTGCTCCCCCCTTTGTGATCGGGTCGCTATCGCTGAAGGCACAGAGGAACGGTCGGTCGAATTGCTCCAAGACCTGCCATGCCGCAACATTCGCAGCAGCGGCTGGATCATCGATTTTCGTCGGTGCGAGCGACGGAAAGATTCGCGCGCCAGCCGTATACGAGTCGTCAGGGAATGGCGCGTCGTACGCAGCCACGACTTCCGGCGACAATGTCGTGACGCAGCCACCCCGGACGATGTTGCCGATCGGGAATGTCGGGGACTCCTGGGAAAATTTCTGCCATGCCATAAATGCCTCGCTCAGCGGTCGATCGCCGATGGGGAGGCCAGTGTTGCTGACGATGACACGCGCGTATCGATCGGGTGCGTCGCCCACGAGTCGCAGACCGATCAGGCCACCCCAATCCTGTCCGAAGAAGGTGATGTCGTTGAGCTTCAGTTGGTCGAACAACAACTCGCGCATCCAGCCAACGTGGCGAGCGTACGTGTAGTCGCGCTGCTGATCGGGTTTGTCTGAACGGCCGAAACCGACAAGATCGGGGGCGATCACGCGGTGCCCCGCAGCAACCAAGATCGGGATCATGTGCCGGTAGAGGTAACACCACGACGGTTCGCCGTGCATCAGCAACACTGGCGCCGCGTCGCGCGGACCTTCATCGAGGTAGTGAACCCGTAGCGTCGCGCCGTCGCCATCGGCGATTTCTGTGTAGTGCGGCGCGAATGCGAAGTCGGGGAGTGCGTCGAACCGGTCGTCTGGGGTGCGCAACACCTTCATGACGTTGTTCTCCCTCGTCTGTGTGCCGTATTTCTGGTCTCGAGTGGTTGCGTATGCAGCGTATCTTGTGGCAATCTGTGTGTCAATTGATGGCGCGCGGAATGGAACTTGAGACCCAGCATCGCGTTGTAGCGACACCAGGGACGACGGAGGGACGACATGACATCTGACGACATGACCTCTGCCTCCGGGAAAACTGGCCTCGTGAAAACTGGCTTCGCGACACCCGACTCGACACAGGCGACCGTGACCTCACTCACAGCGCCGCTGGAGATCGATGGTCGCACCGCGCGCAAAGACCGCAATCGAACGGCTGTCCTCGATGCGGTGCTCGAATTGTTCTCGGAGGACAACCTTGATCCTTCGCCTGACGATGTCGCTCGGCGATCGGGCGTCTCGTTGCGATCCGTATATCGATACGTTGCCGATGCCGACGACCTGATTCGCGCCGCCATCGAACGTCACGCCGAAAAAAGTCATGCGTTGTCGATCATTCAAGAGGTGGGGCAAGGTTCGTTCGACGTTCGCCTGGAACGTTTTCTCGACGCGCGCATGCGGCTGTATGAGGCAGTGGCCGCGACGGCCCGGGCGTCGCGGCTTCGGGCGCCAACCAGTGTGCTCATTCGCGATCAACTCGACAATGGCCGACGCCAATTGCGGGATCAAGTCGAGCGTCAGTTCGCCCATGAGCTCGACTGTTTGGAACCGAGAGTTCGACGTGCCGTGCTGGTCGCTGCCGACTCGCTGACGCAAATGGAGACGATCGACCTCTACCGACATCAGCGTCGCTTTTCTTTGAGTGAGACGCGAGAAATGCTCGACGTCGCGATCCGACTGCTGCTGATCCGAACGTTGTGACAATCTTCTTGTCACTATTGAAGGGTCTGAGATGACGCAGGCGAGCGGGGGTGTGTCCGGCCCCTGGGGGCGCGAGCCGCAGGCGGGCGGGGGTATATCCGGCCCCTGGGGGCGCGAGACGCAGGCGGGCGGGGGTGTGTCCGGCCACTGGGCGCGCGAGACGCAGGCGAGCGGGGGTATACCCGGCTACTGGCCGAGCCCGAGGCCGGGGGAAGCTGCGGGTCCCGAGCGGTT
>JBBRPC010000079.1:0-14498 GCA_038228615.1 Acidimicrobiia bacterium | reverse complement strand
GATGCACACGATGCGCAACGACCACGCCGTCTCGATCGAACACAATCGAAAACTCGAACCGCAACAGCGCGTCGAACAACGCCAGTTCTTCTGCCTGTGCATCAGAACGTCCGCCAGCAACTCCAAATGCGGCATCGCGTTCCAGCACGATGTATTGCACTTGCGTGGGATCGGCCTGGTAACTCTTCGCGTTCAATCCCCAGTTCACCGGAACCCACGGATTTGGCCACTCGTAGATGGCATCGCGGTGCGCGAGGTGCGCGTCGAGGTTGTAGAGCGCCGAGGTAGCCGCGTGCGGCGGAACGACGCGCATCGCGGCATTCTTTGCGGCCGTATTGCCGTAGCTGCTCACGTCGAGTATGCCAAAGACGAGCGAGGCTGTGCTTTCTGATGCAGCCAGCGGCCAGGCACCGCTGCGATACTGGCGTGAGCCCGGCCCGACCGACCACACGTTGTAACCAACAATGCAACACACCGTCAACAGCGCGGCTGGAGGAATCCACCAGAACGGTTCGCCTGCCCCCAAATGCCGTTTGGCAAACGACTGCATTCGCGCGAAGGCTTCCACGACGCCGACGAAAACGGCGCCGAGCACGATCGCCGAATAGTGAAAGCGATAGTCGTGCGTATACGGATATCCGGGGCCCGTTGCGATGTTGCCGAATAGCACTGGGAGCCCGATTGCAAACCCGCGCCAACCAAGCAGCGGCAGCACCAAGCCCGCTGGTATGAGGATCGCTCGGTAGTACGCCAGTCGTTCACCGTTCAACAACACATTCCAGACGTCACTGGGATGCGCGATGAAGTGGAACAACACCGAAAACTGGGAATTCCCGAACGGTTGGTAATACGTCTCGTACGGCGGCGGTCCACCGGCGCGCCACGTTCCGATGATTCGCGCCGCAACCAAATACGCAAGCGACCAGCCGACGAACGTCGCGATGCCGCGCCAGCGTTGCTTTGCCTGCGGGAGAATGACGCTGAGACCAATCATGGCGAGCGCCAACATCATGTCTTCTTTCGAAGCGGCAGCGATGACGCCCCAGACAACAAACGACCGCCAGTTCCCGCGCCGTGCGGCGCGATACGACATCAGCAAAGGTCCGAGCGCCATCACCTCTGGATGGAAAAACTCCCATACCAGCCAATCGGTAGTTGGGTGCAGGAAATACGCGGTGGCGATCAATACGCCGAGCGGCTTATATCGCTCGCCGAGTAGGTCGACGGTCAGCAGAAACAGCGCCACCCCAGCGAGTACTTGCGACGCGAGTTGCAAGAGCAACAATGCGTGGGGTCCGCCGCCGAGCCACGACATGGGTGCAAACAACCAATAGATCGGAGTGAAGTGGTGGCCGAAGGTGTCGATGCCGCGAATCGTGATCAACGGGTTGCGGGCATGCGCCAAGAGCCATATGGCCTGATCGTGGATCGCGAGGTCGAAACCGAAGGTACCGAAACGGTCATGGCGCAGCGATCCGAGGCGAAAAAACACCAACATCCAGATCGCAGCAATGGCTCCGAGGACCAACGCAGACCTGCGGCTCCGCAAAGTTCGGCTACGTCCGGCATGCGCGTCCAAGGGGGCAATTGTGGCACCGACAACGGAGCCTGAATGATTCGCTTCGTTCGGGAGTTGGATTTTCAAGACTGATTGTGTTGTCGATACCACAGAGAGTGGTCACGATTGGGTCGCCGGGGACACGCTGACTAGGGTCGTTGCCCATGGAGCCGGCCTCGGCGCGCTGGCGGCGGAGACCATGTTTTGCGAAACACCGCGGTGCATCATCGTTCGATCGACTGCACTCGGCCGCCGCATTCACCTCGCGACACAGATCGCGAGTTTCCGCGCGCCTCACCGCGGTGGCGCTCGCATGCTGTGTCGCAACGACCGCCGGGCTCACCTCCGGAGCAAACGCGGCCGATCCAAAGTCACAGCTGGCATCGGTACGCCATCGGATCGACGCGCTCGCGAACCAGTATTTCGCGGCCCAGTCGCGAGCAGTCGAAATCAGCAACGAACTCGTTCGACTCGAGGCTTCCATCGGTACGTCGCGACGAAGCATCTCCCAGACCAGACAGCTTGCGGTCGAAACTGCCGTTGGGATGTATCGCTCTGAACCGCGCGACTACGACCTCGGTACGAATGCCACGAGCACGCTCGACGAAGCCCGCAGCGAGGTATTCGCGAGACAAAGCAACGAGCGGAACAGCGAACTCATCAACAATTACATTCGGGCCGTCTCGGCGCTCCAAGGCGAAGAACAACAGGTACGCGGACGTCAACGTGAACAGCATGCTCTTGAAGCTTCGCTGGACCGCCAATCACGCGACCTCGACCATCAGCTCCAAGTAGCACAGCGCAGCTATGACGCGATGTTGGCATCGCAGGCCGCCGCAGCTGCGGCACGCACGAATCACCCACGCAATATCTCGACGCCAACGAGTCGCGGTCAGCGACCGGTGTTGCAGCCAGGCGACCCGACGACGCCCGTCACCTCCACGCCGGCTATCGCGACGCCCGGCGAGGGAATAGGTGGGGGAATAGGTGGGGGAATAGGCGGCCACCACGACGACCCATTCCTGTCGTGCGTGCGCCAACGGGAAAGCCATGGCCAATACGGTGCGGTGAATGCCAGCGGCTACTACGGCGCGTATCAATTTGGCATTCGCACCTGGAATATCACTGCATCGCATGCAGGGCTCCCGCAGCTGATCGGTGTTCGGCCCGACCTTGCCGCGCCGTCAGACCAAGACGTACTCGCCTGGGTGCTGTACCAATGGCAGGGCAAAGCGCCATGGGGTGGTCACTGCCCATAATCGCCAGCGGCGGAGCGACGCAGCCGCAATAGACAGGCGTTCGAGCGGTGGCGAAGCCAGCGCAAGAGCGACGCAGGAGCGACCTGCGTGGCAAGCCACTCGCCGCGGCGGGCAACGCAGCCGCAATAGACAGGCGGGCAACGCAGCCGCCATATAGAAGCGTTTTACGACGATTTTGCTGTAGCTTACGATGGAATCCGTGGTAAGACTGCTGTTTACATGCGATATCACTTGCATTGTCGCGTACAACTACTCGTAAGGAGAAGCCGTGCCGAAGTCGAATTACATCGGGGGTGAATGGCGACCTGCCGCATCCGGAGCCACCGACACCGTACTGAACCCGGCAACGGGCACCGCGATCGATGAGGTTGCGAGTTCTGGTGCTGATGATGTCGACGCGGCCGTCAGGGCGGCGCAAGCCGCGTTCCCTGCTTGGTCGAACACGACTCCGCGCGAGCGCAGCGAGGCGTTGCTCGCGCTGGCGCAGGTGATCGAGGACAACGTCGACGAGTTATCGGAAATCGAGATGCGCAACGGTGGGAAACCACGGGCGATCATCGGCATCGAAATGGATCTTTCAGCCGACAACCTCAGGTTCTTTGCCGGCGCGTGTCGCAATATGGAAGGCAAGGCAGCTGCTGAATATCTCGAAGGGCACACGTCGTATATTCGTCGCGACCCACTTGGCGTCGTCGCCGGAATCGCGCCTTGGAATTACCCACTGAACATGGCGATTTGGAAGTTCGGCCCTGCGCTGGCAACTGGCAACACCATGGTGCTGAAGCCGTCCGAACTCACGCCGCTCTCAGCCTTGCGGTTTGCCGAGCTCACCGAAGACATCCTTCCCCCTGGCGTGTTCAATGTGGTGACCGGCCAGGGCGAAACAGCTGGTGATGCGATCGTGCGCCACAACGACATCCGCCTCGTGTCGATTACCGGCGATGTGAACACGGGCAAGCTCATCGCACGCAATGCGTCTGATTCCCTCAAGCGAGTTCATCTCGAGCTCGGTGGCAAAGCTCCCGTCATCGTCTTCGACGACGCCGACATCGACGCTGTCGTCACCGCGCTCGCCGAAGGTGCGTATTACAACTCCGGCCAAGACTGCACTGCTCCGTGCCGAGTCATCGCCGCTCCAAAAGCGTTCGAATCGTTGGTTCCTGCGCTCTCTGCTGCGGTCGCCGCAATTAACGTTGGCGACCCATTCGACGAAGATGTCGCGATGGGCCCTGTCATCTCGCAAGACCAACAAACGCGTGTTGCATCAATGGTCGAGCGCGCGGTTGCGGACGGCGCTGAGGTCACGGCGGGTGGCTCAATCATCGACCGACCTGGCTATTACTACGAGCCGTCTGTCGTCGTCAATCCTGCCCAAGACTCAGAGATTGTGCAACGCGAAGTATTCGGTCCTGTTGTGTCGGTGCAACGATTCAGCGATGAAGAACAAGCGATCGCGTGGGGCAATGGCGTCGACTACGGGCTGTCTGCGTCCGTGTGGACTCACGACATCGGCCGCGCGATGCGCATGACGAAGGCGCTGCAATTCGGATGTGTATGGGTCAATCAGCACATCATGATCTGCAGCGAAATGCCCCACGGCGGCTACAAGCATTCCGGCTACGGCAAAGACATGAGCGCCTATTCGCTCGAGCATTACACCGAAATTAAACATGTCATGATTAAACACTAGAAGGATGCAACATGATGTCCATCGACATCGAACGACTCAACGCACGCGCTCGGGAAATTGCGATCACGGAACGGGCAACGCTCCTCGAGCGCACTCCAGTATCGAAACAATGGTACGACCGCGCGCTCAACTCGATGCCAATGGGTGTGGGCTCATCGTTCCAGGAAGGCGACCCGTATCCGATCTATCTCACGCAAGGGAAAGGGTCGCAGGTCTGGGACGTCGATGGCCATCAGTATCTCGATACCCACGGCGGTTTTGGGTGCATGGTGATCGGCCACGCACATCCCAAAGTTGCCGAAGCGATCTCGAAGGCTGCCTACAGCGGGACGCACTTTGCTGCTCCAACACCAGATGCGGTGGAACTCGCAGAAGAAATCTGCGACCGCTACGAAATGGAGCAAGTCCGGTTCTGCAACTCAGGGACCGAAGCGACGATGCATGCAATCCGCATCGCCCGCGCCCACACGGGGCGCGACCACATCGTCAAGATCGAAGGGAGCTACCACGGGCACCATGACACCGTGATGTTCTCGGTCGTTCCCGGCGCCGACGTGTTGGGTGGTCGGGATCAGCCAGCGACAACTCCCATGTCGCTCGGTACACCGAAGTGGCTGGCCGACTACACGCACGTCGTCCCGTTCAACGATCTGGCTGTCCTTGCGGATCTGCTCGACGAACGAGGTGGAGACATTGCCTGTCTCATCCTCGAGCCGGTCATGATGAATATTGGAACGGTCATCCCTGAGCCCGGATATTTACAAGGCCTCAAGGATCTGTTGCACAAACATGGAGTGGTGCTGATCTTCGACGAAGTCAAAACGGGAACTTCGCTGGCCCGCGGAGGCGCGGGCGAACGTTTTGGTGTTCGCCCGGATCTCACGTGTTTGGCCAAGGCGACCTTCGGTGGCACCCCCGGCGCTGCGTTCGGTGGCGACGGTGAAATCATGAGCACAATCCTTCGCGGGGCCGCACAACAAGGAACGTTCAACGGAAATCCCCTCGTAGCGGCAGCCGCGCTCGCAACGTTGAAAGAAGTGCTCACCGCCGACGCCTACAGGTACTTCGATTCGATCGGGAGTCGACTCGCCGAGGGATGCCAACGTGCCATCGA
The DNA here is from genome assembly GCA_038228615.1 of Acidimicrobiia bacterium. Lineage (GTDB taxonomy): Bacteria > Actinomycetota > Acidimicrobiia > IMCC26256 > PALSA-610 > F1-120-MAGs023. Next base: position 8,877 of record JBBRPC010000079.1, on the reverse strand, counting down.
TGAATACGGCCTTCCGGCCCACACCGTGGATCTCGGCGCCAAAGGATGCGTGTCGTATCGACCAACGCCGTTGAAGAACTACCGAGACTTTCTTGAAACGAACGTGGAGCTATACGCCGCGTCGTATCCGTGGATGGTCAACCGCGGATTGTTCATGACGCCGGGAGATGAGGAGCAGTGGACGCTCTCTGTGCAACACAGCGAAGCCGACGTCGACCGATACATCTCAACGTTTGCAGATCTCTGTTCTGCGCTGACCCGATAGCCCATCTCAACGATTCGCATGGCCGCTGCAAAGGCACGATCTCAGGACTCTGGCGGTCAGCGGCGGCGCGCCGATGTGACAACACTCGACGATGCAGACAAGGCAATCATCGAACACCTGCAGCGTGACGGACGCATGCCGTACACGCGACTTGCTGAAGCCGTCGGACTCTCCGAAGCTGCCGTTCGCCAACGGGTCCAACGATTGATCGACAACAATGTTGTCCAGATCGTTGCAGTCACCGACCCGCTCAAGCTCGGATTCCGACGCCAAGCGATGATCGGCATCCGCACCGCGGGCGACATAGCTCCCGTCGCCGACGCTTTGGCAACCATGGCCGAGATCGACTACCTCGTGTATACATCCGGACGTTTCGATCTTCTCGCGGAGATGGTGTGCGAAGACGACGAACACCTGCTGAACCTGCTGAACCAACGCATACGCAACATCCCGGGCGTGACCAGCACCGAAACATTCGTCTATCTGCGGCTACAGAAGCAGACCTATACCTGGGGCGCTCGTTAGCGAAAACGGGTCATGAAGCTGGCGTAGGTGCATCTGGTGCAGCATCTTCGAGTGCCGCAAGATCACGCACCGAAGTTGCTGCAGCCTTGTTTGCCTGCTGCAGCGTCGCGAACACTTCTTCGCGATGCACATCGACCGAACGCGGTGCTCGAATTCCGAGCCGCACTTGATCGCCGCGAACTTCCAAGACTGTCACCACAATGTCGTGACCGATCATGATGCTCTGATTTGCGCGTCGTGTGAGTACGAGCATGGGTCCTCCCTTCCTTGGTTCGGGCTACCAAGCCCGGCACAGCGTACATACACGCGCGTGCTTTGTCATGCGTATACGCCGAGAGAAGGAATTACGCGACGCGTGCCAGCGGCGAATGCACTTCATATGTGGAGTGAGGAAGTACCGACTGGCAGGCTTCACACGTCTGCGCGTTGACCACAATCGGCCCAAGCAAATTGACCGTTGCATTCTGCGGATTGTCGCGCAAGGTCACGATACAGAACACGATCGCGTCGGTAGGGTCGCGCAACGACAGACGCTCTGCTGTCGACTTGTCGAGTTCGAATTCGTACTCTGGATAGAACACGAACGGCGAGACGACCACGAACCCAACATCAGTGTCGTCGATGGAGGTCATCGTCATAAACGGGCTGTCTTCGCGACCCCACTGCTCCATCGCAAAATCGTGGAGGTGGGGAAAGCCAGGAAGCCCGGCCGCAAAGTGCAGGGCGGCTGTCACTGAAGGCGTTTGGTGAATGAGCGAACTCTGAGACATGGGACTCACTTGAGGAAATCTAGGAGGGACGGTTGAATGACTTTCGCAGTGGTCTGAAGTGCAGCTTGATACGCGACCTGGCGCAATTGCATTTCCATCATCGCCTTGGGCAAGTCGAGGTCTTCGACCGACGACAAATCCTGTTTCAGCGTGATCGCACCTGTGTCGTTGCGGTCCTTCATCGTGTCCACCCGCCGTGTCGTTGCGCCAATCTGTGCGAGCCGGGACTGAACGATTGTCGTTCGCCCATCGAGTGCCGTCACGGCCGCGTCGATTGACGCAGAGTTGCCAGCGCGCACCGCTGTTGCGAGGCTCGCCATGTTCGCGAAGATATCGGCGCCAGCCGGACCGAACACATCACCTCCTGTGACGTTGATCTGTACTCGAGTGCCCGGGGCGATCGAACGTTCGACCGCGTTGTTCGTTCCAAGAAAGTTGCCAGATGAGTCGTACGCCGCGGTGTTCGCAGTTCCCGCGAATATCGATCTTCCGGCGTATTGGGTGTTGCCCAGACCAATCATGGTTTGGCGAATACTGTCGAGTTCAGTTGCGATCGCGTCCTGTTCGGTTTGCGACAACGTTCCGTTCTGCGCCTGGATCGCGAGGTCCTTCGCACGCTGTACTTGAGTGACTACAGCGTTCAGCGTGTCGTCTGCCGAATTCAGCCACGACGTCGCGTCATCGATGTTGCGAGTGATTTGCGCGTTGCGATCCACATCGGAACGCAGCCGCAGCGCCGTCGCAGCACCAACCGGATCGTCGGAGGCTTTCGTGATGCTCTTGTTCGAACTGATCTGATCTTGAATCTCTTGCAATCGCTGCAGAGCAGTCTGCATATTTGTCGTAGTGCGTTGGGCCAACGAATGCTGGGTAACGCGAAAGTCAGACGAAACCATGGATCACCTCATCGACCGACTTGGCCGGTTCTATTAATCAACGTGTCAAGCATTTGGTCAACCGACGTCATAAAACGCGACGCTGCCTCATACGCGTGTTGATATTGCACCATCGAGACCATTTCCTCGTCGGTGTTCACTCCAGATGCCGAGTCGCGGGCACCATCGACCTGGTCCGTCGCCTTCGTCTGAATGTCGAGACGACGTTGGTTGTTCTGCGTATCGACACCCAGTCCAACGATCATGGTGCGATATGCAGACTGCGCGCTTGTGTCCGAGGTTGCCATCTCGCCAATATCAAGGGCGATCGAACCATCGAGTGTCCCCGACCCGACCGCCGCGGCAGCAATATTGTTCGCGTTTCCGCCGATATCACTCGAAACCGTGAGATCGGCCGCGCCCGTCCCATCGAAGAATTTGCGTCCGGACACGCCGTCGAGACCTGCACCTGTTGTGTGGACGGCATTGACGTCATCGCGCAACTTGATCGCAACCGCGTCGAGCGCGGCCGAATAGCTGGGAAGCGTCGTGTTCACAACTCCGAGTAGACCGCCCACATCGCCACTCGAAATAGTTGCCGGATTGTTACTCCCAGCCCAACGCACGACAACCGGGGTTGTCGACGCATCGAGTTTCAACGCCATCGCGGAGTTACCCGAAACCAAAGCACTTCCGTTCAGAAATACGTTGACCTGACCATTGTCGCCGGCGCGGACGGTTGCTCCTACTTTGCTCGCGATCTGTTGCACCAACAGATCGCGCTGATCCTGGAGATCACCAGCGTTGAGACCGGCCGAGGTTGCGCCCCTGATCGCGTCGTTCAGCTGTGCGATATTCGACGACATCGTGTTGACCTCAGCGGTCAACGAACTCAATTCGTTGATGCCGTCCGTTCGAAATTGCGACAGTTGCGTCGCCGCGGTGTTAATCGTTTCCGTCAGTGTGGTCGCACGTGACAACAGTTGCTGGCGGGCAGCGCTATCAGATGGGTTATTCGCAATGTCATCCCAACCGCTGTAGAAATCCGACATGCTCTTGGCGATCGATTGATCGCTCGGCTCGTTGAACAGTGCCTCGACTTGACCCAACGACTGCTGGGTACGGCTGAGATTGCCGTTATCGCCATGGGCGAGCGCAGCTCGAATTTCCAAAAACGCGTCGCGCATCCGCGACACGCCAGTGACCTGCACGCCGCCGCCAGTGTCGAGGGTCCTCGAGAAGAACGTTCCGGTACGAGGCCCACCGATCGCCTGAAGGTCGATCCGTTGCCGCGAATATCCCTCAGTGTTCGCGTTCGAAATGTTGTTGCCCGTGATCTCAAGCCCACGTCGTTGTGCGTAGAGCGCGCTGAGCGCAACATTCAAACCAGAGAAGTCACCCATAATGCCAAGCGCCTACATCGCGCCGTCGAACAGACGGATGCCAAGCCCGCTGTCTTTGGCTTGGCCGGTTGGGGAATAGGCCGCGATTTCCGGTTCGCCCATTGCTGCCAGGGCTTCCCTCGTCGCGGCTTGGCCGCGACTCAACAAGTCACGATTCGACTTCGCCACGCTGTCGATGTCGAGCGCCAGATCCATTAGCGCACGGCGGTGCTCATCAAAGATGCGGTCCCAAGGTGCTGGTGCACGCTCCGTCAACTCTCGAAGTGATGTGTTATCGGCCATTCCCAGTACGCGAGCGAGCGCGTCGACATGTACTGCGCGGTCCAATTCCATCTTCTTGATCTCGCTCAAGACCGTTTCGACTTCGCGGGTCGCTTGTTGCAACCAACGCGTCCGTCCAGACGCCAACACGAGCTGTTCCTCTTCAAGTTTGAAGGTGAGCAGTTCAAGAAGTTGACGTTCCCGCCACAAAATGTTCGACACTTCGCCGAGTTCTGCCTGCATCTGCCGTACTCCAAATCCTGGCGACTCCCATCTCATCGGCACGCGATTGTCAACCGCAAGGAGTGCCGCAAGGTGTGTGACCAATGCAGACGCAGGTGCCGAGCTAGGCCAATAGCCCCTTGGCAACAGCGGCACCGAGCGCTTCGGCTCGGCTGTTGACTTCGAGCTTGGAATACACGCGGATCAAGTGTGACTTCACAGTCGCTACCGACAAGCACAATGCCTCGGCAATCTCACGATTCGTTCTGCCCTGCGACAGGAAGACCAGCATCTCACGTTCGCGCGCGGAGAGTGATGCAGCACCACCTGTGCCGTCGCGAAGATCGATCACCGGCGTCAGGACGCCCTTCAATTCGCCAATCAGCGTCGGCGAGATGAAACGCTCACCTGTCAACACCGCGACGATCCCAGCCTGGACCTCCTCTGCTGCAGCGCTGCGACGGATGACGCCATCAGCTCCCGCAGCGAGCAGTTCGGCAAGGCCGTGGCGAGCACTGGATGGCACAAGTACCAACACCAACGGTGAAGGGTGAGGCGCCTTGAGATAACGCACGACGTTGACGACGTCGTCGTCGACCAGCGAGCCAATAACTATCAGCGCCGGTTCCTGGCGCATCGCATCGAGCGCGTCGCGAGCAGTTTGAGCTTCACCACACACGCGCAGCCCTAGCGCAGCAACCTGCGCCGTGATTCCTGACCGAACGAGCGCAAGTTCATCAGCCACAAAGACCGACCGGTAGTCGCTGACAGCATCCACTAACGCGAGGATAACGGCGAATTTCACCACAATGCGCGCGATTACTAGCGAAACCTGTTCGATATTGCACACGCAACGTGATTCAACCCTGTGGTGGTATCAAGCATTGTTCTCCGTTTCGCCGAAGCCTTCTGCATCAACGTCCATAGGGGGCTCGAAAGCAATGAAAAGTCAGATCATCGACAACGACCGCAAGGTGTACGAAGACCAACTCGTGCGAGAGCACTTGCCGCTCGTCGGCTACGTAGTGACCGAAGTCGCACACCGCGTACCAGGGCACGTGTCGCGTAACGACTTGGTGTCGGCTGGCATGCTCGGCCTAGCCCAAGCAGCGCGCAATTTCGATCCCGAACGGGGAATCGCGTTCGACCGCTTTGCCTCGACGCGAATCCGAGGCGCCCTGCTCGATGAACTTCGTGGACGGGATTGGGCAAGCCGCTCGGTGCGAGCCAAAGCCCGCACCATGCAACACGCGACCGAAGAGCTCACCGCCAAACTCGGTCGCACGCCGACCAACGACGAAGTGGCCAAGGTGCTCAACCTCGACGCCGAGACTGTCCACAAGCTCGTCGACGATGTTCATCGCGCAACAGTGCTCAACTACGAGTCGCTCGCGCTTGACGGCGACGCCGAATCCTTCATCGCAACCTCATCCGTCGACAGCCCAGAAGACGCGATCGTCGATCGTGAACGCAAGGCATTCCTCACCGATTCCGTCGCGGCGCTTCCCGAACGCCTTCGGCTCGTCGTGATCGGCTACTTCTTCGAAGAACGATCCATGCAAGACCTCGCCGACGAACTCGGTGTCTCCGAAAGTCGCGTTTCGCAACTGCGCGCCGAAGCTCTCATCCTGCTCAAAGATGGCATGAACAGCCAGCTAGAACCCGACCAGGTCGAACAAGAAGTGCGCCCGAACGGCCGCGTCGCACGGAGAAAAGCTGCGTACTACGCGCAGATCGCGGCGAGTTCGAGCTACAGCGCCAGGCTCGACAGCGAGCCCGAAGCAGTGCAAGCAAAGGCAACCCGCCTCGACCAAGTTCGCAGTGCGTGATTAGTTATTGCTGAATGGGACATATGTGCGGCAAGGTTCGCCGCGCAGGCCGGGACATGGCGGCAATGCTGTTGGAGCATTGGCGCCAAGACCGGGAATGACCGGCAACACGATGTTCGCTGCAGATATCCCACCAAGACCGACGCTGACGTCGACAGGGTGTCCGTAGCGCAGAATGTCGAATTGCCAGAATGGCCGCGAGCCACCCGGAACATTGATAATGATCCGTATCCGCGAACCAGCATGGAACACATGCGCAAACGGCATCGTCTCAATCGACATCGGCGTCAGCGAACCATCGGCAGGCAACGGCATCGCGTCGACTTCTCGATGGGTCGGGACGGCACGAAACGCGTTCGAGACCGACGGATCGAGCTTGCGATGCGATGCCCGCAACCAGCCGTTCTGGACGTAGTACTCGGTGCCGTCGGACCGGACCTCGGTCAGAGTGATTTGGATATCGACATCGGGGACCTGCGCACCGAGGTTCAGGTTCAAACGACCGGTACCCGCCATGACCGTGGTGTCGGCGAGCGGCGCGCTGAGATACGAAACCGCGTTGTGATTCGACGGACCTTTCCAGGTGAGTGCCGGCAATCCGTTCCACAAGTCACTTGTGGAACCGTGGAATGTGGTGTCCTTGCCAGTACCGCTGTAGGTGTAGTGGTCGATCGATTGGGTCGGTGGCGCCGCCGGAGTGAGCTTGCCTCCGGACGATAGGTACCACTTCACTGCCTGGGTGTTTTTCGGAGGCCACGAAGCAAACGATGTTTCAAACGTCGGACACGGCGCGCCGATTGCGATTTGCGGACAGCCAGCTCCGTTCTCAAAGAGCACTCTCACCTGAGGCTCTGCTTCGTACAACTTGAGGGCTTGCGCGTACGACTGAGTCGCCGGATCAAACCGGTCGGCCGGGAATGGCTGCACGGGGCCGAAGATGCTGGAGAAGTAACTCGGCCCGACAGCTCGAAACGCGGCGGGTAGCTGCGGCACGCGTTCGGCAACGTAGAACTCCAGGAATTCATACCAACGTACCAACACCTCGGCCGTCAACGATTCGGTGTGGTTTCCATTGAGCATGGTGAATTTTGCGTGCGGCGAACTCGCGAATTGATTCAGCATGTTCGCGAAGTGCGGACCTGTCTGTTCATCATCCCAAGCACCGGCGAGAAATACTGGAACGTTGATCTTGTGCGCGAATGTGGTCGGCGCCAACGAATCCATGTTGTCGAGCGCCTGCCATTCGTTGCTCACAACATTGGTAGCCGGCTCGTACCACCGTGCCTGTTGCGTTGCGAGTTTCAGCACATTCGGCAGTTGACCGCGCAACGCTTGATTCGCCAAACACGTCGTGTCGCCATTGTTGATTTGGGTTGCGGCCCAGCCTTGTCCGCTTCCTGGCGCCGCTTGACCGTCGTGCTGGCGCTCCGCCGCCCATCCAAGCGCGAAACCACTATTCAGGATGCCACCTGGGTACAGGGTGCCGCGGTACGTGTCGTCGATCACCGACAATGGTGCGATCGCGGCAAGATGCGGCGGTCGCGTTTGGCCGACAAAGAGCTGCGAGATACCGGGATACGAAATGCCAACCATCCCAACATGGTTGTGAGAAACCCACGGTTGGCTCCCGATCGTTTCAACAACGTCGTAACCATCTTGGCTTTGCAAATTCTCAAAGAATTGGAATGCCCCGCCGCTGCACCCGGTCCCGCGGATATTGACACCGACAGTCGCGTAGCCCAACGTCGACGCCAGCAACGTGGCCGGCTGCGGACTATTCGGATCGGCAGGGCTATATCCCGAGTACTCGATCACAGTGGGGTATGGGCCCTTATCGATCGGGCCTGGAAGGCGCACCATGATGGCAAGTTGAGTGCCATCGCGCGTTGTGAGGTACTGGTAGCCATCAACAATGTGTTGCGATGTGTACAGCGACGTCGGCGGATGTTCGTCGTCACGCATCACGCGCACCGGCGTGGTTTGCACAGCGCCCGCACCCGAACCGACCTGCACCACATATCCGTCGCCAGGCGCGACGTTGCGAAATATCAGTGAACCCTGCGCATCGGTATGCGCGCTGGCCACCTCGCCATGCGACCCGAACAGGTACGCCGAGGCGAGCGGCGCAGCTCCCGTCAACCACAATTGCGCCGCGCTTCCATGGGCAACAAACGACGCTGGATTTCCAACGGCGTGTGCGTGACCCGTGCCACCGAGCGAGAGCGACGGGACGGTCGCACACGCTCCACTGAACACGATGAGTGCGGTCGCAGCCCCAGCTGCTCGTCGGAAATGTTGCGTTGGCATTGGAATTCGCATGACGTGAGGTACTCCCAGACCGGACGAAACGGACAAGTAACTCTAATCCATTCGCACGCTCGCCGTCATCTTTGTGAAATCCTCAACTGGCGAGATGGGCGTCCGAACGAGAGGACGTTCGAACCGCATTCTGGTGAGGACAGGAAACAGCGCACCCCAACCGGGGCGACGCGCAGATCATGGAGGAGAAGCGCACTCATGCGTATTAACCAGAACATTGCGGCGTTCAACGCCTATCGCAACCTGAACATGACAAACACGGCACTCAGCAAGAGCCTCGAGAAGTTGTCGTCAGGTTTTCGTATCAACCGTGCTGCTGACGACGCGGCCGGTCTTGTGATCAGCCAAGCCCTTCGGGCACAGGTGAGCGGCCTCGGTGTCGCGACCCGTAACGCCCAAGACGGTGTG
>JBBRPC010000078.1:0-14575 GCA_038228615.1 Acidimicrobiia bacterium | reverse complement strand
GACCGCACTAGCGGCTGGGTCCCAATTCGCGAGGTCAGCGAGCACCGGGTTGTTCGAAAATACTTCGGGGACCGGGCAATCCAACCCGAGACGCCGCTGCAAGAATCGGACCGTATTTTCTTCGTTCCACAGCGCGAGGGTGACGGCGACGCCGGGTTCGCCAGCGCGTGCGGTACGCCCCGAACGATGCAGATACTGCTTGTGATCTTCGGCTGGGTCGTAGTGCACCACCACATCAACCGCGTCGATGTGCAAACCCCGAGCTGCGACATCGGTCGCGACGAGCGCCTTGACCTTGCCGACCGCGAAATCAGCGAGTGCGCGCTCTCGCCCACTTTGCCGCAAATCGCCGTGCAACGCCGCAGCCATAATTCCCTCGCGGCGCAGGGCGAGTTCCAAGGTGTCGGCCATACGTTTTGTTCGGCAGAACAACAGCGATCTTTGCGAACCGCGCACAATTGCTGCAGCGACCTTGACTTTGTCCATCGCGTGCACCCGCAGAAAGCGATGTTTCATCTGTTCAACGGTGAGTTCATTGGCGCCGACTTCATGCGAAATCGGGTCCTTCATATACCTCCGCACGATGGCACCAACGCCGCCGTCGAGGGTCGCAGAGAACAGCATGATCTGAGGATCACCTGTGATTCGGTACAGAATCTTTTGCACCTGCGGCAAAAACCCCATATCTGCCATGCGATCGGCTTCGTCGAGCACCAACACCTCGATCGCATCGAGGTAGAGCTCGCCGCGTTCCATCAGATCGATGAGACGGCCTGGCGTACCAACCACGATGTCGACGCCATTGTGTAACGCGGCGATTTGACGATCCATCGACGTTCCGCCGTACACCGCGTCGACTAACAAATCGACGGCGCGACCGAGCGGATCCAGCACGTCGCTGACTTGACTTGCGAGTTCTCTGGTGGGCACGAGCACGAGGCCCGTCGGATGATGCGGAGCTGCGTTGGACACGCGATCGAGCATCGGAATGCCGAATGCAAGCGTCTTACCCGACCCAGTTTGCGCTTTGCCCAACACATGGCGACCGGCGAGTGCATCAGGCACTGTCAAGGTCTGAATTGCGAACGGTTTGTCGATCCCACCGGCAGCGAGCGCGGCGACAAGACGGGGGGAGACGCCAATGTTGGCGAAGGTGGTTTCGGTAAGTGCGTCGGCGTCATTCACGAGAAATCTGAGAAAAACCTAGCTCATGCGCTGTGACCAGCGAGGATTCGCGCTTTGATGGTGGCATGCGCGTCCTGATGATCGAAGACGAAATCGCCCTCGCCGACGCCGTTCGACGCGGGCTTGTTGCTGAGGGATTCGAAGTCGATGTCGTGCACGACGGTAAACGCGGCCTCGAAATGGGCCTCGAACGAAATCACGATGTCATCGTGCTCGATATCTTGCTCCCCGGGCTCAACGGATTCAAGGTGTGCGAACAACTTCGGGCCGCGGAAGTGTGGACACCGATCCTCATGTTGACAGCTAAGGACGGCGAATACGACGAGGCGGAGTCGCTCGATACTGGCGCCGACGACTTTTTGTCGAAGCCCTTTTCGTTCGTCGTCCTTGTGGCACGGCTTCGCGCCTTGGGACGCCGCACGCAGGCCCGCCCGACCGTACTCACGCTCGGTCCGCTCACCCTCGATCCTGGCACAGCTGGGTGCACACGCGACGGCGTTGAGATCAGCCTGACACGGCGGGAATATGCACTCCTCGAGGCGTTGCTGCGGCGCGAAGGTGGCGTCGCACCCAAACAAGAACTCTTGCGCGAGGTGTGGGGACCCGACTTCGAAGGTGATCCCAACATCGTCGAGGTATACGTGGGCTATCTACGGAGAAAGATCGACGTCGACGCCGTACCGAAGTTGATCCATACGGTTCGCGGCGTCGGCTACCGGATCCTTGTCGAACCGGAACATTAAGCGTGTTTCGGTCGGTGCGCGCCCGCGTCACGATCGCGGCGACTGAAGTGTTCGCCGTTGCGTTCATTGTCGCTGCGATCGGCCTTGTTCGCGTCGTCGATAGCCGTGTTCACGACGCTGTGCAAGGCGCGACGAAAACGGCGCTCGAGAGTGTCGTGCAACAGATCGTGCACAAGACGCCCTACGCCCAAATCCAGTTCACGAGTGGCGAGCCCGTTTACTTTCAAGTGTTCGACGCGAACAACCAATTGGCGGTGAGCAACGTCGGGACTCAGCCCATCGTTTCGTTCGATGCGAAGGCGAAACCCCGATCCCTCCCGGGAAAGAGCAACTACGTACGGCTGGTGCGCCGGGTGATCGAACCAAACGGTTCGCTCGACGCGACGATCATGGTCGCCAGTTCCCTCCAGAGCGCAGATCGCAGCATCGACGCGCTTTCACGGTCGCTCATTTTTGTTACGCCGTTTCTCATCCTGCTTGTCGCGTTCATGGTGTGGACGTTCGTGGGCCGAGCATTCCAACCGGTCGCGAGTATTCGCAACGAGGTCGAATCGATCTCCAGCTCAACGATCGACCGAAGAGTTCCTGTGCCGGACACCGACGACGAGGTTGCACGCCTCGCCGCGATGATGAACGCGATGCTCGATCGTCTCGAAGCTGCGCAAATTCGCCAGCGCGAGTTCGTATCCGATGCATCACACGAATTGCGGTCGCCGATCGCGTCGATGCGTGCCGAACTCGAAGTCGCGCTCGCCCATCCAAACAACGCCGACTGGCCCGACGTCGCACGGCGAGTGCTGGGTGAACGCGACCGACTCGAGCGACTCGTCGACGATCTGTTCGCCCTTGCCCGACTCGGTGAGGGCCAACCACTCCGCAAGACCGAGGTCGACCTCGACGATATTGTGCTCACCGAAGCCGCCCACGCCCGCAACAAGACCATTCAAACAAGCGCCGTTTCAGCCGGGCGACTCGTGGGAGACGCTCGGGCGCTCGAACAGGTGGTTCGGAATTTGCTCGACAACGCGGCGCGCTACGCGCGGACAACTGTGAGCATCGAACTCACGACAGATCAACAAACGATTGTGCTGCGAATCGACGACGACGGAGACGGCGTACCAGAACAAGAACGGGGCAGAATTTTCGAACGCTTCGCTCGATCAGATCACGGACGCGGACGCGAAGTTGGTGGCGCAGGGCTCGGACTCGCGCTCGTGCAGCGCGCCGTCAATGCCCACAACGGCACCGTTGCGTGCATGGCATCTCCGCTCGGAGGCGCCCGATTCGAAGTCCGCCTTCCCGCGATGCAAGATCAGCCTTCTCAGGATTGATGCACGCTCACCGCATAGTCGCCTCCGCGGTAGAGATCGCGATCCCACGTGGCGTAGCGCGCCACCAACTCAAGCCCAACTTCGGACGCGAACGCGTCGTACTCCGACAGCGCGAGACGGTCGGAACGCACCTGGAATCCAACGATGACGAGCCCGCCAGCAACAATGTTCGTTGCGAGGCGCGCCAACACATCTCGCTCGGTTCCCGGGTCGACGAAGATCATGACATTGCCAGCAAGCACGGCGGCGGAAAATGGAGCCGTAGTTGGTGAAAGCTGCCACGTGGCGAGGTCGCTGCACTCCCACACAAGCTCCGGTGCCTTGGTACGGGCCGCCGCCAGCATTGCCTCGTCGAGATCGACACCGAGCACTTCGAAGCCGCGTTTGGCAAGTTCGATACCGACGCGCCCTGTTCCGCACCCTGCATCAATGATCCGAGGCGCCAATCCGAATTCGGCGCAGAGCGTTTCCACGCAGTCGGCCTCGCCATGTACGCGCTCGCCCTGCGCTGCAAGTTTGGTCCAGCGAGCGTCGTAGTCGTTGCCGCGCGGCGCTTCGGTTTCCGTCCAACGACTCGCCATGCGACCGAGGGTATCTCCAACTCCATTCGTGAACCAGGTCGGCGATGCGGTTCGCCACCACGACGTACAGCACAATGGAGATGTGATCGCAGGTGTCTTTCACCGATTCGAATCAGTCGGGCCTGGATCGTTTCTCATCGCGTTCGCTGCAGGGGTGTTGTCGTTCCTGTCGCCGTGTGTACTGCCCCTGGTTCCTGGGTACATATCAATTGTCACCGGGCTCGACCTCCCGACGCTCTCAGAGTCGCGCCGCTCCAACCGTCGACGCGTCACGATCACGACAAGTTTGTTTGTCGCCGGATTTGCGATCGTGTACGTGCCGATCGGCACGGCGGCCGGGGCGTTCGGATCTGCGCTGAGAACACACCAGGCAGCACTCACCCGCACATCTGGGGTGTTGTTGTTGGCATTCGCGGTGTTCCTTGGCGCGTCTGTCGTGGTGAAGGCGCCGTGGATCTACCAGGAATTCCGCTTCCACCCAAGATTCGCCCGAGCGGGCAGGGGCGCGCCGATCGTGCTCGGCGCTGCCTTCGCGTTTGGCTGGACACCATGCGTCGGACCGATCGCCGGTTCGGCGACAACCATCGCCGCCGAAAGTGGAAGGGCGTGGACCGGCGCCGCGCTCCTCGCCGTCTACACGCTCGGACTCGGGCTGCCATTCTTGATATGCGGACTGGCGCTGAGTACGACCACGAACCTGTTGCGGCGCGTCCGCCGTCACTTCGGCGCAATCATCGTCGCGTCAGCGATCATTATGGCCATCTTCGCAATGCTGTTGATTACGAACCAGTTCGCCATCCTCAATCAGCACCTTTCCAACTTCCTCCAAGACCATGGAATGAGCTGGATCAAGGACTACAGCTAGTTGGTGGCAAGCTGTCGGAGATGGAACCCATTTGGATCGACACGGACGCCGCGCTACGAGCGCTCATCAGTGATCTCCGGCACGAACCTGAGTACGCCCTCGACACGGAATTCCACGGCGAAAAGACATATTTCCCGCGCGTCGCGTTGATTCAGATCGGTTGGTCAGGTGGAATCGCGCTGATCGACCCGCTGGCGATTTCCATTGCACCGCTCGCGGAGATCCTGAACGGACCAGCCACAATGGTGGTGCACGCCGGCGATCAGGACCTCGCAATCTTGTCGCGGGCCACCGACGCCTGCCCCACCGTGATGTTCGACACCCAGATCGCGGCCGGATTCTGCGGAATGGGCACGCCGTCGTTGTTGCATCTCGCAGAGCGTCTCGTCGATGTTGAGCTCACCAAGGGAGACCGGCTGACCGACTGGACCAAACGTCCGCTCACCGACAATCAGCGTCACTACGCCGCAGGCGACGTCGCTCACCTCTTGGAGATCGCTACGAATCTGCGCGAAAAGTTGGCGAGCCAGAACCGATTGACATGGTCTGAACTCGAATGCGAAGAGCGACGACAACGCAATCGCCAACGCCCTGATCCCCGAACCGCGTGGTGGAAGCTGAAGGGCAATCGCCAACTCCGAGGCAAGCATCGCGGCATCGCCCAAGAGGTCTCGGCGTGGCGCGAAATCCGTGGCGCCGAACTCGATCAGCCCACGCGTTTCGTTCTGTCAGATCTCGCCATGGCAGGCATCATTTCGCGCCCGCCGCTGTCTCGCGAGGAACTCGCGAATGTGCGGGGAGTCGATGGCCGAGTACTGAAAGAGTCGGTGGCAGCCGGACTCTTGCAGGCGATCGCGCGAGGTTCCGAACTCCCAGTGGAAGAGCTCCTGTTGCCACCGCGAGACGACACCGATCGCACGCTCGCGCCGGCGGTTTCGGTGATTGCAGCTTGGCTGAACCAGCGTGCGTCTGAGCTCAAGATCGAGACATCGCTCCTCGCGAGTCGAGCCGATCTCACTGAACTGATCAATACTGGCGAAGGTCGACTCGCTTCAGGATGGCGTGCCGAGACCATCGGCGAACCGATCCGTCAGCTGTTACACGGCGACGCGGTAATCCGCCTGACCGACAACGGCCGACGCATCGACTTGTGCGCCGCCACTCCCCAACAAATCCAACCCGAGTGAACATCGCCGACGACTACTACAGTGCGCTTCATGCCGCGAGTCAAAGTTGGAGTGCAACTCCACCCCCAAGGAACCAGCACCGACGAACTCCGCGCCGCATGGCGCGCCGCCGACGCGTTGACGGTCGACAGCATCTGGCTGTGGGACCATTTTTTTCCGTTGTTCGGCGATCCCGATGCAGCACACTTCGAGTGCTACTCATTGCTCGCAGCGATGGCTGTCGAAACTGAACACGCAGATTTCGGAGCGCTCGTTACCTGTAACTCCTATCGCAATCCTGATCTCCTCGCCGATATGGCTCGTACCATCGACCACCTCAGCGGCGGTCGTTTCATTCTCGGGATCGGATCCGGTTGGTTCGAACGCGACTACACCGAATATGGCTACGAATTCGGAACGGGACCATCTCGACTCAAAGATCTCGAAGCCGGTCTCGAACGCATCGCGACACGACTCGACGCCCTCAATCCACATCCGCCAGGGCACCTTCCCATCCTCATCGGAGGCAGCGGCGAAAAGGTGACGTTACGTCTCGTCGCGGAACATGCCGACGCATGGAACACGTTCGGGCCACCTGCCAATTTCGCAGCAAAAAACGCGGTGCTCAACGCATGGTGTGAACGCCTTGACCGTCGACCAGATCAGATCGAACGCACCGTCGCGATCATGCCAAATGAAGTTGGCATGTGGCAGGAGTACGTCGATGCTGGCGCCGAGCACATCATCGTGATGACGTCGCACCCATTCGATCTGGCGCCCGTGGAAACACTCCTCGCCGCGACCCGCTCTGCCACATAGACCTCGGGGACTATCGGCGAACTCAAACGAACGCCGGCCACACGCGCCATCTTGCGCCGTCGGGTGAAAACCACTCAACTTCTTCGCAGGCGCGTTGGCTCACGACGAGTTCCCTCAAATCTCGAGGTAGATCTACAAGTCGGTAGATGTCGCGCGACGCGGAATCACCGTCGCGAATCTCAACGTCAAAGCCAGCTTGCAACACGAACGTCATGCACAACATTGTGCACGCACTCAGAAGATAAGTGGTGGATTTCGAGGCGCAAGCCCGATCGGCGGTCGATCATCAGCCCGCGAGGAGGCTACCGATCCGAAGCAGTTGTGCCGTCGCGCTGCCCAGCGTGAACTCAGCTTGTTTAATCCACAGGAAGTAGCGATGAATCGGATAGTCGAGATCGATGCTGATACCACCGTGAATATGCAAACACGCGTGGCCGATCTGATTGCCGCCCTCGCAAGCCCACCACTTCGCGGTTGCAACCTCATCAGGGACCAGGCGTCCTTCATCGAGATGCGAAGCTGCCTGCAACATCGTCAATTCGATCGCCTGATTGTTGATGTACGCGTCGGCCATGCGCTGCGAGACGGCTTGAAAGGTTCCGATCTGACGCTCGAACTGCTTGCGGTCGATCGTGTACTGCGCGGTGATCTTGATCGCCTGGTCGCACGCACCACCCACGACCGCACTCATCGCGAGCATCGTGCGCTCGACGGTCCATTCGAGAATCGCGCGACCTTGTTCGACCGTGCCGATTTGACCCAGACGAGTTGCTTCGACGTTCACGAAGGTGATCTCGAACAGGTGCTCGTAGTTCTGCCCCGTTTGACGCGCCATCGTCACACCATCTGCGTCAGCCATTACATTGAGCATCACGACATCGTCGGAGCCAGCCACGCGAGCGGGCACCAGAATCGAACCGGCGACATCGGCGAACGGAACTCCGGTTTTCACACCGTTAATGCGCCAATTGGCGCCGTCGGGCGTGGCGCTCACGTACGGGTGCAGCGCGTCGGTGCCGTATTCCTGGAGTGCGGCGGTTCCAATGAATTCGCCACGGACCAACGGTTCCAGATACGCCAGCTGCTCGGCAGTTCCGAATTCCGCGCATGGCATCGCGGCAGAGACGAGGCACGCCACGGCCGGTATCGGCGCGACGTGACGACCAACCTCTCGCAGCACGAGGCACAAATCCGTAAAGCCGAGCCCCAAGCCACCCTGGGCTTCGGGAACGCAGATCCCGAGCAGATTCGCCTTGGCGAATTCAGTCCACGTGTCGCGGTCGAAACCTTCGTCGGATCGCTCGACCGCCTTCAAATGCTCGAGCGTCATGCGATCGCCGAGAATCTTGGTTGCGAGACCAACCAGTTCCTCTTGCGTTTCGGAGAGTGAAAAGTCCATTTGTCGTATGTCCTTAGCGAGAGATCGACGGCATGCCGAGACCGAACAGGGTGATGAGGTCGCGCTGCATCTCGTTGACGCCGCCACCAAACGTCAGGATGTGCATCGAACGCACGATGTGCTCCAAGCGACCCCGCACTATCGCACCAGGAGATCCTCGCCGAAGTACCGCTGCACTACCAACTACTTCAAGGAGCAGCCGCGCAGCTTCAAGATAGAACTCGGTTCCGAACACCTTGATCGACGACGCCGCAGCCGGTTGCAACGAAGCTCCACGCGTCGCATCACAGGCAATCTTCCAGTTCGCCAACTTCAAGTACTCCAGCTTCGCGTGCACTTTCGCGAGGTTGACCTGGACCCATTGCTGCGCAATCACCTTGGTGCCATCCGCAAGTTCGGCATCCTTGGCCCACGCGATGACATCGCCAAGATGCCGCTCAACGATCCCTGAACTGCACAGCGTGACACGTTCGTGGTTCAGTTGATTCGTAATGAGGGACCAGCCGCCATTCTCTTCACCAACGAGGTACTTTGCAGGAACCCGAACATCTTCGTAATACGTGATGTTCGTGTTCATCTGGCCGAAGTTTTCGATCGGCTTCACGCTGAACCCAGGAGTATCCGTGGGCACGATGATGATCGAAATTCCCTTGTGCTTTTTGACCTCAGGATTCGTACGAACCGCGAGCCACACATAGTCGGCACCCGTGGCAAGCGACGTGAATACCTTCTGACCGTTGATCACGTACTCGTCACCGTCGCGCACCGCCCGCGTCTTGAGCGACGCAAGATCAGTGCCAGCTTCAGACTCGGTGTACCCGATCGCGAAATGGATTTCGCCAGCGAGAATTTTTGGAATGAACTCTTGTTTTAACGCTTCGCTTCCGTACCGCATGATTGTTGGCGCGACCGAGTTGATAGTCAGCATCGGTACCGGCGCGCCAGAACGCATCGACTCGTCAAAAAACACAAACTGCTCCAGCGGCGTGAGATTCTTGCCACCGAATTCAGTCGGCCAACCCAGACCGCACCAACCATCGGCTGCCATCTGTTTCCATATGTCCTTGGAACCTTGCCCGACGCCTTCCCCTTTGCGCAGCTCTTCTTCGACGTCAGGGGTAATCAAACGTTTGTAGTAGGCGCGCAGTTCATCTCGCAGCGCCTCGTGTTCCTTGCTATAACCGACGTACACGGCGACACTCCTTCTGACTCACCCATTCGATCATGGGCCTCGTTGACTGAACCACGCGTACCGCTTGTACTCGACAGCGAGAACACGTTCTAGTTTCGCCCACAACCCGGCACAAGGCGAATCCGAGCGATCAAGCCCCGGTGGTCCATCCGTCGCGAATCTGCAGCCGTTGTGAACCGGGAGCGCTTGGGCATCCCAGGAGGGCGAACAACATCGCCGTCCACTGCGACTGCTCCAACTGCAACGGATCCGACCCCGACGCCACCTCGGTGGATATCACCCATGTACGACGAATGTCGTCGGATAGTACCAATTCGGCCTCATCTAGGACTTTTTCGTCCCGAACCCAACCGACGAGGCTGGATCCTCCTACCATGACTGCCACGATGGCCTCGGCAAATCCAACCAACGATTCCGCGCGGGCGCGTTCCGACGCTTGGTCGTCTCCAGCCGTCGGCCCCTGGCCCAACGCGCTGTTGGCCGGCGCGCTGTTGGTAGGCGCGCTGTTGGTCGAACGGCCGAACACGCCCCCGCACACGAATGCGGCATTCACTACCGCACCGACCCGATCCAGGGCCGCAACGACCGCTGGGGTGTCATTTTCGTCGCAGACACTCAAGCTGGCTAGGCCACGTACCGTTGTTGTAGATATGCCAATTGCGTGGACTTCGGCCCCGAGGTCGACCAAGAGATCACACAGCGCACCACCAGCCGACCCGATGACCACGCACCGGCGGCCCGAGTACCTGAGCTCCTCCATCACAGATCGCAGTCAAGCAGGTCGGCGGCTGGCAGGTTGTCGTGCCACCGTTCTAGGAATCCCTCTACCGAGGCCGATAGAGAACATGTGGTCCGAGGGAGGGCGAATCTGATGGCAACAAAAATCCTGCGAGGCGCCCTTGCGCTCGCAGCGGCAGTCGCGACCCTCACAGCTGGAATCGCGGTCAATCTCGGCATCTTGAGCAACGGTCACTGGGGCCCTGGCGGCCTCACGCTGGGCGCAGCTGGGGTCGAAATCCCTGCAGCGCAGGCGAACGGCACCACCACATCGTCGATCGCGCGACGGGTCCCGTCTTCCACCACGACACGCCAAACCGACCAGACCACGACCACGTCGACCACGCAATCGGGCACCGCTCAGTCGTTTGGCCGACGCAATACCCACACGTCATCGGCGCCGACGCCGACCGCGCCGCCCGTCACGAACCCGCCGCCCACAACAGTGCAGCCAAAGCCCGCGAGCCACCCCGAGACAACCACCACAACCGAACGCAAAGAACAACAGAAAGTGACATTTCGCGTCAACAAGAACGCAACCGACGCGGCGACCGTCTTCGACCACGAAACGCTGAAAGTTCGAGCGAGCGTCACCGGCAAACTCACCGTTGAAGACGCCAAGAAATCCGGCACCGACGTCACCCTCGTGTTCCACGATGGCCCCACCGAAATCCACTGGCGAGCCTGGATCAAAGACGGAAAAGTCAAGACCTCCACAACCACCGTGCGCCACGACTCGTAGCGATCACGTACGAGGTCCTGTTACTCGATCACGATCGCACGCTCAGGACAGTTCGACTCACCCAGCCGCGCCTGCACCTCCAACGCCGATCCGACGTCGATCGACGGAGTCACGACCTCACAGTGCCCGAAATCATCGGGTGCAAACACGTCGGGTGCAAGTGCGTAACACCGACCATGCCCGACGCACAACGCGTCGTTGACCGTAACCTTCACAGCACTCCTTGTACCTGGCTCATCAATCCAAAGCTCCGACGAACTCACGTCGGGAATTTGGGCCCATCGCAGGTTCCGCCGGACGAGACTCCCGATCTTGGTAGGCCTGCAACGCTGCGCCGATCACCGCTGGATCATTCATGAGCGCGTCGGGGGTCGCGAGCAGATTGAACCACCGCAAAAACGCACGAAATACCACAGGTGAAGTTCGCGTCGCAGGCAGCAGGCCATCACGAAATACTGCTCGCGCCCACGCCTTGGGATCAACGAACTCGGGATCCTTTGGTGTTGGCTGCGACGAAACGGTCGGCCCGCGTTGCTGACGACTTTCGATCGTTTCGCGGTCCTGTTGCACCGCTGCTTTAAACCAGGGATCGAGCTCGCGTTGCGTGCAGTCATCGACCGCAAGGGCGAACGCTGTGGCGTCATCGCAATGCGCCGCGAACGCGTCGGCAATGCCAAATGCGTGTACGAACGCCAGCGAACAGCCGCGGCCGTACAGCGGATTCGTACACACCGACGCATCGCCGACCGACACGAACCCGAGCACAACCGGCACACCGTCGTGTACGAAATGTCGTCGACGGTTCCGCAGGCCCGCCATCACATGCACCTCTGTGATGGGCTCACTTCGTCCGTCGATCCATGGCTGCGCCGCGACGAGTTGCCGCGCGGCCGATTCGAACACAGCTGTTGACGTCAGTCGGGCGCGCAGCTCGCGGTCGTCGCTATCGACTGCGAACGTAATTGAAAAGGTGCGGTTGTCGCCGAGGAACACCGCGTATTTCAAGTATCCAAGATCTCCACCGATTGGCCCGCGCGCATCAGGTTGATCGCGATCGTCGAGTAACCGATAGAACCGAGATAAATACACGATCTCGCTTTCCACGAGATCCATTTGCGGTTCATCGACTCCAGCGTCGACGAGCCACCGAGACGACGCCGAACGCGGACCGGTCGCGTCGAGCACGAGATCGGCATACAACTCCCCGATATTGGTCCGCACACCACGCACATGCGGTACGGCACCGGCATCGCAGAGCAGCCCGTCGACGACCACACCGTCGCGAAGGTCTACTCCCGGTGTCGCCAAGACGCAACGTCGCAACACCCACTCGAAGGTTGTGCGGCGACACGCCAAAGCGACAAGTTCATCATCACCGTCTCTCGGCTCACGATCAGTCAGCGTTTCCGGGAGGTTTTCGGTAAATGACATTTCGGTCGCGCCTGCCGCAAGCAGCTCGTCGAGCACATCAGGAACACGTTCTTTGAGAAGGTTGCGAAGCCGCGCCAACAAGGCGTGCGAGTGCCTGACCTGAGGCGCACCACGGCGTTCCCAAGCAAAGGCAGCGTCTGCGGATTCGGGCATCGGCGTCGAGTCGCGTTCCAAGATCGTGACCTCATGACCCGCGCGCGCGAACGCCAACGCACTTCCCAGACCCGCGATGCCCGCCCCGACGACAACTACCCGCATGTGATCACCGTAGAACGCGCACCGGAAGATGGCGGATTCCGGTGTGTTTGTTGGATCGGGCCCATTCCACCGGGCCAGCTTGCTCGAGCCCGTCAAACGCGTCGAGCACGGCAGACAACATCACCTTGAGTTCGAGCCGGGCGAGCGCTGCTCCGAGACAATGATGTGCGCCATGCCCAAATCCCACATGTGGATTCGGATCGCGGCCTACATCGAATCGCATCGAATCGCCGAAGACACGTTCGTCGCGATTGGCGGAAGCCTCCCAGAACACCACCTTGTCACCTGCAGCGATGTCACACTCGCACAGCCGCGTGTCGATCGTCGCCGTTCGACGGTTGTATGCCGCGGGCGCTGTCCAGCGCACGACCTCTTCGATTCCAGTCTTCAGCAGCGATCGATCGTCTCGCAATCGAACCCACTGATCAGGTGCCTCCATCATTGCCAACATGCCACCTGCAGCCGCGTTGCGGGTCGTATCAGCACCTGCAGCGAACAGCAGCGCGAAGAACGACGTGAGCTCGGTATCGCTGAGTTGGGGCGGTTCGGCGTCGTCCATTCGCGCATGCACCACGATCGACAGCATGTCGGCGCCGGGATGTGCTCGCTTCGTTGCGATGAGGTCGTTGGCGAACGCGAACATGTCGGAGGCATTCGTTGCGAGCGACGCGTCGTACGAGGTCGCCGAACGCGCATCTCCAAAGTCGAACACTGACTCGACCCATGCCATCATTTGATGACGATCGGTCTCTGGCACGCCGAGAAGCGCACAAATAACTTGCAGTGGCAGTTCAGCTGCGATGTCGCTCAGAAAGTCGAACTCTCCTCGGTCGCGTGCGGCGGCGATCAACGGAGCAATCCGCCGTTCCAAGTCGGGCTCCAATGCGGCGATCGTCTTGGGCGTCAACCCCCGTTGCACGATCGACCGAATCCGCTGATGTCTCGGATCGTCCATCATGTTCAGTGTGTTTCCAGCGGCGGGTGAATCTGGCAAGATCGTCCCGCCGAATTTGCGGCCGCCGCCGCGTTCCGACGAATAGGTCGACGGGTCGCGCATCACCTCGAGCGACTCCGCATGTGTCGCGACCGACCAGAATCCTTCCCCGTCCGGCGTGTGTTCTGTCGGTTCGTGCCAATACACCGGCGCGAGATGTCGATGACGAGCGAACGCTTCGTGAGGAAATCCGTTGGCGAAATTGTCGAGGTCTGTCAGATCGAATGCGCCGACAACGTCGGAAACGGCTGGTCTGGTCACCGCGAACGATCAAACAGGCGCCGCGCAGTGCCACCGAGAAACAACGCCATCGCCGCATCGTCCAGTGGGAGCGCTTTGGCTTCAGTCAGCGAGCGTCGCATGGGAAACCATGGTTCATCCGAACCCCACATGACGCGACCCCGATACGTCGAAGTGTTCATAAACGTCAACAAGTTCGGGTCCATGTACTTCGGTGAATAGGCAGTACACGACAGGTACAGATTCGGCCATTTGCGCATGAAGTTCATGAGCAGCTCTTCGTATGGATGACCCATGTGTGCCACGATCACGGTTAGATCAGGAAAATCGATCAACACATCTTCGAGTAGCTCAGGATGTTGTACCCGTGACCGAACACGCGGGCCAGGGACGCCAGCATTGATTGCGACTGGCAAACCCAGTTCCTCGCACGTGGCATATACCGGATAATGCAACGGGTGGTTGATCGGCACCTGCGTCGCCAACGGCATGACGCGCACCATCGCAGCGCGGGGATGCGTTCCGAGCTCACGAATACGTCGTGCGTTGCGCGTCGGGTTCTCTGGGTTGCCAACCCCAAGCGCGACGAGAAATCGACCATCGTGCTGCTCTGCCAATTCAAGTGAGTTCACGTCGCCATGATGGAGCCCCGGGCACAGGATTCCTGTCGCAACCCCGAGTTCGTCCATCACCGCGATGAGCGCGGCTTCGCCCACACCGCTCGTGCCATCACCGCCGAGATATCCAGGGATATGGGCGTTCGCGCGGTCACCCAGAAATGCGGCCGCCGACTGTTTGGTGACCAAATTGACCCAGATATCGACAATGTCGAACGCGTGCATGGGCACAGCT
>JBBRPC010000077.1:0-14699 GCA_038228615.1 Acidimicrobiia bacterium | reverse complement strand
CGCGGTCATCGACGGGTGAATCGCGCAGTGAATTCGAAATTCTCCCGGAGTCGTGAAGCTGGTCACGAAGTTTGTCCCAGGGGCGAGATTGCGCGAATCGAACGTGCCGTCGTCGGCGACGATGCGGTGAGTTGCTTGACCGGCGTTGTGAAACAGGATGCTGCGTTTGGGCGCAACGCTGAACGTGCCAGGAGCGAAGTTGTAGTCGCGTATTTGCACTACCAGCGGTTGGCCAGTCGATTGGCCCGTCGTTTGGCCAGTCGATTGGCCAGTGACTGTGGATTGTTGCGCGCCGTAGGCGGTTCCGGACGCAACCGCAATCAGTGAGCACGAGACCACGACTAGCGCCATTCCAACTACGCGCGCCGCTCGAATGCGAGCGCGCGACACCCCTACACCATTCACGGTTCTCCTCCCTGCAAAGTCGACAGTACCAACTGCCGATGCGAGATCCCACCCCGCCTACACTCAGCCGAGTGCGAATTGCGATTGGTGCCGATCACGCCGGGTACGAGCTGAAGACCCATCTGATCGGCTGGTTGGGTACTCGCGGTCACGAGGTGAACGATCTCGGAACCAGCAGTACGCAACCCTGCGACTATCCGCCGATCTGCGCCGCGGTCGGTCGGGTTGTGATCAGTGGCGACGTCATGATCGGGATCGTTTTGGGAGGATCCGGACAAGGCGAACAAATCGCCGCAAATAAGGTGCATGGTGTGCGCGCCGCGCTGTGCAACGACCTGTACACGGCCAGAATGGCGAGGGCACACAACAACGCCAACGTGTTGTCGATCGGTGCGCGCATCGTCGCCCCCGAACTTGCGCAGGAAATAGTCGACCTGTTTGTCACGACCGAATTCGAAGGGGATCGTCACGCGGCTCGGCTCGCTCAGATCGCCGCTATCGAGCGAGAGGAATGCCAGCCATGACCAGCGCACTTGAAGCAAGCGATCCTGAAATCTTTGGGGTAGTACGCCGCGAAATTGAGCGGCAAAACACCACGGTGCAACTCATTGCCTCCGAGAACTTCACCTCTCGTGCAGTGATGGAAGCGCAAGGCACCGTCCTCACCAACAAATACAGCGAGGGATATCCCGGCAAGCGCTACTACGGCGGCAACGTCGTTGTCGACGAAGCTGAAAACCTTGCTCGCTCGAGGGCGTGCGCCCTCTTCGGTGCCGAGCACGCCAACGTGCAACCGCATTCCGGTGCCAACGCGAATGCTGCGGTGTTCTTCGGGCTCCTGCAACCGGGCGACAAGGTCATGGGGATGCGACTCGACCAAGGCGGCCATCTCACGCATGGCTCGCCGGTGAATTTCAGCGGTAAGAGCTACAACTTCGCGTCGTATGGAGTGGACGAACAAACCGAGCAACTCGACTACGACCGGATTCGCGATCTCGCCACAAAAGAACGACCGAAGCTCATCATCGCTGGTGCAACTGCGTACTCGCGGCTGATCGATTTCGAGAAGTTCCGATCGATCGCTGATGATGCTGGCGCGATGTTGATGGTCGATGCCGCGCACATCGCCGGGTTGATCGCCGGCGGCGCCCACCCGTCGCCCGTGCCGTACGCCGATGTCGTGACCTTCACGACCCACAAGACTCTGCGTGGCCCGCGCGCTGGTTGCATCTTGAGCAAACAGGAATTTGCGGCGCCGATCGATAAGGCCGTATTTCCTGGGTTTCAAGGCGGTCCACTCATGCACGTGATCGCTGCGAAAGCTGTGGCGTTTCACGAAGCTTCGCAACCAGCGTTTCGCGAATACGCAGCCAATGTGGTGCGCAACGCGACGGCACTCGCCGACGCGCTGGCCAGCCATGGATTGCGCATTGTGTCTGGAGGGACCGACAATCACCTCATGCTGGTCGACCTCCGTAGCTTCGGTATTACCGGAAAAGCGGCCCAGGAAGTGCTTGACCGCTCGGGTATCACGACCAACAAGAACGCGATTCCAAACGATCCCGAAAAGCCGTTCGTGACGAGCGGATTGCGGCTTGGAACTGCCTCGATGACCACGGCCGGCATGGGTGCCGACGAAATGGTCCAGATTGCCGAGATGATTGCCGTTGCGCTGCGCTCGCCCGACGATGACGCAATACTGAGAGGAGTGCGCGCCCAGGCCAACGCACTCTGTGCGAACTTCACGCCATACCCCGGTCTGTAGTGCACGACACAAGCGCCCGCCGACCGATGACGATCTGATCTTCCGTGCATTACGCGATTGTGCTGTTCGTTGCGTTTGGTGTGACCTTCGTGACAACGCCAATCGTGTGTCGATTCGCAACGAAGGTTGGGCTCGTCAAAGAACCCGGGCCAGCGAATAGTCGCCACGTGCATACGCGACCGATGCCGGATGTTGGTGGGGTTGCACTCTTTGTTGGGTTCCTCGCCGCAATGGTCGTCGCGTCGCGGATGCACCAGTTTCACGAAGTGTTTTCCAATGGCACTGAACCGCTCGGCGTGGTGTGCGGTGCTGCGGTGATGTTCTTGGTTGGTCTCCTCGACGACATCCACGACGTATCGCCGCCCGCGAAGATCGCTGGCATGGTCGTGGCCGCGAGCCTTATGGCGCGCTTCGGTGTGCAGATGTTCTTTTTTCGCGTTCCGTTCAATCTCGGCCATGTCGGAGACGTCGTGTTGTCGTCGAACCTCGCGCCACTCGTGACTGTGCTGTGGGTGGTGCTGATGGCCAACGCGATCAATCTCATCGATGGGCTCGATGGGCTCGCTGCCGGAATCGTGATGATCGCCGGAACTGCGTTCTATCTCTTTGCGCGACAGCTGTTTTTCCACGGCGATCTCGATGGCACAAACATCGCGCCCTTGGTATCGATCATCGCGATCGGCATTTGCGCTGGCTTTTTACCGTTCAATTGGTCGCCGGCCAAGATCATCATGGGCGACAGTGGTGCGCTCTTTTTGGGATTGCTCATGGCAGTCCCGACCATCACGGTGGGTGGTCGCACCGACGCACAGTTCGCTGGAAGCGGTTATTTCTTCTTTGCTCCGCTGTTGATACCGCTCATCATCCTTGGCGTTCCCGTCGCCGACACCGTGTTTTCGTTCTTCCGGCGTATCTTTTCGGGGCGCGGATTCTCGAGCGCCGACCGAAAACACCTGCACCATCGCCTTATGGAGATGGGCCACGGTCCGCGGCGCGCCGTGTTCATCCTCTGGGCCTTCACGGCGCTGCTCTCGGGGTCGGCGCTGATGCCGGTGTACACCAAACACGGAGGATTTCTCTGGCCCTTCGCGGCCGGAGGTTTGCTCTTACTGCTCTACGTGCTGTTTCACCCTGGCGTGCGGACCGTGCGCGCCCGGCGTGGCAAGGCTCGCAGACCCCAACAAACGTGACAAAAAAATAGTCAGCTCCGGTTTGGAGCCGCGAAGCGGGCTGCTGTTATCTTGGGAATCAATTCACAAGAGGGTCGCGCAACGGTGCGCGTCCGGACGAGGGATCATCGATCGATGGCAGAAGTCTCTGCGCAAGCCGATCCAACCAGCGACGACAAGCGCGCATTGTATAACGGCTTCGGCAATGCCTTTGCGCGGGGGATGGAGCTCTCGCTCACGACGGTTGTGTTCGCGCTCTGCGGTCTGTGGCTCGACGCTCGATTCGCGACCAAACCTATCTTCACGTTGACACTGACGCTCCTGGCAATTGTGGGTCTCGCCGTGCGTGCCTATTACACGTACGTCGCCGACATGGAGCGCGAAGAAGCAGGGAAACCGTGGGCTATTCACAAGCCATAGCTACTCCGGCGGTCGAGCGCGAAGTCGCGCTGGATATTGCCCGTCACGGCGTCGTGATCGCTCCTGTCATCATCGCAGTCGCTACGGCGATTCGTGGTTGGAACGGTCTCACAAGCGCGGCAATTGCAGTTGCGATCGTAATTATCAACTTTCTTGTTGCTGCCGCGATCATGACCCGCGCGGCGCGGGGCGGCCCGGCAGCAATCGGCGGCGCAGCGCTCGGTGGCTACGTCGTTCGTCTCGCAGTCATTGTTGTCGCACTGATTACCCTGCGGCACCGAAGCTTTATCGACATGCCAACGCTCGGCATCGTCATCGTCGGTACCCACATGGGTCTGCTGTTTTATGAAATGAAGTTCCTTAGCCTCACGCTTGCTGCTCCGGGCCTACGCCCGGCGAGTCCCTCCGGAGATCAATGAACGCGTTTCTCTCTGTCGACGTTCCGCCGATCAATCACGTCACCGTTTGGGGAAGTGGTGCAGGCGGTTTCAACAAAACGGCTGCTATTTATGTGTTTGCGACGCTCGCGACCATTGTCGTGTTCGCGCTCGGGACTCGCCGCAAAGACGCGTTAGTGCCAGCCGGACTCATGCAGAACGTCGCGGAGTCGGGTGTCGGCTTCGTGCGCAGTCAGGTCATCATGCAGACGATGGGGAGCGACGGCCTCGGCTATCTGCCGTACCTCACTGCAATGTTCTTTT
The DNA here is from genome assembly GCA_038228615.1 of Acidimicrobiia bacterium. Classification (GTDB taxonomy): domain Bacteria; phylum Actinomycetota; class Acidimicrobiia; order IMCC26256; family PALSA-610; genus F1-120-MAGs023. The sequence continues at coordinate 10,239 of JBBRPC010000077.1, read as the reverse complement.
TCATTTTCTTCAGCAACATCACCGAGATCATTCCGGGCGTGCAATTCCCTGCAAACGCGAGGTTCGCGATGCCGGCCGTGTTCGGTGTCACGACGTGGCTCATCTTCAACATCGTTGGCATCGTCAAACAAGGCCCGCTGCACTACCTCAAAAACTCGACATTGCCGCCAGGGGTCCCCAAAGCGTTGATGCCATTGATGTTTCTGATCGAGTTCGTATCAACGTTTCTCGTGCGCCCGTTTTCATTGGCGGTCCGGCTTTTCGCCAACATGCTCGCTGGCCATCTCATTCTGGTCACGTTCGCCGCGCTTTCTGCCGCGCTGTGGGCGCTGTCGCCGACCGTCGTCGTGATGCCGTTTTCATTCCTGATGCTCGTCGCGATGACGGGCTTCGAAATTCTCGTCAGCTTCTTGCAGGCGTACATCTTTGCCGTGCTGACCGCTGTGTTCATCGGCAGCTCGATGCACCCCGACCATTAGTCCGAACCCTTCCAATCCAGACCCAACTGCAACTAGGAGAACCACGTGGCATTGGCCTTTATCCACTTCATATACGCAGCAGCAGCTGTGTCGTCCGATCCCACCAAGGGTCTGACGGCGATCGGCCGAGGAATCGTCTACGGCGGCGCGGCGATCGGACCCGGTATCGGCATCGGCCTTGTGGTTGGGAATGCCATCACCGCGATGGCACGCCAACCAGAGTCGGCTGGCACCGTGCGCACCACGATGTTCCTCGGTATTGCGTTTACCGAAGCGTTGGCGCTGTTCGGTTTCGTCCTTGCGTTCATCATCTCGGGCTGATCGGAGAATCCCGTGCGCACACGCACCCGTACCCTGATTGCTCCCTTCGGCATTGCGCTTGGTTTGGTGCTGTTTGCCGCACCCGCCATGGCGGAAACTGCGCCGAAATACGCTAATGAAGCAACCAAACAATGCGCCGAGAAACTCGCGGCCGGCGGCGGACTCAACGATGCCGGCTGTCTCGAAGCTCCAAATCCGCTGCTCCCCGCTGCGAATGAGATGCTTTGGGGAACCGCCGCGTTCCTCGTGTTGCTCGTCGCAATGTGGAAGTGGGGTGTTCCAGCTGTGAAGAACATGGAGCAGGCCCGCGAAGACCGGATTCGCGACGATCTCGAAGCTGCCTCGAAAGCAAAAGCCGATGCGGATGGTGCGCTCACGGAATACCGTGGCCAGATCGCGAACGCTCAGGCCGAAGCATCGGGAATCATCGATGCAGCGCGTCAACAAGCCGAGGTCGTGAAACGCGCTCTGATCACTCGCGCCGAACAAGAGGCCGCCGATGTGCGAACCAAAGCGAACGAGGATGTCCGACTCGCAACGGAACGGGCGTTCGCCGATCTTCGTCAACGCGTTGGTTCGATGTCAGTAGAGCTTGCAAGCAAGATCGTTGAGCGCAATCTCGACGTCGCGACACAGCAAGGCCTCATCGACAGCTACATCAGCAGCGTCGGAAGCAACTAGGTACAGACGATGAGCACTCCAGATCAGCGGATTGAGTCGTACGCGAAGGCGATCTCTGAGATCGTTGAGATCGAAGGCTTCACGAGCGAAGTCGAAGACGAATTGTTTCGTTTCGCCCGTGCGTTTGAAGGCAACGATGATCTGCGAATGGCGTTGTCGGACCGCGGCCTTCCCGCCGATCGCCGCATGGCCATCGTGGAAGACCTCATGGGTGCAAAGGCACTTGGAGTGTCGACCGCCGTCGTGTCGTTCATCGTAGGAGTAGGTCGCGCAAGCGATTTGCCCGCGATCGTCGATCGTTTCGTTGCCCTTGCAGCGGAAGGCCGAAGTCACGAAGTCGCAGAGGTGCGCAGCGCGATTGCACTGAACGACGCGCAAATACAACGCCTCGCCGAAGCCCTTTCACGGGCCACCGGTAAGCACGTTGAAGTCAAAGTTGTGATCGACGCCACCGTGCTCGGTGGGCTCGTCGCTCATGTCGGTGAAACGGTGATCGACGGCACTGTCCGCCACCGTCTCGATCAACTGAAGGAATCCATCTGATGGCCGAACTCACCATCAATTCGCAAGACATCACCGATGCCTTGCGTAAGTATGTCGATACGTTTTCCCCGTCGACAGAAGCGGAGACGGTTGGGCGCGTCCTCGAGGTCGCCGACGGCGTGGCACGCGTCTACGGGCTTCCTGGAGCTGGCGTCAACGAACTCTTGGAGTTCGAAGGCGGCAAGCTCGGACTGGCATTGAACCTTGACGAGGACGCGATTGGCGCGGTCGTGCTCGGAGCTGCCGACAGCATCGAAGAGGGCGATTCCGTCAAAGCCACCGGACGCATCCTTTCTGTGCCGGTTGGTGACGCCATGCTGGGTCGCGTTGTGGATGGCCTCGGGAACCCAATCGACGGCAAAGGTCCGATCGTTGGTTCGATCGATCGCCGCATGGAAATTCAGGCGCCGGGCATCGTCGGCCGCAAGCCAGTACACGAACCATTGCAGACTGGCATCAAAGCAATCGACGCGATGACCCCAGTTGGTCGTGGACAACGCCAGCTCATCATCGGTGACCGCAAGACCGGTAAAACCACCGTTGCAATCGACACGATCCTGAACCAAAAAGGTCAGGGTGTGAAGTGCATCTACGTGGCGATTGGCCAAAAGGCCTCGACGGTCGCGACGACAGTGGCGACGCTCGAAAAACACGGTGCCATGGAGTACACGGTCGTGGTCAACGCTCCGGCCGGTGTCGAGGCAGTGTTCAAATATCTTGCGCCGTATGCCGGTTGTGCCATGGGCCAGTACTGGATGGAAAACGGTCAGCACGCGCTGGTTGTATACGACGACCTTTCGAAACAAGCCGAGGCGTACCGTCAGATGGCGCTCTTGTTGCGTCGCCCACCGGGACGCGAGGCATATCCCGGCGACGTCTTTTACCTACATTCCCGTCTGCTGGAGCGCGCAGCAAAATTGAGCGACGACCTCGGTGCCGGTTCGCTGACCGCGTTGCCAGTGATCGAAACCAAAGCTGGCGACGTTTCGGCGTACATTCCCACCAACGTGATTTCAATCACCGACGGACAGATCTATCTCCAAGACGACCTCTTCAAATCCGGTGTGCGTCCTGCAGTTGATGTGGGTATCTCGGTGAGTCGTGTCGGTGGTGCAGCCCAGACAAAGGCGATGAAAAACGTTGCAGGCACCTTGAAGCTCGATCTCGCGCAATTCCGTGAGCTCGAAGCCTTCGCGACCTTCGGCTCTGAGCTCGATGCGATCTCGAAGAGCCAGCTTGAGCGCGGTTACCGCCTCGTCGAGCTGTTGAAGCAAAATCTCAACTCGCCAATGTCGGTCGAAGAGCAAGTTGTATCGATCTTCGCAGGAACCAAGGGCTACCTCGATGATGTCGAGGTCAGCGACGTTCGACGTTTCGAGGCAGAACTCCTGGAGTTCATGCGGTCGCAACGCTCCGAGGTGCTGAACAGCATCCGCACGAGTGGCGCGATGGACGAAGCGACCATGACGTCTGCAGTCGACGACTTCAAAGCGCGATTCACCGCCACGGGCGATGCAATCGCAGCGTCGTCGGCCACGACCGTCGGCGCCGACGACACGGCAACGATCTAAGGGCGCGACATGGCTGGTGGTCAAGAGCGCATTCTTCGCCGACGCATCAAGTCGGTTCAGTCGACGAAGAAGATCACGCGTGCGATGGAGCTGATCGCGGCGAGCCGCATCGTCAAGGCTCAAGCGCGTGTGCATGCGGCGCAGCCCTACGCCGACGGCATCACCGGCGTTGTTCGCGATCTCGCCGCCGCGGGAGGCGTCACGAGCTGTCCGTTGCACGCGCCGCGTGAATCTGTACAAACGGTGGCACATATAGCAATCGCTGCCGACCGGGGCCTCTGTGGCGGGTACAACTCGACGGTCGTTCGCATGGCGGAACATGAAATGCGAGCCGTCACAGCAGCTGGCCAGCGCAACGCGCTCATCACCTCGGGTCGTAAACCCGAGAGCTACTTCCGTTTTCGTGAGATCCCCATCGATGCGTCGTTCGCCGGTTTTTCCGATGCTCCGAGCTACGAAGATGCTCGCAATATCGCAGCGGCTGTCACCCGACGGTTTCTCGACGGCGACATCGACAAAGTGGAGCTGATCTACACGAAGTTCATCTCGGCTGGTCGTCAAGAGGTTGTCGTCGAACAACTCATGCCACTCGATACGAGCGACCTACACGCGTTCGCTGGCTCCGGTGCGTCGCCTTCGGGTCAACCTTCGGCCGACTACGAATTCGAGCCGAACCCAGAAGCGATCCTTGATGCGCTGCTGCCGCGATACGCCGAAGCGAAAGTGTTCGCCGCTCTGTTGAACGCTGCCGCATCGGAACACGCGTTTCGTCAACGCGCAATGAAGGCCGCCACAGACAACGCCGAAGACCTCATCAATACGCTGAGCCGCGTCATGAACCGTGCCCGTCAAGATTCAATTACAACCGAGATCATGGAGATCGTCGGAGGTGCCGCAGCAATGGCTGAGGGATCCGGCAACGACGACGACCTCTTGCCCGCCAACTAAGCGTTTCTGGAGCTATTTACCATGACTGCCACTGCACCGTTGCTGAAAGATGGACGCGTGATCGCCATCGCCGGGCCGGTCGTCGACTGCGAATTTCCGCCCGACTCACTGCCCGAAATCAATACTGCACTCGAACTCGATATCGAGATCGATGGTGAGCACACCGTCGTGACGGCGGAGGTGGCGCAGCAGATCGGTCACAGCCGTGTCCGCGTCGTGTGCATGAAACCGACCGATGGTCTGAAGCGCGGCAGCGCGGTGCGCAACCTCGGTCGTGGCATCTCAATGCCCGTTGGTCAAGGCACGCTTGGTCACGTGTGGAATGTGATCGGTGAACCGCTCGACACCAATGGCGTGATGCCAGAAGGCATCGAAGATCATTGGGAGATCCATCGCAGTGCGCCGAAGTTCGAAGACCTCGAACCGAGCCGCAAGATGTTCATCACGGGCATCAAGGTGATCGACCTGCTCACGCCCTACCTCGAAGGTGGCAAGATCGGCCTCTTCGGCGGTGCCGGGGTTGGCAAGACGGTGCTGATCCAGGAGATGATCAACCGTGTCGCCACACAACACGGTGGGGTATCGGTGTTTGCGGGCGTTGGGGAACGCACCCGTGAAGGCACCGACCTCTGGTTGGAAATGCAGGAGTCTGGCGTCATTGAAAAGGCCGCACTTGTGTACGGCCAGATGGATGAACCCCCTGGTGTGCGTATGCGCGTTGCGTTGGCGGCCCTCACGGTTGCGGAGTATTTCCGCGATGTGAAAGGCCAAGACGTGCTGTTGTTCGTCGATAACATCTTCCGCTTTGTGCAGGCTGGTTCCGAGGTATCTACGTTGCTCGGTCGTATGCCATCGGCCGTTGGGTACCAACCGACGTTGGCCGACGAGATGGGCGAACTGCAAGAACGCATTACGAGCACAAAAGGTCGCTCGATCACGTCGCTGCAGGCCGTGTACGTGCCCGCCGACGACTACACCGACCCCGCACCATTCACCACCTTCACACACCTTGATGCAACGACAGAGCTGTCCCGCCAAATCGCCTCGCTTGGTATCTACCCAGCTGTCGACCCGCTTGCCTCGACATCGACGATCCTTGCACCTGAGGTTGTTGGCGATCGTCACTACGCCGTCGCGAACCGTACGCAGCAGATCTTGCAGCGGTACAAAGAACTGCAAGACATCATTGCCATTCTTGGAATCGATGAGCTTTCCGAAGAAGACAAGAACACCGTTGGTCGGGCCCGCAAGATCCAAAAGTTCCTGTCGCAACCGTTTTTCGTCGGTGAGGTGTTCACAGGTTTGAAAGGCATTTTCGTGCCGATCGAAGAGACCGTGGAGAGCTTCGAAGCCGTGTGTAATGGCGATCTCGATCACATCCCCGAGCAAGCGTTCTTCAACGTCGGTGGTGTGGAGTCGGTCCTCGCAAAGGCCAAAACGCTCCAGGAGAACGCGTGAGTTCGTTCGCCGTGCAGCTCGTCTCGCCCGAGAAGGTGCTGTACGAGGGTGAGGCGCAGTTTGTCGTCGCGCGCACGCTCGGTGGCGGTGACATCGGATTTCTGCCGGGTCACGCACCGTTCCTCGGTGCGCTTGCCGACTGGCCGGTGCGCGTCAAACACGTTGACGGCTCTGAGCTGGCCATCGCGTGCCACGGCGGGTTCGTGCAGGTCGACGGTACGAAGGTCGTGATTCTCTCCGACATTGCAGAACTCGCTGGCGACATCGACGTGGCACGCGCGCAAGCGGCGAAGGCAGCTGCCGAAGCAGTGCTTGCTGGCGATGCCGACGACGTCGATGCGAAAGCCGCGCTGTACCGCGCAGTGACAAGGCTCGACGTCGCCGGCGCGTAGCCGACGGAGTGTTACGGCTTCTTGCGTGAGCGCACTGCGAAGGCCAGCCCGCCGCCTAAGACAACGACGGCGGCGATGATTCCGACGATGGCACCAGTGTTGCTGCTGTCGCTTTTTTTGGCGGGTGCTGCAGTCGTGACTGTGGCGTCGTGCGGGGCCGCAGCGTGATCGTGCACAGTTGTTTCAGCGCCGTGATCGTGTGCAGGTGTTTCCGTTGAGTGATCGTGACCAGCGTCGACGGTCGTCGTCGGCGCGGCGACACCCTTGGCAAGCACGTCGATGACGGGGCCAGGACTCGTCGGCTCGGGGCCGCCAACCGGGTTGGTGTCGATCCAACGAACAACGGTGCCGTTGTCGTACGTCTGGAGCACTTTGAATTGCAGACGCCCCGTTGTTTGCGCGAACGGTCCGAGCGTCAATTTGAGATTTGCGCTGTCGGAGAGCGCAGGTCCTGCCCATGTGAGCCCCGTTGCGGTGCTACCAACGCTGCCGCCTTGTGCGGTGACGGTCCAGCCAGCCGGAACTGCGGCGGCGTCAACTTTGATTGCTGTTGGAAAGAACAACTCGACCTTGACGGTTCCCGCAGTCGGTTCTTCATCTTCGACAAATAGGTTGAACTTGGTGGTTGCGCCCACATTTGTGGTGCCTGGTTGAAATTCGGAGTGAGCCGCGGCCGGAAGGGCGGTCGCGAGGAGTGCGATTGCACCCACTGCGAACATGATGACGGGTCGTTTCACGATGATCCTTTGTGGTTTGGTTTATACGACGGTGATGGTGGTTGATGTTGAGAAGGAATCGACTGGGCTAGTGAGGACACGAAGGTTGACAGTCCATCGACCCCGCAGCGGCAGAATCAGTGCTTTCGACATGTACATCCCACCGGAATCGGTGAAGTTGATAGTGATCGGATCAATCTGTGCCGAGGCGAGTTGCATGGTCGCGTCCACCTCGAACAGCTTCGCTGGACCGCCAGCGGCCTTCGTGACTTCCAGCATGAGTTGCGACGGCCCGACCGCAGCAGGATCGAGTTGGATCTTGAAGGTGAATCCGTTGGCCGAAACGGTTGCGGTCGCTGGTCCAGCAACTGCCGCCGGCGGCGTGTGCGCTGGCGCACCAATCAGGTCGTGCGGGGGCGGACTGTTGACGAGCAGGGCAGTAATTGAAATCACGATCGCTGCGCCGAGCGTCTCTACTGCGACCATCGTTCGGAGCTTGCGGTGGTCGACGTCTTCGCCTTTGGTGAGCCAACGGCTTCGTGCTGCCACCAACAAGATGATTCCTACGACGATGACTTTCACTGAAAGCAAACGACCGTAGGTCTGCGACCACAGGTCTGAAATGTGGCTGAGTTGGCGGAATGCCTGCACAGAACCAGTAGCGACGACGACCACCACTGAGGTGGCTGCGATGTTTGAAAAGCGCCGCGCAACCGACCGGTGTTCTGTCGATTCGTGATCGGAGAGCACCAACACGACGAGGGCGAAGAGACCTCCGACCCAGGCCGCGGCCGCGATCAAATGGGCGAAGTCGAGCCCGACAGAAAGGGTTTGCCAGCGGCCACTACGAGGATGACCGTTGAGTGAAAACGTCGCGGTGACCGCCAAAATCCACAGCCCCACCAAGCTGAGCCCGAGCACTCGTCGGCCACGCAGGCGGTGACGCGAAAACGCGATAATTCCCACTAAGGCAAGCAAAAAACGTGTGACGAGCGCCTTGCCATGGGTCGTGTGGAGTGACGATCGAAAATGCGAGAAGCTCGCGATGTCGCCGAAACTCCCACCTGACGTGAATGGATGCAGTGCGAAACACTCGGCGATCGCAGCGACACCGAGTGCGAACAGTGCCGCACCAGTAAGGAGTTGCGCGCGCGAATGGCCGGCGAGGTGAGGTGCTGAAATCGCCACGAAGACCAAGGAACCGACAGCTCCAATGAACGACGCGAACGCGATCGCCCGAAGGATCCCCGTGAGTACCCCGACGGCTCGTGAAGTGCCACCACGGTTCATCATGTGTTGATCCATGGCGTTGGTCGCGCTCCGCGACCCGACGTTGAACGCGAACGCCCCGTGCACGACGTGTCCGTCGGTTGATTCTGCGCGCCAAGTGACGGTATAAGTGCCGTCGGCGAGTTTCGGCACAGGAAACGCGATGGTGGTCTTGTGTGCCTCGAGCTTTGATGCGCCGATCTTGATCGCTTTGCCCGACGAGTCCCAGAGTGCTGGAAGCTGGTCGGTCAGTGCCACTGGCGAACCGAACGTGAGCGTCACCTCGCGAGGGGAACTCGTCAGTGTTGCGTTCGCCGCTGGCGACGTTGATTCGAGTATGGCATGGGCAAAACTCGGCGTTGCTCCAGCAACGAGGGCTACCGCTATGCCGAATCCTGCAACGAGAATCCTCGCCGCGACCCGGTAACGGGCCGAATGGCCGCGCGAAACAGACAGAAGCACAGCAGATAGTCGTCAGCGACGGCCAGAAAGTTCCCAGCTATTGTTCGAAGATAGCGGTGGGGTGGGTGCCTGTCACTCGCCCCAGCGGACAGCCGAGTAGTCGACGAGCTTCGACCAACGATGCGTCGCTTGGATGGTGCGAATCGTCCCGCTCTTCGAACGCATCACCAGTGACTCCGTGATCGCGCCATCGGGGAGGTATTGCACGCCTTTGAGAAAGTCACCGTGTGTCACACCGGTTGCCGCAAAAAAGACGTCGTCGCTGCGCACGAGGTCGTTCGTGGTGAGAATCGCGCTGAGGTCGTAGCCAGCTTCAATTGCGGCAGCTCGTTCAGCGTCATTTCGGGGCCACAGCCGGCCGTAGATCTCGCCGCCGAGGCACTTCATGGCGCACGCTGCGGTGACACCCTCGGGTGTTCCACCGATACCGAACAGGATGTCGCAACCAGTCCCTGGCGTCGCGACCGAGATCGCCCCGGCGATGTCGCCGTCGGGGATCAATTTGATGCGTGCGCCGGCTTCGCGGATTTGGCGGATCAACTCTTCGTGGCGAGGGCGATCAAGCACGACGGCGGTGACACCATGGACCTTCTCGCCGAGCGCCTTGGCGACCGCTTGCAGGTTCGCGCTGACCGGCGCGTCGATGTCGACAACATCTTTGCACGTAGGCCCGACGGCGATTTTGTCCATATACACACATGGACCGGGGTTATACATCGTGTCACGTTGACTCATTGCAATCACGGCAATCGCATTATCGCGACCGAGCGAACAGAGCGTGGTGCCGTCGACGGGATCGACAGCGATATCGACTGGAACGCCGCCCGCGCCGCCGATTCGCTCGCCGTTGTAGAGCATTGGTGCTTCGTCTTTTTCACCCTCGCCGATGACGACCACACCATCGATCGCCATGGAGTTCAACACGATGCGCATCGCGTCGACCGCCGCACCGTCGACGCCATTCTTGTCGCCGCGTCCCATCCACCTACCAGCGGCGAGTGCCGCGGCCTCGGTGACGCGCACGAGCTCCATTGCGAGGTTGCGGTCGGGGGTGTGTTCGAGCGGCATCGGATCTGCTTCCTTGGGCCATCAGACGGACTTGTCGATTTTACCGGTGGCGATACGGTGGCCGGCCATGGGAGCATTGGAACGACGAGTCTTGTTGGTCACGGGCGCTGCTTCGGGGATCGGCGAAGCCTGCGTCGGGCGGTTTCTGGCCGACGGCGCGACAGTGATCGGTTGCGACATTGTGCCGCCCCGACAAGAACTCGATGTTCCTGACGGTGGCACCGCCGCGTCGTTCGGCGAGCTCGACGTACGCGACGAAGCGGAAACGGGCAGGCTCGTCGCCTCGATTGTGGACGAATTCGGCCGTATCGACGGCGTCGTGACCGCTGCG
>JBBRPC010000076.1:0-14890 GCA_038228615.1 Acidimicrobiia bacterium | reverse complement strand
CGATCCTTGTCGGGGACGATGGTTGCGACACCTTGTTCGACATCACGAGTCGGCACGGCTTCCGCGCCGCTGACCCAACGGGTGAATTCGCTGCGGTTGCGACCTCCTGCGTCGTCGGTGATGACCGCGGAGATCTTGTATTGCCCTCCAACGCCGGCGTTGATAGAACACAACACGGGCTTGGTTGAGGATGTCACTTCGCACGTCTTCGGATCGACATCGGATTGCACCCATGCACCATTTTCGAACTTCGAAACGGTCCTCGAGGCGGTAACCGTGAACTTGCGGCCTGCCACAACGCCACCGTCAATATTGGTCACAATCGTTTCAATATCGAGCGGTTCGCCGGCGCGTACAAACTCTTTGGCGCTGCGCAGGCCGACATACAACGTGGATGGGTGTACCAACAGCTCGAGGTTTGACGCGAAGCTCTGGCGGTTGACATCGGTCACCGAGGCATTCGCTGAAACGGTCACCGGTAGATCTGGTTTTTGGCCATCGAAGTTCAGCTGGAGATAGTGCGTGCCGGTCGCATCGGTGTGCCCGGTGTACGTGGCAGCTTTTTGGTCGGATTGTGGGACACAACACTGTTGACCAGGGCCACCTTGACCGAGGGCATCGATGTTTGCAGCGGGACGACCCGCGAAACGCGCACCACCGAAACCTGGGCCGCCGATGTCGTCCAACCAGTATGGCTTCGATACGCCAAAGGTGAATGGCGACCAATTCGGCGGAGAATATGTGGCGGTCGCCGTCGTGACCTGCCACGCAACTGGCGCATTCGCAAGTGTTCCGCCGGAGAAATATTGACCAACGGCCGCGACTGTCAGCGGCGCGGTCAGGAGGTGAGGGCCAGCACTTTCGGCGCGCGTGACGACCTCGAACTCCGGCCGGCGAAACTCTTGAATTTGGAATTGGACCGTCGCCGATCCTCCAACTCCATCGTCGTTGACCTGTAGTTCCAGATTCGCATCGCCAAGTGCCGCGCCGACCGCCAAATTGATGTTCAGATCGAATGCGCTCACTGCGCTCAACGTGACCACGCCCTTGCCGAGTTCGTTTCCGAACGCGTCGTGCACCGACCAGCTTGCCGTTCGCGCTTTCGATAACGGCTCAACCTTCGATGCCGATGAGGATTGCACTCGACGGAACCAACCCTTTACGTGCATCGCCTCACCTGGTCGGTAGATGCCCCTGTCGTCGAACGCGAAACCCGTCACCGAATCACCGACCGTCGATGGGTTCCATTCGTAGACCGAATCGGCGGGGAGGATTGCGGTGTCGCTACCGTTTGTCGCGGTGAGATAGCGAGCCTTGGCTACACGCACACGTGCCAATCCGTCGGCACCAGTGACAGCGCTGTTGTTCGTTCCGCCGAGTTGTACACGCACTCCATTGATCGGCGTGCCGTCGCTCAAGTTGGTCGCCCAAGCGATCAGCTCACTGCGACTCGCAAATGCGTCGACCCCAATTGACGTGACCTGGACCCACGTGATCGTCGGTCGGTTTTGCCAGTAGAGATTGTCGGTCTTGGCGAAGTGGCGAGTGGGGGAGACGACGACGACGAGATGGCCGGTGGCGCCGCGAAGATCCTTGCTCAGGTCGATGGTCGACTCTGTCAGTTCATGTCCGCCGCCTCCGACTGTCACGATCGTGGTCGAGAGTCGTTTCCATGGCAGTTTCGGATGATCTTGGGCTCCCCATTGTTGCATCAGCCGTTGGTACTGCGGCCACTGCGAAGGATCGACGGCATACACATCGACGTTGAGTGTTTCGTGGCCAACCGATGTGACCCCGATCGACGGGCGTTTGGCGAGCGGATCTGTAGTCGTCAACTGATGAGTGAAGGCGACTAACGCTGGAGTGTTTTCGCCGACGTCGAACGATTTGCTTTGGGGCGCACCGAGCGACTGGCCAAATTCGTCGCGGAGCTTGGCTGGAATCCGCACGCTGTATTTGGTCCGTGCCCTCGTAGCAGCGTTGATGGTGAGGACGTTGCCCGAGACGCCGATCGACGCATCGACAGCTGGAGAAATCTTGACGCTGTTCGAGTCGAATGTTTTCGCGTCGAGCGCGTTGTTGAACGTAATTGTGAACTGCGATCCTGGTTGGCAACCCTCGCCGTATCCGCAACTCGTATCGGTCACCTTGAGCGCCGAGTAGGTGGTCGCCGAGTGGATCGACGCCTCGGTTGTGGTGCGTGGGCCCTCTGCGGAAGGAGTGCCGCGGTCGATCGAGATTGTGAGTGCTGCTCCGTTGTGCAATCGCGATGTTGGACGAAACGCGATCCAGCGGCCAGCCACTGCATCCTTTGCCATGACGCGCACCTGTGGGCTCGCTGCGATTTCCGCTGAGGTCGCGACCCGGATCGACTGAACGCGGTCGTTGGCCTTCAGCGTGATGTGTTTGATCAACACACGGGGATCGACACGTTGGTCGAAAATGGCAATAAACACTGGTGCTACGTCGACAGTCTCGTCGTGAGGTGAAAAGTCGATCACGTTCGGTGGAGGCGTGCGAAAGCTGAACCGGACGGCGCGCTGCAGGCGGTGACCCGTTTGCGATTTCGTGCCAGCCGGCACTTCCACTGTGTAGTTCGTGGCCATCGGGAGGCGATCGACGGCTCCAGTGAACTCGAAGCGGACTGTGCGCGTGCCGATCCAGCGCCAGTGGCCGTTGAGCTGCGGTGTGACCTTCACTGGGACCGCGGCGGAATCGAGTTGCGCCAATGTTGCGAGGGGAACCATCGGTTGGTTGAAGGTCACGCTCACATCGGGGGCGATGTTGACGTCGCCGGAGGGTTGGTAGCGCAGCACCTGCAGCGGTCCGTTGTCGGTGGGCTGCGGCGTTGGCTTGGGTGTGCCACCGAACGGTCGATTGATCGTGGCACCGACACGCGGGCGCGGCAGCGTCTGGGGAGGACGGTGGAACGCGACGCTGCCGTCGGAACGTTCGAATTTCGCCAGCCGACTGATTACCGCAGCGATTGCCTGTTGTCCGAGACTGTCGCCTTTTACCACCGATACCGCATCGACTGTGGCGACGGCGGGCTGCCCGGCACTGAGCGAGACCATGAAAGGGCCAGTGTCGTGCGTCAACCGTCCGGTCACACCCGCGATGGTCGTCGTGGTCTTGTGGCCCGACTTGTCGCCACCGCTGCACGCGCTCGCAACCATGCTCAAGCAGACCATGGCGATAAGCCACGTTCGAACTGATCGATTCGACCTCATCGAGTTCATCGGAAATCCCTTTGTTGTCGCCGTGGCCAACACACTGCCCTATATGACGTTCCAAACGGGCGATGAGTTCGCGCTGACGGCAAAAAGTTCCGCGAATCTGGTCGAGCGGGCGGCGCGTTGGGTGGCGCTGACGGGATTGGACTGACGGGATTGGACTGTATGGCCATGACCGAACGGAGTTGATTGAGTCAATACGATTCCTCGATGTCATGCGGCGAGCTGGATTCGGCGACGCTTCCGGCGAGCAGATTTCGGCGCTTGGTGTCCCTGTGGCCAAAATGGTTGCCTCCGCTGGTTGTCGTCGGCTGTGTGTTACTCGGCAACATTTCATATCTCAGCGGCTATTCGGTTGCCGACCCGCTGGGTCCTCGCGGACATCTCGCGACCCATCTCACTCAGGGAGTCTTCGCTGGCGACCGAGCGATCGACCCGAACGATGGCTTCTTGACGCAGGCCGAAGGGCGTCAAGTCGCGCATCAGCTGCTACACGGACAGCTTCCCTACTGGGACCCGTACTCCGGCGTTGGTGAACCCTTGTTGGCGAGCCCGCAATCGGCGCCGCTGTTTCCTCCGACGCTGTTGCAGTCGCTTCCCCACGGGCTGCTGCTCGAAATGCTGCTGCTCGAACTGGTTGCAGCGTTGGCGACGTTCTTCGTTGCCCGACGTCTACGAATACATCTCGCCGCGGCGACCGTCGCCGGGGTCGCATTTGGGTTGAACGGCACATTCGCTTGGTTGCAAAACGGCGCGATGCTGCCGGTGGCATTTCTTGCGGTTGCGGTGTTGGGAATCGAACGGGCCGTCGACCGCTCTGGCCAAAGCCGACGAGGCGGTTGGTGCACGTTCGCAGTCGGTCTTGGGCTCCTCATTCAGGGAGGATTCTTCGAGACGATCTACATCTGTGGGATATTTATCGCAATCTGGTCGATCGTCCGTTGCTGGTCTGTGGAGCGATCTCGACGAGGCGCGTATATCCGCAAGATCGCGATGGGCGGTGCGACAGGGTTATCTCTTGGAGCTCCGCTGATCTTGCCGTTCGCGCGTTACTTGCCGTTTGCTGAGGTGGGGGACCACGCGAAGTTTGGATCGCGGTGGCTACCGACGGCCGCATGGCCGATGAAACTCGGGCTTCCGTACGCGTATGGGCCCATTTTTGCTCATGTTTCGAACGAACAATCAATCACAGTTTCTTGGGGAAACGTCGGTGGGTACCTTTCCGCTTCGATCGTTGTACTCGCGCTGGTCGGAGTGTGTGGTCGTAGCAACCGACGGCTGCGCGTCGCACTTGGCATGTTCGCAGTGTTGTGTCTTGTGAAAACATTTGGTCCGCAGTTTGTCATCGACTTGATCGCCCGCTTACCCCGCATGCATCAAGTCGCGTTCTATCGATACATGGATCCAGCGATGGAATTCGCGATGGTTGTCCTTGCAGCGTTTGGTATCTCAGATTTAATCGAACGCTCAGTTTCGATTTGGCAACGTGGCATTGTGCTCCTTGTCGTTGCGCTGCTAGGCGCGAAAGTTTCGGCGATCGCGGTGACGTATGTACGACCGGCGCTGAATTCCCACCATGCCTTTCTCGCGTCGTTCGCATGGGCATGTCTCGTTACCGTTACGCTCGGCGTCGGTTCGCTGCTGCGGCGGAGACGATGGCGCATCGGTCTGATTTGCGCGATAGCGATCGTCGACGTTGTCGCGATGTACGCGATTCCAACATTGTCTGCACCACGCTCGGTGACGATCGACACGACTGCTGTGCAGTGGCTTCAACGGCACGTCGGTTTGCAACGCGCGTACAGTTTTGGTCCGATCTGGCCGAACTACGGGTCGTATTTCAATGTGGCGTTCGCGGCGAACATCGACATACCGATGCCGTTGATATGGGCGGATTGGTTACGGCATCGCTTCGGCAAGATAAATCTTTTGGATCCCGTCTACTTGGCCCACTCGGCGACGGGATTTTCAGTGCACCCGGAAGCCTTACGTGAACTTGGCGTTGCATATGTGCTAATGGATCATCGTCAATCCCTGCCGATATCCTTGCTCCACGAATCACATCTTGTGCACACCGACGACCTCGCCGACATCTACGAACTTGATCGTCCAGCCCCATATTTCGATGTGTTGGGGTCATCGTGCACGGCCACCGCGATCAGTCGCGTCGAAGCTCGAGTTCATTGTGATCATTCGGGAAGGTTGATGCGACGAGAACAGTTCTTCCCAGGTTGGAACGCCACAGTCGACGGCCACAACGTCAGAATCAAGATCACACACGATCTGTTTCAGGGCGTGAAACTGCCAGCGGGCGACAGCGTTGTCAGATTTCAATATGTTCCCGAAGGATTCGTTCTCGGCGCATGGTTCGCACTAGTGGGATGTTTCGCAATGTTCATTTCGTTGGCGATGCGCACCCGCGCGAGATTTGCCCGCAGCCTAAGAACTCGTTCGGAACAGGATTGATTGGGTGGTCGTGGAGGAGCCAATGGACGCGTTGTCGCGTTGCGTTGTGGTCGTCGCCTTGTTCGGTGAGGTAACGGGTGTTGGGTGTGCGTGGATCGCTGGTTCCGACGATTCTGCCCGTTCTGGTGGTGAACGTGAGGGTGCCGTTGGCATCCCCGGCGACGATCCATCCGCCTTCGTGCAATTGTCGGTGGCAGCGTCCCCTGCAGGCGAGGATTCCGTTGTTCATGTTTGTTTCGCCACCGTTGAAGGCTGCGCCATTTGGTGGCTTCCACGGCGCGAGATGGTGTGCTTCGCAACGCTCTGGTGGTGCGTGACATCCGGGTCCGCGACAGCCGCCGTCGCGGGCGACGAGTGCTTTGTATTGATGGTTCGTGAACAACCGAGTCGTCCTCCCCAAATTAAGGGGGATCCCACCGAGCGTGTCGAGCACGTTGATGTTCGCGTTGCAGACGTGACGTCGGATTGTGGTTGTGGCGATGCGATGTCCGGCGCTGGTTTGGGCACGGCCGATCACGTGGCCGAGGTAATCGTCGAGTTCGTTGAGGAACAACACGTTCGGACGGTTCCCCGACGCGGGAAGGCCTTCGAGGTACCTCTGACAGATCGCGACGAGCGCGTCGGCGCGTTGCTCTGCTGAGCTGCGAGCGTCGTTGGCGCAGTGGGCGTGTTCGTAGGCTCGATCGAGTGCACGCTGCACATATTCGGCGCCTTCGACATCGAAATTGCCGTGCAGATACCCACAACCTGTCTCGCCACGCGAAAAGAACACTTCATGGTCGCGGCGTGCCGTTGTGTCGTTGTCGCCGGGTTGCGTATCGGCCCCGTCACGGTCGAGGTGATCGTTGAGCGCGTCGAACCATTGCGCGCCGATCCCGGCGATGTCTTCAGGACCGACGTGTTGCGCTGTCGCTACAAGCACAGGTTCATACTCTGCAAACAATTCATGGGCGTTGGCGATGGTCCGGACTTTGACGATAGCTTCGACATGTTTCGATGTCAACGAACCATCTACCCATGCCTCGAATGTGGCTGGCATCGCGTTGGTGGCACGCGCGATGCGTACTTGTCGTGCCGAGTCGTGGCGGCTCCCGCGGGTCTTGACTCGGAGCCAGCCGGCAGGAGTTTGGGCGCCGCCGGCCATCCAGTCACCTGAATGGTGAAACGCGTCGACGCGACGGGCGATCTGGGCATCGAGGCGCGACTGCAACGCCAACAATGCGATGAGCGTGTCGCCTTGTGGAATACCAGCGACTGCCTCATCGTCGAGGGCCTGGATTATGGCCTCGAATTGTTCGATCACACCCGGAATCATTCAACTAATCATACACGAACAAGTGTTCGCATGCAAGCAAAACGGCAACTATTTCACTCGACTTCGACGAGATTAATTGCTGCCGATCTGATTTCTTGCGTTACGCGCTCCCATCGCGGGAGTCTGCTCGTATGGCTGGTGTGAAACGTTCACGGACTGCACAAGGCGTGGCAGCCGAACGAGCCGCGTTGTACTCAATGGGAATTGTGGACGACCCCTACGCCGAAGCGATGCTGACACGATTGTGGTCGTGGTTCGTTGCTGCGCGACGGCACATCCCGCCGAAAATGCTTCCCCTTTCTGTGACGTTCGCCGGACTCGCTGGCCGCGTGTTGTGGTACGACGCGCAGGTGCGTGCTGCGCTTGCCGACGGGTTCACACAAATCGTCGTTATTGGTGCTGGATACGACACTCGGGCGTGGCGCTTTTGCCGTACTGGTGTGAAGTTCTTCGAACTTGATCATCCAGTAACCCAGGCTGACAAACAACAACGCGCACCGCAAGCCGGCCCCGTGTTTGTCCCATGTGACTTGAATACGGGAAGCGCTATCGCTTCGCTCGTTGAGTACGGATTCGACGCATCGGCGCTAGCGTTGTTCATCGTCGAAGGCGTCACGATGTATCTCGAAAGGGACGTGGTCGAATCACAACTTCGGAGTATCGCCGAAGCAGCCTCAAAAGGAAGCCGACTCGCGATTGACTTCTATCCACCGTCCGAGGTCGGCACGCAAAGCGATCGCCGACAAATTCTGGCTCAGCGATTATTCCGGCTGGGGAGTGGCGAAGGATTCCGACTCGTCATCGATCTTGGCGAGGCAGGTGATCTCGTTCGATCGTGTGGATGGGAAACCGACGAGGTCATTGGACTTCGCGCCGCGGCCCTCGCGTTGGTGCCCAGCGACTCACGGCTTCCGCTCAACGATGTCAACGAGCACAAGGCCCTAGTCGCTGCGACAAGGACAACCTGACGTTCCGACTTGCATCCACAACTGGGTCTCCGAATGCAGAGCTAGTGACGCCTTTCTTGGTACGCCTCCCGGGACTCGAACCCGGAACCTGCGGATTAAGAGTCGCCTCCGACTGAAAAATTGTTTCCAAATAGGTCCGTGGCCTGGGCTTATGTCCGGCTGAACGTGCGTCGGGTATCCAAGAATCCGGTGCGTTACGCCGAAATTCTTGGATGGATTCTTGGCTGAATCAGATCGGATTTGGATTCCAAAACCTGCGGATTATGGGTCCGCAGGAATCCGCGTGTTCGTGGTCGATTCAAGTCGTCGGGTGCTTCCGCCGAAACTTCTGTTATTGGTCCAACTAATATTAGCTATGCTGATTGCGTGGCATGGGAGGTTGAGTACACCGATGAGTTTGGTGCATGGTACGAAGCGCTTGGCGTCGAGGATCAAGACGCGGTGATCGCGCGTGTCGAAATCCTTGAAGCGTCGGGCCCCGGCTTGGGTCGGCCTTCGGTCGACAACATCCATCAGTCGCGGCACGCGAATATGAAGGAGTTACGCGCCGAGCGTGCGATACGTGTTTTGTTTGCGTTTGATCCACGTCGATCGGCGATTCTTTTGGTCGGCGGGAGTAAGCATCCCGACGAAACAACGAGCGCGAACTGGAATGACTGGTACGACGAATTCGTGCCGAAAGCTGACGATCTCTACGACACGCACGTGCAGGCACTGCAACGAGAGGGACTGATCTAAATGGTTGCGACACGAAAATTCTCCACCCTGTCCACAGCAGCGCGTCGTGATCCTGTGCGCGCTGCACGTATCGACGCGGGTAAGGCACGCGCGATTGAAGAACACGCGACATATCGCCTCGCAGAATTACGTCAAGCGCTTGGGATTACGCAGGTAGAACTCGCGGAACTGATCGGGCGTTCGCAATCCGCGGTATCGCAGATCGAAAACGGCGATATCGGATTGTCGTTGGAGTTGCTCCGTTCGATCGTCGCGCAACTCGGCGGCGATATCGAGATCACCGCGGTATTCAAGGACCGGCGCATCCTGCTCGACGCGTAAGAGCGCTGTGCTCATAGGCCGAGGTCTCGGCCTTGGCGTTCGCGGCGTGGAGCTTCTGCGATCGGCGGCTCGATTCTTGGGGTCGCGATCTGGACCGGCTTGTTGAGGGCCGCGACGTGCTGGTCGATTGTCCGGCGGGCGGTCTGGTGACTCGCGAGCGCGTCCGGCAGCATTGGCGTTCCGGGACCGAGCGCATCGTTGGGGTGGGTGATGTTGTTGCGGATTCGGTAGTCCTCGACGGTGTGCACGATCGCGTCCCAATGTTTCGCTCGTTCGGGGTCGTCTGGGCGTGCGTGGAGTGTCTTGAAATACGTGGGTGGGTTCCAGCGGATCGTGGCGACGAGCTGGTCGAGTTTCTCGCTGATCGCGTGTTGGTGCCGTGTGATCGCTCGGCGTTGGGGTTCGTGGGCGATGCGTGATCGATCGTGTTCGCGTTGTTCGGCTTCTGCATCTTGCAAAGCGACAGTGTTGGTGTCGAGGCGGTCGACCGCGCGGTTGTAGTGCTGTTGCGAGGTGTCGAATTTGGTGGTGTGTTCTTTGCGCCCGAACACGAGCGGCGTCTCGCCGCGCAATTTCTTGACCGCGTTCCACGCTTCGCCTAATGCCGTTTCGAGACCGCGACGTTCGCGCTGCAGCTCTTCGATTTCGGCTTGTCTGCTCGGCGGAATTCGTACGAGCGTCTCGTTCAGCTTTGCGAGTTGTTCGTAGTGCTCACGGATGCCTTCGCTTAGTTGGTCGGTGAGGCTCTTGCGTGCTGGTGGGTGGTCGATGGCGAGGCGGTCGGCTCGGTCTTGGGCGAGCATTTCGATGACGCGTTTCCGATGGTCGATTGTTGGTGCGTGTTGTTGGTGCGCTTCGGCGTCGGGTGTCCGCTGTTCGACGAGGTAGATCCGATTGTTGTCCCGGCCGCGCGATAACGCGGTGTAGCCGTGGTTCTCGTCAAGTGTGTCGGAGCCGAGCAGCAGACAACTATCGACGGTCGTGCCTTGGCTTTTGTGGATGGTGAGCGCGTACCCGTAGTTGAGGTTCCCGGCGTCGAGATACTGAGCGTTGAGCGTGTGTTGTTCGTCGTCGTCGGTACTGATCGTGATTTCGCGTTGGTCATGGCCGATGTGGGTGATGGTGGCGAGCATCCCGTTACGGACACCGAGTTTGCGGTTGTTACGCAGACAGACCACTCGTTCACCAAGCTGGTAGTCGCGGCCATCACCACTGATCGACGGCCCGTCGATTTCTCCGATCGCGGCGAGGTGCCTGCGGGCGCGCCGGTTGAGGTCGTCGATATCAGTGTTGCGTTCTGCGAGCATGATCGTCGACGCGCCTTCGAAACGGGCGGCTGCCCAATCGGCGACCATCCGGTCGCGGATGTCGATAGCGGTCGGGCCAGTGACGACCCGTCCATGGGTTTCATAGGCCTTGAACGCCGCGTCGGCGTCGCTTTTGCGGAGAGCGTGGAGGGCATCGCGTTCCCATGGTTCGGTCTGACGTCGGTTCTCGGTGAGGGTCACGGGTTCGATCCGTCGTGCGAGGCCAGCGAGGAGCCCACCGGCTTGGATCGCATCGAGTTGTTTCGGGTCACCAACCAACACGACCTTCGCGTGTGCTTGATGGGCGGCGTCGAGGAGCGGCGCGAGGTTCCTTGTGCCGGCCATCGCGGCTTCGTCAATCACGACGACGGTCGCGGCGTCGAAGAAATGTTGTTGTTCGCTGAGTTGGATGGTCCGCATCGCGATCGTGTCGGAACTGATGCCGGTCTGGGTTTCGAGTTGCGCTGCCGCAGTCGCGGCGAGCGCCGCACCGACGACGCGGTAACCGGCGTGTTGCCAAGCATCGGCGGCAGCATCGAGACAGAAGGTCTTGCCTGTGCCTGCCGCAGCGATGAACACATCCACGCCACGCCCCGATGTGACGAGCGTCGTGACTGCTGTTGCTTGTTCTGCGGAGATCGATGGTCTTGCGTCGAGCGCGGCTCGTAACACGTCGGGTCCGACCGTCGCGATCGGCTGGCCGAAGCGAAGGACTGCTTGATTAACGAGTCGCTGTTCGAGCGCGAGGAGTTCACGGGTCGTGAATTTCCCGAACGGTGTCGTCGCCGCGAGTGCCACGATCTCGGGCTGCCGCAAATTCGCGCGGGTGAGGTCCTCGATCGTATGTATCGGTAGGCCTTGTCTGAGTTCTTCACACCACGCGCGCAGTAGGTCGCGTCGATCGAACGTCGGCGTATTGCGCGTCACGCCATCGGGCCCGGCGAGGCGTGCTGTTGATCGTCGATAGTCCGGGTCGAGATCTGGCCCGGCCTCGGGAAGCTGATCGAGCTTGGTGAGGTCATGGCCGGCGAGGGTTGCTTCGTGCCGCCACCGTTCATGCAATGACGGCGTGTCCTCGGCCGCGACTTTCACGGGTCGGGTTTCGAGCGCCGCGACCCGCGCTGCTGTTGGTGAATGGAGGCCGAGCGTGTTGAGTTCGGCTTTGATATCGGCTCTGCGTGTCGCGAATAATCGCAAGAGCTTCGGATCAACACCAACGATGTCGGCGGCGCCTTTCGTGACGGGACCCCATCCGACGCCGAGGCGTGTCGCGATTTGATTGCGGAGATGGGCTTGGTAGAGGAACCCCGCGGTGCGTGCCTGCCAATAGATCGCGTTGCCGTCGAGGGCACGCCATTTCCCGTCGGGCGTCCTGGTCATGTTCGCGACGAGGACGTGGGTGTGGAGTTGCGGATCACCAGCACGCGACGTTCGGTGCACGAACTTCGCGGCGACGAACCCCTCACCGACAAGATGCTCGACACCATCAGCGCCCGCACGCGTCCGACACGCTTCGCGTTCCAACCAACGCAACGCCGCCGCGACGGCCGCGTCGTGCGCTTCTCGGACAAACCCAGCAGTTTCAAGGTTGGCGAGGCCGAAGAGGACTGATACGGATTTCGGTGCCGAGAACGTGAGATCAAATCCCGGTGTCCGCCTTTTGCGGACCTGGGTAAGCCACTCACCAGTATTCGGGTCGTGGCCATCCAAGACACTGGAAAGCCGGACACTGTCGACCTTACCCGTGAGGCCGAGAAATTCGGACGCTTTACCAGCCCACTGTCCGGGTTCTTCACCCACACCGACGTAATAATCCTCGACGCCAGACGCGACACTGTCGAGGTAGTACTGCTGTGCGCCGACACCCAACTTCGCGACACTCAACATCCCCAAACCGCCGATTGTGAATCGACGAAACGTTTCGTGCAGGGGTTTGGCGACCCTTGTGGTGGAGCCACTCGCGTGAGTGGCGCCGTGGCGGGGATCGAAGATGCATCTGTGTGAAACCTTCTCGAACGACCCTCCACCGAACTCGCGACGACCCCCGACTCGTTGATCACCGATACCGCCGCTGCTTCGTTGACAACGATCCCGCACCGCACGATTCCGATACCAACATCCACAGTTGATTCGCGCTCCACCACGCTTTCGCGTACATCGCGTCGTGTTGCCAACGCGGCAGCGCAAAGACACGAACGCGCCTCTGCACCACCACGCCAACTACACACGGCTACGAATCCTCGACGACGATCGAAGCCGCAGTTCACGCGATCGTGACCCGAAGCTCGCAGTACGCGTCGGTGAAACGCGAACCTCGTCGTGGATCACGCGGTTCGATAATCAGACCGTGGCGGCGCAACACGATGAGTGCCGTCGCGGCACGGTCCCTGCCGATCCCCAGACGCGCCGCAAGGTCACGCGACGCAACTCGGGTCACCCACACCCCGCCATCGTCGTGACCCGCCAGAGCGAGCGTCACGAACGCCACCCAAGCGATCGGGCCCATCACCTGCAACGTCTCCGCGCTCGTCGCATCGACGCGCACCTCAACAAGCCCGTGATCGTCGTGTACGAGCGTGATGCCGTTCACGAAGCCACTGGCTCCATCTTCGGAACACCAAGCAACGTTTCGATTGCGTGGCGAGGAACGACAATCCGTTTCCCCAACCGCACATGCACAAGCTCACCACGGGCAACGAGATCGTACGCATGGGTACGTGAGATCCCAAGGAGTCCCGCGGTTTGCGTCACCGTATAGACCAATACCGATTCATTTGTTGCTGCCATTCGGTTTTCCTTCACGTTTGTCTGTCAGCAACACACGGGCGTGCGCGCTGTCACCCTTGAGTGTGAATCCGAACCGCCCAAGCAGAAATATTTCTGTCCGCCAGGCGACAATCGATCCACAATTGGTAGTGAGCCCACCGCGACACCAAATCGGAACCGAAACTTTCCGGCACGACAAACTTTCGCGACGAGCTCATGTGTTGTGTGCCGGTTTTGGACCCGGATCGGAAGCAAAATTTTCGGAAACAGCGAGACTTCTCGAAATTGCGCGAACGCCGACCGAAGCCTGTGCGGCGAACACTCACGCCAACCGAATCACCGCGCCGACCAACACGAAGAACGCGGGCTCATCACGCGAGTGTGTCCACGACCTGGGCGGGTGATGTTCCGAGTGGCATCTTGAGTGGGGTATTGAGATGCTCCTATAGGTCGTCAAGTGATTGTTCGAGTGGTTTTTCGAGGAGGTTGAAGAATTCTCGGGCGATGTAGCGCTTAAGGCAACGGCGGATTTCTCGGTCGGTTTTTCCTTCAGTGCGACGACGTTCGACGTATCCCCGGGTTCGTTCATCGGATCGCATGCGCCACATAGCGGTGACGTGCAACGCCCAATTGAGTTGGCGGTCGCCTTGGCGGTTGAGGCGATGCCGTTGCGTCTGTCCTGATGATGCGGGGATCGGCGCGGTCCCGGAAAGCATCGCGAACGCGCCTTCGCTGCGGATACGTCCAGGGTGTGACCATGCACTGAGCACAACCGCAGCGACGATCGGTCCGACGCCATCTTGCGCTAGGAGATCTGGCCGCCATTCTTTGATCGCAGTGGTGAGTTCTTGTTCGAGCATCACGGATTCAGCGCGTAACGCGATAGCGCGTCTGGCGACGGACTGCATCGCGAGTGCGTAACGACGGATACTCGCGTCGCGATAATTCGCTGGCCTCGCTGCTGCACAGGTCCTGGCGGTCATCAACGTTGAAAGGCCCCGGAGTTTCTCGGCGATTACTTCCGGCGCGACATTCGCGAGGGACAACATTTGGCGTTCAGCGTCGCCGGCAGCAGCCAACGCGAGTTTACGGACTGCGAAAAGTGCAGCAATCGAATCACGTTTCCCGTCAGCACGTGGCGTCGCTGCGTGACGGACCGTGAGTGCTTCACGGGCACAACGCAACGCGTCGGAGGCATCGTCTTTGATACCCATGCGACGCTTCGGTCGTTTCGGACGTTCAACCTCAACTACGCGTTCACCACGCTCATCAAGCCACCGGAATAGACCGCGGCCCCAACTCCCGCATCCCTCGAGCGCCCAGATCCGCGTACCTGGCTCGCTGTCTACATGCGCGAATAGTTCGGCGTATCCAACTGGTGTCGCTGCGATGGTCAACGTGTACTGGTGTGCACCGTTGCGGTGCACGATCGCGGCGGTATGTGTGGCCTTGTGAGTATCGACTCCGATCACTCGATTGAACTCTTCAGCGATTGTTGCCATGTCTGTCACCATTTGGCTCCTTCAAATCGGTTGGATTTACATGAAGGTCCGATCGCGGTATCGAAGACGCGGCAACACTGTGACGAGACACACCAACGCGAAGCGCTGGTGGTCGAGCTCCTATCAAGCCATACTCTTTGATACTGATCGGTCCGGCACACGAAGCTCGACATGTCCCAAGCAAGGCACGTAACCAGTGAGGTTTCGAGTCAGAGCAACGAGCGCCGGACCGATCAAACCACGGATCAAAACCCGCCAGCCAAGTATCACAGTG
>JBBRPC010000075.1:0-14971 GCA_038228615.1 Acidimicrobiia bacterium | reverse complement strand
TACAGATCTGGTGCAAGCGCAACGAACCCTTCCTGTGCGTATCGTTCGCACACGCCTTTGATTTGGTCGTTCAACCCCCACCACTCTTGCATCACGATCACACCTGGCCCAGAACCCTCATTCGGTATCGCGAGATATCCCTCGCCTTGGCCACCATTGCTCGCGAACGTCACCATCTCTGCCATGCGCGAAATCTACGACGCAAAGCGACACGGCGCTAGCGTGACCGGCCATGGCGCAGAATCCGAACCCTTCGCTCGCGTTGACGAATCTCAACGGTGTCACTCGCACACTCGACGATTGGGCAACAATTTTCAGCTTGGCGATCGTCATGCTGCCAGCGCGCGCTGAAGCCAGCGCCTTCGTTCCAGTGATTGAACGCATCTACGCGACCTTCGGCGATTCCGATGTGCGTACAACGGTGTGGATCCCATCGACGCCCGCGATTGCACGGCGCATTCTGGGGGCGACCGCAGAGCACTACCTCACGTTTTGCGACCCCAACGGGGCACTCGCCACAAGCCTCGGACTCGACCGCGCACCCGCATTCGTGCATCTGCGTCAAGACACCACGTTGGTTGCTGCGGCCCAAGGGTGGAGTCCGACAGAATGGCAACAGGTAGCCGACGGAATTGCAAAACATGTGCATTGGTCGTCGCCAACGATCGCGGCTGCGGGCAATCCGGCTGCTTCGCCCGGATGGGCATTTTCCGGCTAATTCAGGACGAACGCGGCACCGGTAACCCCCCCGGTCACAGCGTTTTTTCGGTGCCGACAGTGCAGAACCTGGACATCGCTGCTACGGTCAATTTCGCACGAAGATCGGCAAACCAGCCAGTGTTCATGCACCCTTTCTTATGACTCGACGTTCGACGGTTTCCGTTCGCAACGCCCTCCGGGAGCGGTTTCACCGCCCCGGTCGGTCGAGCCTGGTGGCAGTAACTGCCCTCCTGGCGTGTTTCGCCGCGTCCGTGATTGTGCCGGGGAGTGCCTCAGCAAACCCGATCGCCGACAAGCGCGCTCAGGCTGTACGCATCGCCGCACAGATTCAACGCAACTACGACAAGATGTCGGCCCTCGACGAGCAACTCAACACCGCGAATATTCGCGTCGCTGCACTACAAACAGAGATCAAACATTCGCAACGCGACGCCACCGTCGCCAAGGGCCACGTCGACCAGTTCCAACGCCAACTCGCAGTACGCGCCGCGTCGCTCTATCGCAACGCTGGTACCGATTCATTGGGCGTCGATGCAGGAACAATTCAACAAGAAGGCGCCCAATCCGTCTACGCACAATCAACCGCAGCACGCGACCGCGCAATGATCGACGCGTACCAACGCGCACGCGACGCATCACGCGAAACCGAACGCCGTCTGCAACGCGCCCAAGACGAAGCGAAACAGCAAGCCAAAGCCGCCACCGACGCCCGCAACGCGCTCAACGCGGCCAACGCTTCGCAGCAACGGCTGCTCGCACAGACGAAGGGCGAGCTCGGCGTACTGATTCAAAAAGAACAACAACGCCAAGACGCTCTCGCCGCGGCCCGAGCGCGTGCTGATGCACAGCGGCAACGCGATGCGCAGCGACAACGTGATTTGCAACGCCAGCAGCAGCGCAGTGCCGGCAACACCATCGGCGGCAACAATGGTGGAACGAGTTCGCCCCCGCCGATCCATGTCGTTGCCACCAACCCACGCGCACAACTCGCCGTCGATGCAGCGCTCAATCAAGTTGGGAAGTGGTACGAGTTCGGATCTCCTGGGCCGAACACGTTCGACTGTTCCGGGCTCACGTCGTTCGCATGGGCACAAGCAGGCGTATCCCTTCCGCATTCCTCGGGTGGCCAATACTCAATGCTCCCGCACATTTCGATCAGTCAAGTCGAGCCAGGCGATCTGTTATTTTTCGGTAGCCCGATTCATCACGTAGCGATCGCCATTGGTGGCGGCCAGATGGTTGAAGCACCACACACCGGGGTGCGGGTGCACGTCACAACGATGTACCGCGGCGGCTTCACCGGAGCAGCGCGCGTCCCCTGATCCCAAACGTCATGCGGCACAACGTGAGTAACGTCGCTACATGACAATTCGCCTTACCGAGTTCTCGCACGGCGCCGGTTGCGCCTGCAAACTCTCCCCTGCAGATTTACGCACAGTGCTCGGGCTGGTGCGCGGCTTCGAAACGCCGACTGA
Source organism: Acidimicrobiia bacterium (assembly GCA_038228615.1). Lineage (GTDB taxonomy): Bacteria > Actinomycetota > Acidimicrobiia > IMCC26256 > PALSA-610 > F1-120-MAGs023. Next base: position 12,776 of record JBBRPC010000075.1, on the reverse strand, counting down.
TCCTGATCTGCTCGTCGGATTCGACACCTCCGACGATGCTGCGGTGTATCGCCTGCGAGATGACCTCGCGATTGTTGTCACGACCGATTTCTTCACGCCGATCGTTGACGATCCATTCGATTGGGGCCGAATCGCTGCAACCAACGCGTTGTCGGATGTATATGCGATGGGAGGCACACCTATCTTGGCGCTCAACCTCGTTGGTTGGCCGCGTGAGACGTTGGGCTTCGACCTCTTGGCGCAGGTACTCGATGGTGGCGCAGCAGTTGCCAAGGCAGCCGGATGTCTGATCGCAGGAGGACATTCAATCGACGATGCCGAACCAAAGTACGGACTCGCCGTCGTTGGGACTGTGCACCCAGAACAGGTATTCAAGAATTCCGACGCGCTCGCTGGTGACGCGCTCGTGCTGACGAAGCCGATCGGGCTCGGGGTCATTTCGACAGCGTTGAAGCGGGGCGCGGCCAACGCCGAGCAAACGACCCGAGCTGTTGACGTCATGACGACGTTGAATGCCTCCGCCCGCGACGCTGCAATCGAGGTGGGTATACATGCCGCGACGGATGTGACTGGCTTCGGACTACTCGGACATCTGCGCGAGCTCTGCGCTGGTTCGAACGTCGGCGCAGTCATTTCCCTGAGCGCGGTTCCCGTCATCGAAGGCGTGGTCAGGCTCATCGCCCAAGGAATGGTTGCAGGCGGAACACAGCGCAACCACGCGTTCGTGAGCGATTCAGTGGAATGGGGAACGCTCGCTCAGGATGAGCAATACCTACTCGCCGATGCCCAAACCTCTGGCGGACTGTTGTTCTCGGTCGCAGCCGAACGCGCCGATGCGCTCGTGCGAGCACTACAAACGCGCGGAACCTTGGCAGCCCACATCATCGGGCACACCACGAGCGATCATCCGGGACACATCAGCTGCATGCAGTAGCTACTGCGCGCGCTTCGAAGCAACGGGATTTCAAGGGATGACGATCATGCCGAGCTCCGCTTCGATTTGAGCGCGCGGTTTAGCACCGAGCACTGATCGTTCGAGGCGGCCGTTGCGGAACAGCCCGATCATTGGAATGCTCTGGACTCCGTATTCCTGGGCCAGTTTCGGTTCCTCGTCGATGTTGACCTTGACGAACTTATAGGAACCTTTCCGCATCCTCGACATCTGGTCGATGATCGGGCCGACCTGGCGACATGGTCCGCACCAGGGCGCCCAGAAATCTACGATCACCGGGACATCAGACTGCAGCACTTCGATCGGCCACTCGGCAGTACTCACCGATGCCACAGCTTCGATCGGATCATCTGGAACAAGTTCGTTCGGCGTATCACCCGCGAGGACTTGAGCTATCCATCCGACAGCATCACGCAAGCTGTCGAGGGTGACGTTGTGTTGCATCGCATATTCGCGAAACACAACGGGTACCCGCCGTTGTTGCAAGGTGCGCGCGAGCGAGCGTGCGCTCTTGACCGGGATCATCGGATCCTGGTTACCGTGCTGCACGAGCACCGGGACAGTCCCCACAGCATTGGGGTCAAGATCGAGCAAGTCGAAATCGGAAACGGCAGGACTCATCGCCAGTACCGCTTTTGGGCGCACGCGATCGCTTCGTCGCAACGCGAGACCAAGCACGAGCCCTGCGCCTTGGGAAAACCCCGCAACGATCGCTTCGGAACGCGCAAACCCGAGCGCGGCGCATTGTTCGTCGAGAAGATCGTCGAGCGCGTTCAGAGATTCGTTGTAACCATCGGCCACGGCTTCGGGATCGGTGAATTGGTACCAGGCGTAGCCCGGTGAACCCGGCGCGCCATGTGGTCCACGCGGCATCACCGTCGCGAACTCTTCGCGCTGATCGAGGTACGGCAGCAAACCGCCCAGGTCGCGCTCATCGGCGCCATAGCCGTGCACGAGCAGCAAGAGCCGAACAGCGGTGGAACTCTTGATGATGTTGGTGATGAGTGCCATAAACGCGCACGTTAGCGAGATGTCATACGGCAGCGGGCTACGTTGCCATCCATGCAGCTCGGAATCAATCTCGGATATCAGGACTGGGGCAAGGGTCTTGCCAATGCGGTCAAGATTGCACAGCACGCCGACCGGCTCGGCTTTAGCTCGGGATGGACGGCGGAGGCGTATGGCACCGACGCCATATCTCCGTTGACGTGGCTCATGGCAAATACACAGACGATGAAATTCGGGCCTGCGATCATGCAGATGCCTGCCCGAACTCCTGCGATGACCGCGATGACCGCGGCGACAATCGATGCAATGAGTGGCGGCCGATTCCTTTTGGGCCTCGGCGCGTCGGGGCCACAAGTGGCGGAAGGCTGGCATGGTCAGCCATACGGAAAGCCATTGCTGCGGACACGCGAATACGTGAGCATCGTGCGCGAGATTCTGCGGCGCGAAAAGCCACTCGAACATCACGGCGTGCACTACGACATTCCGTACACCGGTCAGGATGCAACCGGCCTCGGCAAACCGCTCAAACTCATCGTGCATCCTCTTCGCAATGAGATCCCGATCTATCTCGCGGCAATCGGCCCAAAGAATGTGTCGCTCGCAGCAGAGATCGGCGATGGCTGGCTGCCGATATTCTTCTCGCCATACCGCTACAACGAGGTCTTCGGCAATGCGGTCGCCGAAGGGCTCGCGAAAGCAGACAACCCGAAACGACCCTTCGATATTGCACCGACGGTCACCGTGATCGTTGGCGACGACGTCGAGGCACTGGCCAACTTTGTGCGGCCGATGATCGCGTTGTACGTCGGGGGAATGGGCGCGCGAGGCAAGAACTTTTACAACGATCTTGCCTGCCGTTACGGTTTTGAAGCCGCTGCGAAACAGATCCAAGATTTCTATCTCGACGGAAAAAAACAAGAAGCGGCGGCGGCAATTCCTCTGGAGATGATCGATGAAGTTGCGTTGATCGGGCCACGGGAGCGGATCGCCGACCGTGTTGAGGCATGGAAAGACAGCGGCGTGGGGACACTGATCGTTGGCGCTGCGCAACCCGATGCACTCGAGTTGATGGCCGAACTCGTTCTGTAGCAAATCCACCCTTCGTACCAACTTCGCGCGAGTCGGTCTCCGGTCGCTATCCGGTCGAAATCGAGGCCAGCGCGGATCGGTACGACGTCGCGAATGCGTTCGCGATCGACGCGAGGCTCGACGTGTCCGGCTGATATCGGCGCCCATCGGCGCTCGCGTCGAAGGTGATCGTGAGCGGTCGAAGATCGACCAGTACCGCATCAGAACTCGTGACACGGAGCGAAGCCGCCGCATTGAATTGCGCGGCGTTCGTCACTTCATCCGGGATATTTGCGACGAGGACGATCGTCGCTCCAGCGCTGTGTGCATCAAGCACGACAGCCTGTAGATCCAGCGCGTATTGCTGCGGCGACACGCCTTCGCCAATATCGTCGATCCCCAACCAAATCGCGACGACCTTGGGCTTGAGCGCTGGCAGTTGCGGCACCTGTCGTTCAATGGCCTCACCAGTTGTCGAGAACCGCGTCGAAAGATTGAAAAAAGTCGCGGTTCGAGGCAGCGCGGTCCGGAAGAACACCTGGGGCCAACTGTCTCGAAACGCTGTGCGTCCAACAAATGAAGTGGACGCGCCATCGCCAACGACAACGGCGTTGAAGACTTCATTGGGCGGCGTTTGAGGTTCGGTGGGTACCGTTCTCGCTGGCGATCCGGAACATGCCGACACCACCGCAACGCACGCAGCGATGAAACTGAGCGTTCTCTGTCGCAACATCTATCGATCTCCCATCGCTTGACGCGCAGGAAGGCGAGCCGCGAGGTGCGCAGGAATCGTTCCGGCAATCAGCGCGAGCATCGCCGCGCCCACCACGCCACCAAGCCCAACCGCGATTGGGAATCCAACCTGTACGCCAGCAAAACCCTGCGTATTCAGATAATTGTTGACGACAGCTGCTAGCCCCGATGCGATCGCCCACCCGAAGAATGTTCCGAGGCCACCACCGATGGCACCTAACGCCCCGGCCTCAAGCAGAAACACCCGTCGCACATCACGGTCTCGAGCACCAATAGCCTTCAGTACGCCTATTTCACGCCGCCGTTCACGGACCGCGGCAAGCATCGCGTTGGAGATCCCGAGGGCGGCGATGATCAGCCCTATCGTGCCGATGCCTCCCAATACAATTTCCACCACGTGGACATAGCGCTTGACATTCGCGATGAGCTGTTCGGGTGCACTCGTGGAATAGCCGACCTCATTGATGAGCCGACGGACTTTCGGAACGTCGTCGAGGCTTTGTGCCACAACGAACAGCGCCTTATACGGACTCTCAGGAGTGCCGAAAATCCGCGGGTCATCACCGCCTGTCGACCACAACCGCGCCGCGATCACTGCTTCCTGCGGTGCGAGAATTTGGACGCGAGAATCAACTTCTTGCGCGATCACTCCGACGATAAGTGCGCGCACCCAGCGACCGCGCGCGTTGCGCCGTCCCAACACGTTGACAGCGCGTGCCGACCCGTATTCAATTTCTGTACCGACGACGTACTGAGCATCGGTCGGCTGCAACCCAAGACGCTCAACGTACGCAGGTGTCACAGCAACCTCGTCGTGTGATCCTGGGGTAGGTAGTCGGCCTTCGACGACCGTCAACGGCAGATCGCTTGCCCTGCGGAGATCGGCTCCGACAATTCCATCTGAATATTCCTTTGGCGCGGCGACCTTGGGCAATGCACGCATCGCGGCCGGTGCACTCGCCAACACGGCGGGTACTGGCGGAACTACCAACACTGGCTGGACCGTGACAGCGAGTACCGACCGTACGCCTGCAAGTGCTCGTATCTGGCGGCGTGCAGCTTCGTCGATCGTCTTGGCAGGGCCGAGACGACTTGGTTGGTCAGTGTCGAGCGTTCCTGCAATCGGCGCCGCAGCGTCAACACGGATCCCGGATAGCGGGCCGCCACGGCTCACCTGGTCGAGCACACGGCTGCGCGCAACGTCACCCGCGATGAGCAGCGACGACAACAACGCCGACGCGAGCATCACCGCCGCGACGGTCAACACCGCACGACTCAGCCGACGCCCAATGCCAAGCACCGCAAGGCGGATCGCGTCACGCCACGTCATGACACGACCTCGCTCGGACTCGCGAGTACAAATTCTCGATCGCACTGGCGTGCGATAGAAGTGTTGTGGGTCACCATGACGACGGTGCACCCTCGGTCTTTTGGCAGTTCCATCAACATTGCAAGAATTCGACCACTCGCCAGTTCATCAAGGTTCCCAGTCGGTTCGTCCGCGAGCACAACTTGAGGATCGTTGGCGAGTGCCCTGGCAATCGCGACGCGCTGACTTTCGCCACCTGACAGCGCACTCGGACGGTGATCGGCACGTGCGCTCAAACCAACTTGATCAAGTAGTTCCAGAGCACGCCGATGACGCTGGCGACGGGCAACGCCGGCAAGTGTGAGCGCCAACTCAATGTTCTCCGCCGCGTTCAAGGTTGGCAATAACCCAAAATCTTGGAACACAAACCCAACGGTCGTGCGGCGATACTCAGCGAGCTCATCTCCCGAAAGGGTCGCAAGTTCATGCCCGCACACCTGCAAGGTTCCGCGTTGTACGCGGTCGAGCCCCCCCATCAGCGAGAGCAGCGTCGTCTTACCCGCACCTGAGGGTCCGGTCACCGCCACAATTTCTCCGCGTTCGATTTCGAGATCGACGTGGCTCAGCACCGTCAGGTCGCCGGTCGCAATCTCGTATGAGTGCGACAGATCTCGGATTGCAACGACGCTCGTTGAATTGGGATCTTGCGTCTGGCCCGCCCCGCTGGGCGAGTGGATAGGAGTCGAGTTCACGTTCGTGGCGGCGTCCAGCGAGGATCCATGTGACGACTCAGGTCGCCCACACGGTCGGGGTGAATGATCCGTTCGGAGAACCGCCATTCCCCGTCGACATTCTCGAAACGATCGCGATACTGACCAGCGATAATCGGTTGGAGTGCGGAATCAGGGTGGCTCTGCAGGACAGTGAAATAGCTTCGACACGTTGCTGTTTTCGTCGCGTCGTCGATCTTGATGGTGACGTTCGTGATGCAATGCATCGTGTGGGGTGTCCCATCCTCATACAAGACAACACCGCTGTAATTTTGCCTGGCTTCGGCGACACCGTGCATTCGTTCGGGTCGAGTCGATGCACCAAGGTCGGCGTGCGCAAAGAGATCGGCAACTCCATCGAGATCGCCACGATCAATACGGAAACAATACTCGTGGATGAGCGCCCTGATCGCTTCGTAGTCGTCGGCGGACCCCATGTGATTCCCTTCTTGAACGTCGTGCAAATACGACGACCGTCGCATTGGCTCAGCATCGGCGGTCCCCGTTAGGTTGCGCTCCATGGTCACACTAGAGAACCAACGCATCCTGATCACAGGCGCCACCGGTCAGGTCGGTGGTCCCGTCGCGATCTCCCTCGCCGCCCGCAACACGGTGGTCGCGATCGCTCGTTTTGGCGATGCGACTGCCCGAGATGCGCTGCAAGCAGCTGGTATCCACTGCGTGACCATCGACTTTGAAAAAGGCGACTTTGCCCCACTCGACGGCGATTTCGACTACGTCTTGAATTTCGCGGTGGCGAAGACCAACGATTTCGACCGCGATCTCGCCGCAAATGCAGAATCCCTCGGATTCCTCATGCAGCGTTGTTCGGCTGCGAGGGCTTTCCTGCAGTGCTCATCCACGGCCGTCTACGAACCCGACGGCCATCATCGCTTCACCGAGACCGACCCGCTCGGCGACAATCACCGTGCCTTCGGGTTCATGCCCACATACAGCATCACCAAAATTGCCGCGGAATCAATGGCACGTTTCGGAGCCCGCGCATATTCCCTCCCGACCACTATCGCGCGTCTCTCCGTTCCGTACGGCGACACATTTGGTTGGCCCCTCTTCCAGCTGGCGATGATGCGCGGCGGCCATCCAGTGCCCGTGCACCGTGACGCGCCGAGTGAATACAACCCTATTCATATCGACGATATTGTGAATCAGATTCCGGCGCTGCTCGCCGCTGCATCTGTACCCGCCACGACAGTCAATTGGGCAGGGGACGACGTTGTGAGTATTGAAGACTGGTGCGCACGCCTCGCCAATGATTGCGGCCTCACACCCCAGTTTGCGCCGACAGAACACACGATCTCGAGCGTCGCCTGCGACACGACGAAACGACTCGCGATCACCGGTCCGTGCTGCGTCACCTGGCGCGATGGAATGGACCGCCTCGCACACTTCCAGACTGCGCGGTCATAGGAATCGCTCATTCTTGTCGATAGATTCGCTGCCATGATCAGATCAGAGCGGCGCGGCACAATCGCAATCGTCACGATCGACAATCCGCCGGTGAACGCGCTTCCAGTCGCAGGTTGGTTCCAGCTGGCTGACGCCATCAAAGCGGCTGGCCGCGATCTCTCGGTACGTGTACTCATCATTCGCGCTGAAGGCCGCGGATTTCAAGCGGGGGTCGACATCAAAGAACTCGCCGCAGATCCCACCAACAAGTCGATGATCGGCGTAAATCGCGGTTGTTTCGATGTTTTCGCCGCCGTCTACGACTGCGAGGTTCCTGTGATCGCCGCGATCAACGGCTTCTGTTTGGGGGGTGGGATCGGGATCGCTGGAAATGCCGACATCATTGTTGCAGCGCACGATGCGACGTTCGGTGTCCCAGAAATTGATCGGGGTGCGCTCGGCACCGCCACGCATCTGTCACGCCTCGTTCCGGCGCACAAGATGCGGGCGATGTTCTTCACTGGGGCGATGGCGACCGCAAGCGAGTTGCAACACTACGGTTCGATTGAGCGCGTTGTCCCACCAGAAGAACTACTCGACGCAGCGCTAGAAATTGCAGAGATCATCGCCGCAAAAAGTCCGCTCGTGATGCGGCGGGCCAAGGAATCGATCAACATGATCGACCCCGTCGATGTCAAGCGTTCCTACCGTATGGAACAGGGCTACACCTTCGAAATTAATCTGTACGGCGACTCCGACGAACTGCGCCAGGCGTTCGTCGAGAGCCGAGACGCACAACTTCGCGAAGGCGATGCACTTCTGGACAACGCGTGACAGCAACGGCAGTCATTTTCGACCTCGGCGGTGTCGTGTTTCCTTCGCCATTTGAAGCATTCGATATCTACGACACGCGTGCCGCGTTGCCAATCGGCACCACCAGGTCGATCATTCGGACCAGTAGCGAAGGCGGCGCATGGGCTGCACTCGAACGAGGCGAACTCACAACCGCAGCCTTTCATGCTGCGCTCGAAGCAGAAGCTCAGGCTCGCGGCCACATCATCAGCGCACCGACGGTCATGTCGACAATTGCAGAGTTCAGTTTCGCGCGCGTCGAGATGGTCGAAGCGATTCACCGTCTGCGAGCGGGCGGTTTCAAAATCGGTGCGTTGACGAATAACTGGGCCGACGAACGAGGTACAAGCTCGTCGACTGGCGCATCGGCCATGACACTCTTTGATGTCGTGGTCGAATCAGCCCGCGTCGGTTTGCGCAAACCCGACCCGAGAATCTACGAACTCGCGTGCGTACAACTCGGCGTCACGCCTTCGGAGTGCGTCTTTCTTGACGACCTCGGGATCAACCTCAAACCGGCCCGATCGCTCGGTATGGCGACGATCAAGGTCGTCGACCATTTGGAAGCGCTGCGATCGTTGAGCATTCTCACTGGCATCGACCTCGTGTGAAGGGCTGCGAATAATGGAACTCGTTTTGGTCCGCCACGCAGAGCCGCTTCGCGTCGACGCATTCGAAACTCTCGGGGCGCCGGCCGACCCCGACCTCACTGAACAAGGTCGTGCACAGGCACGTCGCCTCGCGGATTGGTTGCAACACGATGCATTCGACGCACTACTCGTCTCACCCAAGCGTCGAGCGTTGCAGACAGCCGCGCCCATTGCGGAACTACTCCACTTGACCCCGATCGTCGACGAATCCCTCGTTGAATATGACCAGAACGCAGATCATTACATTCCGATCGAAGAAATGAAAGCTGCGAACGATCCGCGCTACGCAGCGATGGTGGAGGGTCGCTGGGAGGAATTCGGTGGCGACGCGCCTGATGCATTTCGTCAGCGGATCAGCGATGCACTCGACCGCATCGTCGCAGCGCACGCCGGCCAACGAGTACTCGTCGTCTGCCACGGTGGAGTGATCAATCTCGGCCTCGCGATCGTCGCCGGGCTTGATCGATATCTCTGGTTCGACCCCGGCTACACCTCAATCTCACGTATCGTCGCGTCGCGTTCAGGGATTCGATCGGTCGCCAGCGTGAATGAAACAGCCCACCTCATCGCCCGACGCGACCCGTTGTAGTCGCCACACCAACAACGAGTTGGACACCACGAGCACCAGCAACAGGAGTAGACGATGTCGACGGTGACGGTTTCCCACCATGGCCCTGTCACAACCGTGACGATCAACCGTCCGGAGGTTCGTAACGCAGTCGACGGGCCAACAGCAGCACTCCTCGCTGACGCGTTCCGAACATTCGACAACGACCCAGACCAATCGGTAGCAATTTTGACCGGCGCTGGAGGAACGTTCTGTGCCGGCGCGGATCTCAAGGCGATCTCCGAGTCGCGAGGCAATCGCGTCGCGGCTGTCGCCGACGCCGACGGACCGATGGGCCCGACGCGCATGCTGTTATCGAAGCCTGTCATCGCGGCGATCGAAGGGCACGCGGTGGCCGGTGGCATCGAGTTGGCCGCATGGTGCGACCTGCGGGTCGCCGCTCGCGACGCAATCTTCGGCGTGTTCTGTCGACGTTGGGGAGTTCCACTTGTCGACGGGGGCTCGATTCGACTGCCGCGCCTCATCGGTATGAGCCACGCGCTCGATCTCATCCTCAGCGGTCGCGGCGTATCGGGAGAGGAGGCATTGCGCATGGGACTCGCGAATCGATTGACGGCAACGGGCGGGGCCCTCGTTGCGGCACAGGAACTCGCGAATGAGCTCGCGGCGCTTCCACAAACCTGCCTGCGGGAGGATCGCCTCTCGGCATACGAACAATGGAATTTCACTCTGGTCGACGCTCTCCAAAACGAATACGAGCGCGGCATCGTCTCATTGCGTTCAGGTGACGCGATCGAGGGTGCGACGCGGTTCGCGCGCGGCGCGGGTCGTCACGGCCAGACCGGTGACGCGTGACGCGATTCGGACGTCGTTACGCTGAGGCCGCTTGTGCGTTCGGGCTGGCGATACTTGTGCACCTTCCGGCGCTCTTGCGAACGCGGCCGCTCGACGACGAAACGTATCTCGCTTCGATGGGCAGAATGTTGCGCGCGGGAGACGTGCTGTACCGCGACGTCATCGACCGAAAACCCCCACTCGTACTGTGGGCGTACGAATGGCTGCTCCCGCACAGCTGGAACATGCAACCCGTGCGACTCGTCGTCGTTTGCTTGATCGCATTAAATGGGATCGCGGTCGGCGCTATCGCTCGGTCATTCAACGCCTCGCATACGGCCGCCCGATCGGCAGGTGCATTGGCAATTATCGGCACCGCGTTGGCTGGTTACTCCGATGCACACGCCGCCAATTTCGAGCTCTGGGGACTCCTGCCAGCAACCTTGGGGGTGCTGGTAGCAATTCGTTCCAACCACACCGTTTCGACATCGGGCTATCTTTTTCAACTCATCGCGTCCGGGGCACTCGTCGGGATCGCGACTAACTGCAAGCAGCCGTACGTATTCACCTTCGTAGTGTTGGTGTGGATACTTCCACCGTCCCGACGCTTGCTCGGGACTATCTCGTCGGGAGTGGGCCTCGCGATCTCGACCGTCATCATTGCCGGAATCGCAGGTTGGCACGGATACTGGCGTTGGGCTTGGTTCGAAAATGGCGACTATCTGCGGATTGGGATCGGCACGCTGGTTGGGCTCGCGGCACGGCAACTCGTGATCTTCATCATCGTGCAATGGCCGCTCACCACTGCAGCATTTTTTCGCAGGCGACCCATCGGCAACGACCCGCTCACACGAATCGCCGTCGTGTGACTCGTCGCCTCGCTCCTCGGCGTGGCGAGCGGCTTGCGATTTTTCGGCCACTATTTTCAACAAGCAATCCCTCCCCTCGCGCTCCTAGCCGGCATCGCGCTCGCGCGGCGACCGGCGCGGGCCACGGTTCGGATCGTGGGAGCAGCAACATTCGCCGTGGCGCTTTGGTCGTTGAGTCTTATCCCGAGTATTTCAGGTTTGGAATCAGCGCCGCGGGCGCTCGCCCAGGGAATCGCACATCGCACGGCCCAGAAGGATCGCGTGCTGGTCTGGGGTCGCCTTCCCGATGCGGCGGTGCAGGCACAACGCGTCCCGACGGGAAGGTTTGTGCATCAGGGATACCTCACTGGCGATTGGGCGGCGATCAGAGGTGTCGACGACCCAGCGCATATCGAACCGTACAAATCGCATTGGCACGACTATTTGCAAGGTCTTGTGCGCAACCCACCAGTGTTGATCGTCGACGCCAGTTCCATCGTCAAGGGTTGGGAGCGGTATCCCATCGCTCGGCTACCGCTGCAACGGCTTGTCGATTCGTGCTATCGACGTGACGCACCGATCGACGGGCTTCCAACATTTCGTTTGACCACCACGCAGTGCCGACCGTAACTCGGCAACGAGCTGTGCAATATCGTCAGCAGCGCTGCGCTAGCTCAACCACATGAGCGCGCGTTCCCACAATCGAGCCGCGTCGTCGGGGCGATGCGTCGGCCGCAACGGCGCGTGCACAAAGCCATGTTCCGCTCCGTCGATCACCACGATTTCGCAATCGCTCCGCCCAGCCCACACCTCCCGCAATGCTTCGATGTCGACCATCGGAATCAGCGGGTCGGCAGAACCGAACACGGCCAGCGTCGGGCACACATCTGCGGCCGTCGCGAGAGGTTCGAGCAGCCCTTCGTGTTTCCAATGGTTATCCGGTACGCGAATCATGCCGTAGAACGCGACAGCAGCGTCGAACCGTTCCAACGCGGCAGCTTTCAGCGCGTACATACCACCCATGCAAAATCCAAGAATCCCAATCCTCGCAACATCATCTTCGACGACAAGCAGGTTCGCCGCAGCCTCGAGATCGCCGAGCTGTTCCTCATCCTCGAGTGTCCCGACCCACTTCAGACGTTCCATAGATCCTTCACCATCTGCCTCACGCGCGGCAACATCGACACGAGCGAACGGTTCAACACACGCGACAGCGAACCCGTGGGATGCCAGGCGTCGGCTCAAATCGTCGAACAGTTCGCGATTTCCAAAAATATCCGGATGCAACACAATGCCAGCCTTCGGCATCCCTTCTGGGCGCGCATGCACTATGGGGAGCTCACAATCGTCGCGGATGATCAAGCGATGCTCAACGATCGTCTCGTTCGGACCTTCAATCAATGCTGCCATGGATCGAATCGTACGCGGCGAAGGCCTCACAGTTCCGCCACGACCAGTATCAATCCGCGATACTGCACCGCGTGACACACGATCATTACGACCTCATCATCATCGGCGCAGGCAGCGGCAACATGATCCCTGGCGAAGTTGACATCTCCGATTGGCGTGTTGCGATCATCGAATCGTCGAAAATGGGTGGCACCTGTTTGAACCGAGGTTGCATCCCGTCGAAGATCTTGGTGTACACGGCCGAGGTCGCCGACGCAGTACGACACTCCTCGCGATTCAATCTCGACGCCACACTCGACTACGTGGATTGGCCAGCGATCAAACAGCGAGTCTGGAATCGCATCGAT
>JBBRPC010000074.1:0-15087 GCA_038228615.1 Acidimicrobiia bacterium | reverse complement strand
CGTCGTGCTGTTTGCCGGTCGAATTCAGCCGCTCAAGGGTGGCGAACTCGCCATTCGTTCGTTTGGCGCGCTCAGTGATCGCCGCAGTGTGTTGTTGATGGTTGGCGATCCGAGCGGCGTGGAAGGCGACGTTGAGTTGCAACGCTTGCAGTCGATTGTGCGTGAGCTTGGGTTAGGTCAACGAGTGCGGTTCGTTGGTTCGGTTGCCCACGATGTGCTGGCCGACTATTACCGCGCGGCAGATGTGTGCGTCGTGCCGTCGCATTCAGAATCGTTCGGTCTTGTCGCGCTCGAAGCCGCGTCGTGTGGAACGCCAGTGGTGGCGGCATCGGTGGGCGGCCTGCGGTCGATTGTCGACGATGGTCGCACGGGATTTCTTGTCGATGGGCGGTCGCCGTTGGAATTCGCGGCTTGTATCGACAAACTGTTCGGCGACGTCGACTTTGCTGGCGAGCTCGGGGTAAACGCGGTCCTTCGGTCGGAACGGTTCTCGTGGAACACGACCGCGGTCCGCCTGCGTCGAGCGTATGGAGACCTTGCAGCCCGCGAGCTGGTGCAATGCCGATGACCGATGACCGGGGCCCGATGAGCGGCGTGTCGAGGTCGTGGCCGTCACACATGGAACCGTGAGCCTCGAATATACGGCGGCTGATCCGAAGCGATTCGATGCCGCGCATGCGTTGTTGTCCGAACATCTCACCAACGACGTGGCACACGAATCGTACGTGCAGGCTGTCGAGTACGACGCGACAATCCCGCGTTGGTATGTCCGGTTTGGCTGCGAGGGCCGTGATGCGGCGACGATCTATTTCGATCTCCATCCCAGGTCGTTGCACTTCGAGGTGTATTTCCTTCCAGCGCCGCGCCACGGTGTTGCGGAGGTCTACGAGCTGCTGTTGCGTGCGAATCACGACGCCTACGCCGTTGCGGCTTCGATCGGTCGCGACGGCGAGGTGTATCTCGTGGGTCGGCGCTTGCTTGAGCATCTGGATCGGGAGGAACTCGATCGAATTATCGGTTCGATTTACGAGTTCACCGAGCGTTGGTTCCCGCTGATCGCGCGTATTGCGTTCACCGCCCCGGGAGCTCCAGTCGCGTAAAAGCCTCTTGAATTGTCTCAACACATGTTATAGTGTATAAAACGTCCAAGGAGTGTGGAGGTTTCCCCTGTCGTTCGGGGAAGACGAGCAGACGGTGAATCTCTCCACCTCCTTCGGACAACCCGGCGGCCGTGATTTCCTGCGGGCACCGGGCGGCGCATGCAGCACTAGTTTGGGCGTGTGACACGCGTTTCGATTCTTGGTGGCGGCAAGATGGGCGAGGCGTTACTCGGCGGTCTCATCAACAGCGGTATTGAGCCTGACGACCTCTGCGTCGCTGAGGCCGATGCAGAGCGGCGCAGGGTCTTGGAAACCACCTACCCAGGAGTGCGCAGTGTCCCGAGCGCAGCTTGGGCACTCCCGGAGGCCGATGTGGTGATTGTGGCGGTGAAGCCGAGCGATGTCGAAGGTGTGCTCGCTGGGGCCTCGGACGCGCTCGGCACCGATGCCCTGGTGTTGTCGATCGCAGCGGGTATCACCATTCGCGAGTTGGAATTGTTGGCTCCTGGCCGACCCGTCGTGCGGGCAATGCCCAATACGCCTGCGCTTGTTCGCCAAGGTGCCGCTGGCATCGCGGCCGGCACTTGCGCAGGGGAGCCGCATCTTGTCCTTGCCGAACGTCTGCTTGGAGCAGTTGGCACCGTCGTACGCGTGCCCGAATACCAGCTCGACGCGGTCACGGGGCTGTCGGGATCAGGTCCGGCGTACATCTTCTTGGTCGCCGAGGCGATGATCGACGCAGGGGTTTTGGCTGGCCTTCCTCGAGATACCGCGTCCGCGTTAGTCGTGCAAACACTGGTTGGTTCGGCGGCGCTGCTCGCCGTTGGTGATGCATCTCCCGCGCAATTGCGCGCCGCGGTGACGTCGCCCGGAGGAACAACTGCGGCAGGTCTACGCGAACTCGAAGCGAGTGGACTACGTGCCGCGATGTTGGATGCTGTCGCCGCTGCCACCGCGCGGTCGCGTGAACTTGGCATGCTCGAATAGACAACAGGCACCCCACACAACTCCCAGTGGACAACACCTGTCCCGATGGCGTACGGTGTAGTAACGGCGGGTTCGGAGTAGGGAGTACCGCGTGGCCCAGGGGCTGAGTAAATCGCGCTTTCTGACAGTTCAGGAAGTTGCTGACATGATGCGGGTGTCGTCAATGACGGTTTACCGCTTAATCAAATCTGGTGAGCTCGCGGCAGTGCGGGTCGGACGTTCGTTTCGGGTAGCTGAGGTCGATGTCGACCAGTATCTCGCGGCGCGCTACACCCAAGCTGGCTAGCTCAACTCGTTCGGGTTGGCCTGTGAAGGCACAACACCGATACGGTCACGCCTGTGTCTGACGCGCCTCCGTTCGTATCATTTCTGTCCGATTACGGCACGCGCGACGAGTTTGTCGGCGTGTGCAAGGCCGTGATGTTGGAGCTCGCCCCCGACCTACGTATCGTCGATATCACCCACGACGTCGCTCCGTACGATGTGCGCGCCGCTGCGCTCACGCTTGTGCGCGCCATTCAGTATTTGCCAGCTGGCATTGTGCTGGCGATCGTCGACCCTGGCGTTGGCACCGACCGTAAGACGATTGCCGTCGAGGTCGAAAATGGTGTGCTCGTGGGACCCGATAACGGGCTCCTCGCACCGAGTGTCGCAATGCTCGGCGGGGCAGTCCGGGCGGTATCTCTCGACAACGCTGAATACCAGCTCCAGGCTCCTGGGGGCACCTTCGCTGGGCGCGACGTGATGGCCCCGGCCGTCGGACATCTGGCATCGGGCGTTGCCATGCTCGAGCTTGGTACAGAAATCGATCCTGCGCTGTTGGTCCCGGGTTTGCTGCCGTTGCCAGAAGAAGGCGCCGATGGCGCGGTGACCGGAGAGGTGCTGTGGGTGGATCGCTTCGGCAACGCGCAACTCAACATCGATCCCGACATGTTGATCGCGCGAGGCGTGGCTGTGGGCGACTCAGTCGAGCTCCACTGGCGCGACGAGGTTCGGGGCGTGCGGTGGATCAATACCTACGCCGAAGGCAAACCGTCGGAGCTCGTGATGGTGACCGACAGCTATGGCTTATTGGCGATCGCGATCGATCGCCAGAGTGCGGCGAAGAGCGCCAAACTTGCGGTCGGTTCTGTCGTCACGGTTGTGCCAGCTCCGTCTCGTGGCGCCCAAGTATCGGGAAATTGATCCGATGCGGCGAGGTACCACGATCGCGATTGCCACGCTGCTCATTGTCATTCTTGCGTCGGCAGCTTTCCAACTGATGCGCCTGTAACTTCCGCGAGCCAGGTCGCCTGCCAGCGCGTGTATCGAAGCGGGTGAGCGTTTGTTGATCAGCTCATCCCGGCATCACGCTGACGATATGGCTCGCCATCGCGTATGCGGCTTCCGCTGGTCCGAGTTCGTCGGGTCGCAACAGGTTCGCCATGATGCGCAGTACCCACTCCATCAGCGGTCGACTTCGCATACCAACTCGTACGAGTTCGCGCATCACCGCCGGGTTGCCAATTGCCTGCACAAACAGCCGCGCGGTTTTGAAATACAACCCGTAGGTCTCGTTGAGTTGTTGTTCGTAGGTCTGCAGCGCGAGGCCATCGTTGTGGGAGATCGCGAGCTCGACAGCGGTTGCGGCGATGCGCCCAGTCTCGTATGCCACAGAAATACCTTCACCGTTGAACGGATTTACCGAACCGGCTGCATCGCCGACCGTGAGCCATGTCGGTCCGACGTGTGGCATCACGGAGCCACCGGTCGGGAGCCGGCCTCCGGTTGGTGCACATGTCGCGGTGTCGGGCGAGATACCCCAGCGTTTCGGCGCCGTCGCGCAGAACGCGTCCATCAGTTTGGATGTGTTGATGTCTTTGAAGCCCTTGAAGGTCGAGAGCAATCCGCAACCCACGTTGATCGTGCCATCGCCGACGGGGAACACCCAGCCGTATCCCGGGAGGTGGTTTCCTTCGCGGTCGCGGATATCGAGGTGGCTCTCGATCCATGGCTCGTCGTGAAACGGGCTGCGGAAATAGCCGCGGATCGCCATGCCGAGTGGATATGAGCGATTTCGAGCGGTCCCGAGCGCTCGTCCGAAGCGGGAATTCGCACCGTCGGCCACGATCACATATCTCGCCCGTACCTGGGTGGCGCCGCCATCGTCTTTGCGGTAGACGTGTGCGCCGCGCACGATGCCACCATCGAGCAGTGGAGTTTGGGCCTCACTCGCCTGCCACAGCGTTGCGCCCACTTTGACCGCATTTGCGGCGACCATATCGTCGAGGTCGTGGCGGCGTACGACGTAGCCGTATGCGGGATAGTCGGGATGGTCAGGCCACGGCATTTCGAGGGTCACCCCGTGGGCAATCGCGCGGAGGCCGTCGTAGCGCAAATAGTCGCTGAGACGGTCGGCGAGGCCCATGTCGTTGAGTTGTCGCACAGCTCGCGGCGTGAGGCCATCACCACAGGTCTTGTCGCGCGGAAAGCGCTTCTTTTCGACGATCAACACGCGCCGCCCAGCCTCTGCGAGCCAATACGCGCATGCCGCTCCAGCGGGTCCACCGCCAACAATGAGCGCGTCGTAGACGTCGTCGGTCACAGCCAAATCCTCGCGCGCCGGATGCGCGACGAGCGACACCAGGAGTCCGCCGAACTAGCGCCTCGTCGCGCTCGTGAAATTGTGACCGCAACGAGATGTTGTGACCATTGCGCACAATGTGTTCGTCGCTCATCTAGCGTGGTAGGAAACACCGCTACACGCCAAGTTTGCACCACTGAATAGCTCCGCCGAAACGTCAACTCGCCGCTCTCACATAAGGAGAAGTTCGACATGCTGCACAATCTCGCAGTGCACATGCCCAACTTGTTGCCAAGCTGGCACTTCTTTCGCCCAGGCGGCCGTCTGATTTGGGCGTCGGTGCTGTTGTTCGCTGCCATTGGCGTGATTCGATTTCTGTGCACGCGACCCAAGCCTGTCGAACCCGCGACCTGGGCGCAGGCGATGCTTGGCGCGGTCGTGTCGTTTGGATTGATGATCCTTGCGTACGGAACTGTCCCGCACGAATGGCTGACATTCGCAAACGGCTATTTGAAGTGGGACACGTCGCACTATCTGGTGCAGGGTCGCCAAGTTGGCAAGACCTACCTGCTTTCGAACGGGCACTGGTTCTTGCCGATCAACGTTCCCCTTTCTGCGATCAAAGACGCGATCGCTGCGGGGCTCTACATCGTGTTCCTCACGGTGAATATGAAACTCTTCGTGGCGTGGCAGAAGCGCCCGGTCGCAGCAACGGTGGATGCGAGTACCGAAGCAAAAGAGACCAGCGTTGGAACCTCTGCCTACGGTCGGCCGATGACGGCGAAGGTCTGATCTCAAGTGGGAAAGACCGACGCCAACCCGCCGATGCCGGAGTTCTCCGACAAATACGTGATTCAAGAGGTCGACCCGTCGTGGTTGACCCAGGCCGTGAAGCCGAAGCAATTCCTGCACATCGATCAAGCCGAATGCATTCTTTGCGAGGGTTGCGTCGACATCTGTCCGTGGAAATGCATCCATATGCTGTCTGTCGATTCGATCGAGAGTTCCGTTGGCACCGAGACTCCAGGTGATGATCCCAAAGACAATGTGTTTTTCGTCGTCGACGAAGATGTGTGTACTCGCTGCGCGCTCTGCGTCGACCGTTGCCCAACTGGTGTGATTGTGCTCGGCAAGGTCACCACAGATTGGGCAGATGGCGACCCGAATGTTCGCACCAACCGACACGGCTACGCCTACGGCGTGCGGTTCTAGGAGACACTGTTGGCAACCACGAACGCAGATGGCCACGGCGCGAGCCCTGGCGCCAAGCTCAAAGCAAAAGGCACTGAGGTGTGGGGCAGTGTCCAAGGCTCGCAGGCCTGGAACGCGATTTTCCGACCGGGTTCGGTGTTCCGCAAGGGCTACACCGACAGCCCGAGGAACCGCTCGTACGTGATCATGAACAACGTGCTGTATCACCTTCATCCGGTGAAGGTGAAGCGGCACGCGGTGAAGGTCAGCTACACGTTGTGTCTCGGTGGCCTGTCATTTTTCTTGTTCATCTTGTTAACCGTGACCGGCATCTTTTTGATGTTCTTCTATCGGCCGACTGCGACCGAGGCGTGGCAGACGGTCCAGAGTCTTGAGACTGCGGTCGCCTTTGGTTCGCTCGTTCGAAATATGCATCGTTGGGCCGCACACCTCATGGTGTTGTCGGTCTTTTTGCACATGTCGCGCGTCTTTTACCACGGCGCATACAAGTCGCCTCGCGAGTTCAACTGGGTGATCGGCGTTGTGTTGTTGATGCTCACGCTGCTGCTCTCGTTTACCGGCTATCTGTTGCCTTGGGATCAGCTTGCACTTTGGGCCGTCACCGTTGGTACCAACATGATGGGCTATACCCCCGTGTTCGGTTCGCAGGTTCGGTTCGTGCTGCTCGGCAGTAAAGAGATCGGTAACGACACGTTGTTGCGTTGGTATGTATTGCATGTGTTGATGCTGCCGTTTGTCATTGTAATTTTTATGGCTGTCCACTTCTGGCGCGTCCGCAAGGACGGCGGCATTTCCGGGCCCCTCTAGGCGACGGGAGTATTCGATGACCGAAATCCCCGAACACCTGCTGAAACGCAGCGCGGAGCGCAAAGCTGCCCTTGAAGGCGGCGGCGGTGAGCCCGTCGCGGACGCGGCCGCGCCCGAGGCTGAACCTGCGGCGGTCGAGGCCAGTGCCCCGGCGCCGGTCGAAGACACGGGTGCGGTGATCACTGAAGATGTTGGTGGTGTTCCCGCTCACTTGCTCGAACGCAGTCGACGTCGCAAGGCCGCGGCGGCCGGCGGCGGCGATGCTGGCGCGGCCCCTGCCGCGGCAGCTACCGCGACGGCGACAAAGGCGAAAGCTCCGGCGATGTCTGCCGGTGCCGCGTCGGGGGTTGGTCCTGGCGGTCACACGCAGCGTCTGTTGACCGTCGTCAAAGCGGGATCGATTCAACAGACCAAAGGCGACGCCCAAGACAAAGTGCACACCTGGCCTCATTTGCTCTCGATCGAGTTTGCGTCGATGCTCTCGATGACGGCGATCGTCACGATCTTTTCTGCGTTGGTGAAAGCGCCGTTACTCGGTCTCGCCGACGTCAACAAGACGCCGAACCCGTCGAAGGCGCCGTGGTATTTCCTCGGATTGCAGGAACTGCTCACCATGTTCCATCCAATGGTGGCTGGCGTAACGATTCCCGGTGTGGCGCTTGGTTTGATTGCGTTCGCACCGTTCCTCGATAAGAACCCCTCGAACAAACCGTCGGATCGAAAATACGCGATATCGATGTTCACATTGTTTTTGATGTTCTGGGCCGTGCTCGTGATTATCGGTTCGTTCTTCCGCGGCGAAGGTTTCAACTTCGTGTTCCCGTGGACCAACAAAGTGTTCTTCGAGCTCTAGGAGCTGTTGGTTGTGACATTGGTTGTTGCCATCATCGCGATCTTGATCGCCGCTGCCGTTGCGCTTGCGGTGAGCACTCAACGCGGTTCGAATCGCGAGGGCAAGCTCTCACGCGAGACTCGTTCGCGAGACGCTGGAAGCGTCGATGTTGCTCCCGGCACCGACCTGGAAGCTGTCGAAACTGCGGCGGCACGCTCACGGGGTGAAGACTCTCGCCAGACAGCTGGCGCGGTCGTATCGCGTGATGCGGGAACTGTTGCCGAATGGACACCGCTCGATGCGGAAGAACTCAGCGTGTCGCGCCGAATGTTTTTCAACCGGGCGATTCTCATGGTCGGCCTTGTCGGTGTACTTCCCACATTCGGGTTGTCGTTGCTGGCGTTTTTGTGGCCGTCTGGAGTCGGTGGTTTCGGAGGCAAGGTCGCGGCGAAGTTGTCCGATGCGCAAAAGTCGTGGACCGATAAGAAGGAACCGTTCTACGTGCCTGAGGCGCGTACCTACTTGCAGCCGTACCCGACCGATCCTGCAACCCTCACGGCTGGCGGCAAGATCTACGCCAAAGATCCAAGTTGGCCTGGGATGCAAAAGGGCGTCGTTGCGCTCTATCAAAAGTGCGTGCACCTCGGTTGTCGTGTTCCGTGGTGCGCGGCCGCACAATGGTTCGAATGTCCATGCCACGGTTCGAAATACAACCGGGTTGGCGAAAAGCGCGATGGGCCTGCCCCTCGAGGTCTCGACCGTTGGCCGATCGTGATCGATGGCGACAACCTTACGATCGACACTGGCGGTACACCGATTTCAGGCCCGCCGATCGGTACCGACACCACCAAACAAGCTGCCGAGGGTCCGCACTGTGTCTAGGCGCTACGAATCTGTTCGGTCATCAGAAATGTTTGGAGAGTTGATTAAGCCATGAACGTGTTGGCTGCCTACAACCTTCACCGCCTCCTTCGTTTCGACGTGTGGTCGGTGCTCGTCTGGACGAATGGGCTCATCGTCATTGGTCTGATCACGACATTGGTGATCAGCCTGCGCCGCGACAAGGTTGAACGCACTCCCGCGAACCTCATGCCGTTCCTCGACGACGAGAAGCTTGAAGGTCCGCATCTGGAGCGGGTATTGGGCTGGGCACTGTTTTTCTTTGCGGTCTTCGCCATCACGATGCCGTTGTACTGGTTACGCGAGGCTGCGCGCGAGAAAGGTTCCGATACATACTTCAACGAGAACGCTGTGAAGCGCGGCGAGGAACTCTTCTCCAACGACACGATGCCGAACTTCAATGCGGCGCTGTCGTTGCAGTGCGCGAATTGTCATGGCGTGACCGCTGGTGGCGGTGCCGCGCCCTACACCTACACAGACCAAAATACCGGCATCGCACACTCGATCTCATGGAAAGCGCCGCCGTTGAACACGGTGCTGTATCGCTTCTCACCTTCCGAGGTCAACGACATCATCACCCGTGGTCGTCCCGGCTCCCCGATGCAAGGTTGGGGTGTCGACCGCAACGGTGGCGGCCCGAAGAACGCGCAGAGCATCAACGACCTCGTGGCGTATCTCACCTCGATTCAACTTCCGCCAGGTACGCCAGCTCAAGCTGCGAAGGACCTCGCCGGTTGCCAGGCCGATACGCCGAAAGATGCAACCACGGCGCTCGGCCAAGCAGCGTGCGCGCAAGCTGCATGGAAGGCCGAACCTGCACAACAACTCACGGCCGCGCAGAGCGCCTACGACACGGCAGTGGCTGCCCGCAGCGCGGATACGAAGAAATTTGACACGCTGGGTTGTCGCGATTCATTCGAAGCCGACGATGCCGCAGCCAAGGCTGAACAAGATCCGGCCAAACAATCAGCGGCTTTGGCAAATCGGGATACGTGCCAGACCTTGCGTCTCGCCGTCAAGCGAACCCCCGATCCCTCGACCCCGTTGGATCCGATCGCCAAAGACGCAGCGATTGCTCACCTCGCAGCATTGCAGAAAACTGCGGCCACTACCCCCGACGAACTCAAGGCCGCCAAGACCGAGGTTGCGACCACTACCAAGCAACTCACGAACGACACTGCCGACTTTGCCGCCAAGCAATGCCACGAAGACGGCACAGGGCCTGCATCAGCGCCCCAGAACAGCGCTGCATGTCTGCGGCTCGCGCGCGGGCTGTACGCGCAACGGTTTGTGGCCCAAGATGATTCGGCAGTCGACGCTGCAAAGACTGCACTCGACTGGGCAAAGGAGTGGAGCGCTCGGCGTGCGAACGTTGGTGATGGCCAGATCCTGTTCGAGACGAACTGCGCACGTTGTCACACCAAAAACTGGTCGATCTTCGATCCGACGAACTCGGATTTGAAGCCGGAAGATCTGCTCGGCGATCCAGGTGGTGGTGGTTCGATCGGATTCAACCTTCGCGCTGGTGAAATGCAACGCCGCTTCCCTGATATCCGCGGCACGAACGGCGACCTCACCCCTGATTCTGGGAAGTTAAGCCACGACAAGTTCATTCTCGAAGGTTCCATCGACGGGAAGCTCTACGGCGTTGGTGGGCGCGGCTCTGGGATGATGCCAGGTCAGTGCAACCAAGCTGTGCTTGCAGATACCACGGTCAAGCTGAAGTATTACGGCTGTATGTTGAGCCAAGCCTCGACGCCGTTGTTGGCACCCACGAAGTTCTCTGCCAACGACCCATTCGGCGGCGTCGATAACGCCATGCTCGAACAGATCTTGTTGTACGAACGCTGTGGCCTCGACAAGTCCAGCAACTTGCTCAACGCAGCCACTAACTACGAGTCGAACTGCAAGTAGGAGACGGAATCGTGTTGCACGTTGTTGCCGTCCTCGCGGCCGAAAAGAAGTCGCTCTGGGATCCCACGATCCTTGGTGTGCTCGTGGTCGTGTCGGGAATCGTGTTGTTTTGCGGTTCCACCTTCATGCTGCTGGCCACCAACGTTGGGGCGCGCCTCGGCTTTCAAATTGCCGCTGCGGCATTGGCGGGCATCATGGTGTTGCTTTCCACGCTGTGGCTCACCACCCAAACACCGCTGACGAGTCCGAAGGGACGGACGCCGCTGTGGATGCCGATTCATTGCCCGACCGATAAGCCAAAGTGTGCGGTCATCGACAGCCTCACCGACTCGACAATCGATTCGATTAGTGCGATTCCGCGCACAAATCGTGCGACGATCGCTCCGGAGAAGTACCAGTTGCTCCGTTCAGCTGTCGACGCTGCGTTGGTGACCAAAAAGGTCATCGGCGATGCGCCGAAGGCGGTGCAACCCGACGCAGCCTACGAATTGGGTGGGCTCGTGCTGACACAGGCTCCGATCGACGCAACCGGGGTGCCCAACAAGAACGGTACAGAGTCACTGAAGGAATACATCCTTGGAGGTGACGCTCCATATCTCGTCAAGCACAATCCGAAATACGCGGCGGTGGAGTTCTGCGATAAGCAATTGCAACCGAGCGACGCTGGCGTCGACCCGAATTTCCCGAAGGGCAATCCGAATATCAAGCCGACGCAACCTGGCTGCGACCCAACGAAACCCCACAAATGGCTATTGCTCGTATTCGACTACGGCTCCATTCGCCTTCCACCGTTGATGTACCTGTTGATGTCGGGGACGTTGTTTGCCGTCGCGTTATATTCGCTGCATAGTCGCGAGAAAGCCCAGCGGCGCATCGCGGCTGCGGGCGGAACGGTAGCCACAGTATGAGTGAGATGTTGTTGACTGTCGTTACTTGGTTGCGCCGCCTCGGCGCTACGGCTGTTGTGGGCCTCGTGGTGTTGCTCGGCTTCGGGACGCCGGCCGGCGCCTTGGCGCCACAACCAATCGACGCGTCCGAGCAGGGCCCGCTTGCATTCGTGGCGATGACGGTAATGATCGTGATCTTTGTACTCACGCTGTTTTACATGGACCGCATTCGGAAACGCTCCGAAGGAAGCGACAAGTAACCGAAACCGGTTGCTACTCGTCGCACGCCGCTCGAGCGGCCATGACGGTGTGTTCGATCGCGGCATCGTCGTGGCCGAGTCCGGGGAACATCGTTTCGTAGCCGCTCGGAGCTACATACACGAAGTTGTCGAGCATTCCGTGGAACCATCGTGCATAACGGGCGTGATCAGCCTGCTGCGCCTGCACGTAGTTCGTCACTGGGCTGTCGCTAAAGAAGAGACCGACCAAGGTTCCGGCGCGCGTGACCTGGGTCGCGACACCTGCCTGGTCGAACGCTGTCGCGAGCGAATCGGCGAGATGTTCGGCCGTATCGCTCAAGGCTTCATACGCCGCGACGTCGAGCAATTCGAGCGTGGCGATTCCAGCTGCGGTTGCGAGCGGGTTTCCCGACAAGGTGCCAGCCTGGTAGACGGCTCCGAGCGGCGACAGATTGTCCATGATCGTGGCCGTACCTCCAACGGCCGCGAGTGGAAGCCCACCGCCCACCACCTTGCCCATGATGGTCAAATCGGCGTTGACACCGAAAAGTTCCTGCGCTCCGCCGCGCGCGACGCGAAACCCAGTGATGACCTCATCGAACACACAGAGTGCGTCGAATTGCGCGCACAATTCCCGGATCGTTTCCAAAAAGCCTGGCTTCGGTGCGACGAGGCCCATGTTGGCCGCGATTGGTTCAACGAGCACCGCCGCGATGTCGCCACCGTGGTCGCGAAACAGCGCGGTCAACGCGTCGGGATCGTTGTAGGGAACGACAATTGTGTCGGCGACGGTGCCTTCGGTGACCCCTGCTGAACCGGGCAACCCAAATGTTGCGACGCCGGAACCTGCTGCGACGAGCAACGAGTCGAGGTGCCCGTGATAACAACCCGCGAATTTCACGATCTTGCTACGGCCGGTCGCACCTCGGGCGAGACGCACGGCGGTCATTGCAGCCTCGGTACCCGACGAAACCAAGCGAACCTTCTCGACAGAATCGACCCGATCGCAGATCATCTCCGCGAGCTGCACCTCGCCGACTGTCGGCGTGCCGTACGACGTCCCGCGGGCCGTCGCCCCTTGCACCGCTGCGACAATCGCAGGGTGCGCGTGCCCCAGAATGATTGCGCCCCACGACTGAATCCAGTCGAGGTACTCGGTACCGTCGGTATCCGTGAGGTACGCGCCCTGTGCCGATGCCGTGAAGAATGGCTCTCCGCCAACCGACTTGAACGCACGAACGGGCGAATTTACGCCACCCGGAATGACTGCCTGGGCGCGTTCGAACCAATCCATCGCGCGATCCTACGAAGGAGCTCGTCGTGCAGCTGTTATCCGAGGAGCTCGGCCACGCGTCGTGCGAAGTACGTGAGGATGACGTCGGCGCCTGAGCGTTTGATCGCGAGCATGTGTTCCAGAGCAACGGCGTCGCCATCAATCCATCCGAGTTGCGCTCCCGCTTGCACCATTGCGTATTCGCCGCTCACGTGATACGCAGCGATCGGCGCACTGAACTCGTCACGCAATGTGCGGATGATGTCGAGATACGCGAGCGCTGGCTTGATCATCACGATGTCGGCGCCTTCACCGAGATCGAGTGCGACCTCGTCGATCGCTTCTCTCGCGTTGGCCGGATTCATTTGATAGCTCTTGCGATCGCCGAACTTTGGTGCGCATTCCGCAGCGTCGCGAAAGGGCCCGTAGAGAGCAGATGCGAATTTCGCTGCGTACGCCAAAATTGCGGTTTCGGCGTAGCCCATATCGTCGAGCGCCGAACGGATTGCGCCGACTTGACCGTCCATCATCCCCGATGGTGCGACCACGTCCGCGCCAGCCTGCGCCTGCGCGATCGCGATAGTTGCGTAGCGTTCGAGGGTGGCGTCGTTATCGACACGGCCATCGTCGCGCAAGATTCCGCAGTGCCCATGGTCGGTGTACTCGTCGAGACAATTGTCGACCATCAACACGAGTTCGTCGCCATGATCATCGCGTAGCTGTCGCAGCGCGACTTGGACGATGCCGTTGGGGTCATCGGCGCTTGAACCCCGCGCATCCTTGTGTGCTGGCACTCCGAACAACATGATGCCGGGAATACCCAAGCCCACCAACGCGCGTACCTCGGTGCGCAGCGAAGCCACACTGTGTTGCGCGACACCTGGCATCGACAGCACGGGCTCAGCTTCGGTGATGCCCTCTTTGACAAACAACGGTGCAACGAGATCATCGATGCCAACACTGGTTTCACTCACGAGTCGTCGCAGCGCAGCCGTTCGCCGCAACCGACGAGGACGTTGCTCGGGGAAAGCCATGTTGGCGATGCTATTGCCGTGCGACGGCGTTGAGAACAGCAGCGACGAGGCCATCGATATCGTGAGGTTCGGCTTCGACGTCGATGTGGAGACCGTGTTCGAGCACCGCGGCAGATGTGACTGGACCGATTGAGACGATCGCTGCGTGTTCGCCCTCGAACGCGCCGACAACTTCCACAAAATTTGCAACCGTCGACGACGAAGTGAACGTGATCACGTCGACGTGCCCGCCGCGCACCGCGACAAGATCGTCGTGGGAAGGCGTGGCGCGCGTTGTTTCGTAGACCGACAGCACATCCACTTCGTAACCCAATGCCCGAAGACCATCTGGCAGCACATCTCGGGCGACGGCCGCACGCGCGATGAGGACCCTCGCTTCTGAAACGCCCGGCGCAGGAAACGCATCGAGGAGCGACTCAGCGACAAACCGTGTGGGCACCAAGTCGGCGCGTACACCGAACTCCTCGAGCGTTTGGCGCGTACCCGGACCGATCACGGCGACCTTGCAACCATGGAGTGCTCGCGCGTCGAGACCTTCGGCAAAGAGGCCCCCCGAGAAAAAGTGCTGCACTCCGTTCGCTGAGCTGAAAATGACCCACTCGTAGGGATCCAACGGTGGGATAGCGAATTCGACAGGCTGGAGCGTGATTGTTGGAAGCTCGATGACCTGCGCGCCCAGCTCGATCAGCCGTGCCTTGAGTGAACTTGCCTGTTCTCGTGCCCTGGTGATCACAACACGCTTTCCGAAGAGCGGACGCTGCTCGAACCACCCGAAATCGAACGCTGCAACCTCGCCGACAACGATCGCTGACGGCGACTGGATTCCTGCGGTCGCGGCTTCGCCGAGCGTCGTGCGAATCGTCGACTGTTGCGCCGTAGTACCCCATTGCACCGCAGCGACAGGGGTAAGCCTCGACCTGCCTGCGGCGATAAGCAGTGGTGCGATCTCACCGATGTGTGCTGCGCCCATCAGAATCACGAGCGTGCCGCCGACGCGTCCGAGCGCGTTCCAGTCGGTGTCGATTGTGCCCTTGTCTGGATCTTCGTGACCGGTGACAACCGTGAAATGCGTCGCCACACCACGATGAGTCACGGGCACGCCTGCGTACGCCGCGGCCGCGATCGCGCTCGTGACACCGGGTACAACTTCGAATGCGATACCTGCTGCTTGGAGCGCAGCGACTTCCTCACCGCCGCGACCGAAAACAAAAGGATCGCCGCCCTTCAGACGCACGACACAATGATGGCTGCGCCCATATCGCACGAGCACGTCGTTGATTTCCGGTTGGGTCATCGCTGCGCGCCCAGGGGCCTTACCGACATCGATCAGGATCGACGT